>JBIOIA010000059.1:0-13050 GCA_044449445.1 Gemmatimonadales bacterium
CGCTGACCGGTGCGCCGGTCTCGGGCGCCTTGGCGGCGGTGCTCTTCCGGGCGGGCGTCGGCTCGTCGAGATCGAGGAAGATCAACTCGCCCTTCTTCGGGCCCTTGTCCTCGATCTGCTCGCCGGTGAGCATGTTCCGGCTCATCCGGCTCTTGCGCTGCGTCGCGGCCTTGTCCTTGGCCTCGAACTCGGCGAGGAGCTTGTCGATCTGCTCCTTCGCTTCGGGCGTCCTGGCCGCCGCGCGCGCCTGCTGCGAGAGGACGGCCCACAGGTCGTCCTGGCCCGACGACATCTCGGCGACCTTCCGCAGCGCGCGGAACGCCTCCTCGATCTGGCCGGCTTTCTGCATGCGGTCGGCATATTCGAGCAGGTTCTGCTTGGCCTCGGCCGCGAAGCCCTTCTTCGCGAACAGCATGCCGAGCTTGAGGTACATCGCGAGCCGGCCCGGGGAGAGCCGCAGCACCTTGTTGGCCAGCGCGATGGCCGGGTTGACGAGCTCGGCTTCGAGGTACCGATCCACGGCGCGCTCGTAGTACTGGATCGCCTTCGCCGTGTCGTTGACTTTGATGCAGAGGTCGCCGAGGCGGTTGTAGAGCGCCAGGTCGGCGTCGCCTTCGGGCGCCTTTTCGTACTCCTCGATGGCCTTCGCGAGCGCCTCGATGGCCTTCGGCCACTCGGACTTCAGCTCGTGCTTCCGGGCAGTTTCTTTGAACTTGTCCAGGTTGGCCATGTGCCCACGACGTCAGGAGATACGTGGCGAGAGCGGTTCTGCTCCCGAGCCGGCGGAAGATATGCCCACCTCACCCCCATGACAAGGATGACCGGCGGCGTAAACCCGCCAGACAAGCGGCATTCCGTACCAGTAGCACAGCTCCCGGACGTCCCGGCAGTTCCACACGACGAGGTCGGCGGAGCCTCCCGGGACGAGCCGGCCCCTGGTGGACCCCTCGCCCAGGGCGCAGGCGGCGTTGACCGTAGCCGCGATGAACGCCTCCTCGGGCTGGAGCCGCTGCTGGCTCACGCCGAGCGCCATGATCAGCGGCAGGTTCCCGGTCGGCGAGCTGCCCGGATTGAAATCGGTCGCCAGGGCGAGGATCGCGCCCGATTCGACCAGCACGCGGGCCGGAGCCTGGCGCGTCTTGCCGAGGAAGACCAGCGTGCCGGGCAGGAGCACGGCGACGGTTTCGCTCCCGGCCAGGGCGTCCACGCCCTTGGCGGAGATCCCGCCGAGATGATCCGCCGAGGTAGCGCCCAGTCGCGCCGCCAGCTCGGCGGCGCCGATGTTGTCGAGCTCGTCGGCGTGCAGTTTCACGAGCATCCCGGCGCGCTGCGCCGCGGTCAGGATCGCCTCGCTCTCGGCGAGACCGAACACGCCCGGCTCGCAGAAGATGTCGCAGAACCGCGCCAGCTTCTGCGACGCGACCGCCGGGATCATCGCCTCGATGACGAGCCTGACGTATGCGTCGCGGTGCGCGCGGTATTCCTCGGGCACCTCGTGGGCGCCGAGGAACGTCGGCACGAGTGTGACGGGCAGGGTCTCCTGGGCCCGGCGGACGACGCGCAGCGCCTTGAGCTCGTGGTCGAGCGTGAGGCCGTAGCCCGACTTGACCTCGATCGTGGTGCTGCCTAACGCCGCCAGCTGGCGCAGCCGGTTCGTGGTGAGCGCGACCAGGTCGTCTTCGGTGCGGCCGCGGAAGTCGGCCACGCTCGAGAGGATGCCGCCGCCGGCCGCGGCGATCGCCTTGTAGTCCTCGCCGCGGGCACGCCGCGCCTGGTCGCCGAGGCGCGCGCGGCCGAACACGGCGTGGGTGTGCGCGTCCACGAGCCCGGCGGTGACGAGGCGGCCGTCGCAATCGATCACCTCGCGCGTCCACTCGCGCAGCTCGCCGTCGGGCGCGATCATCGCGATGCGCCCGTTCTCGACGCCGACGCCCACGCCGTTCTTCACGCCGAGATGGTCCCAGGTCGGGTGCCGCACCGGCCCGCCCTCAGCGGGCCCGCAGATCACGGCCGAAGCATTGACCAGCGCGAAGCGACCCGTCACCTAGCCTTCCCGCATCGGCAGTCGGATCCCGTGACGCTCAGCGGTCAGGGTCGCGGTCTCGTAGCCGGCGTCCGCGTGGCGCGCGACGCCGAGGCCCGGATCGTTGGTGAGCACGCGCTCCAGGCGGCGCGCGGCATCCTTCGTGCCGTCGGCGACGATCACCTGCCCCGCGTGGAGCGCGTTGCCGATGCCGACGCCGCCGCCGTGGTGGAAGCTCACCCACGAGGCGCCGCTCGCGACGTTGAGCATCGCGTTCAGGATCGGCCAGTCGGCGATCGCGTCGCTGCCGTCCTTCATCGCCTCGGTCTCGCGGAACGGCGAGGCGACCGAGCCCGTGTCGAGGTGATCGCGCCCGATGACGATCGGCGCGCTGATCTCGCCACTTCCCACCAGCTCGTTCATCGCGAGGCCGAACGCCGCCCGCTCGCCCTGCCCCAGCCAGCAGATGCGGGCCGGCAGGCCCTGGAACGCGACCCGCTCCCGGGCCAGCGTGATCCAGCGCCGCAAGTGCTCATTGTCCTTGAACATCTCGAGCACGAGCCGGTCGGTGCGCGCCAGGTCCTTCGGGTCGCCCGAGAGCGCCACCCAGCGGAACGGCCCCTTGCCCTCGCAGAACAGCGGCCGCACGAAGGCCGGCACGAACCCCGGGTAGTCGAACGCGTCCTTCACGCCCGCGTCGAGCGCCTGGGTGCGCAGGTTGTTGCCGTAGTCGAACGTGACGGCGCCCTTGTGCATCAGGTCGAGCATCGCGCGCACGTGCGTCGCCATGGACTGCATGGAGCGCCGCACGTAGTCCTTCGGATCGCGCTCCCTGAGCTCGGCCGCGGCCGCCACGTCGTAGCCGGCCGGGATGTAGCCGCCCAGCGGATCGTG
Organism: Gemmatimonadales bacterium; assembly: GCA_044449445.1. Taxonomy (GTDB): domain Bacteria; phylum Gemmatimonadota; class Gemmatimonadetes; order Gemmatimonadales; family JACORV01; genus DASXPG01. Next base: position 2,918 of record JBIOIA010000059.1, read on the forward strand.
CGCGCTGGTCTGGTCGGTGAGCACATCCGGAACGACGCCGCGGCGCACCAGCTCGGGCAGCACCTCGGCGCAGTTGCCCGCGACGCCCACGCTGAGCGGCGTGCCCGTGCGGCGCGCCTGCTCGCACCAGCGCAGCGCCTCGTCGAGCGAATCGGCCTGCTTGTCGAGGTACCGCGTGTCGATGCGGCGGCGGATCCGCGCCGGATCCACCTCGATGCCGAGGAACACGCCCTCGTTCATCGTCGCGGCGAGCGGCTGCGCGCCGCCCATCCCGCCCAGGCCGCCGCTCACCACCAGCCGTCCCTTGAGCGAGCCCTTGAAGTGCTGCCGCGCGGCGGCGCCGAACGTCTCGTAGGTGCCCTGGAGAATGCCCTGCGTCCCGATGTAGATCCACGAGCCGGCCGTCATCTGGCCGTACATGATGAGGCCTTTGCGCTCGAGGTCGCGGAACACGTCCCAGGTGGCCCACCGGCCGACGAGGTTCGCGTTCGCGATCAGCACCCGGGGCGCGTCTTCATGGGTGCGGAACACACCCACCGGCTTGCCGCTCGCCACCAGCAGCGTCTCGTCGTTGCCGAGCGTCCTCAGGGTGCGGACGATCGCGTCGAACGCCTCCCACGAGCGCGCCGCGCGGCCCGTCCCGCCGTACACGACGAGATCCTCGGGCCGCTCCGCGACGTCGGGATCGAGATTGTTCATCAGCATCCGCATCGCGGCTTCCTGAACCCAGCCGCGGCAGCTGAGCGAGCTGCCGCGGGGGGCGCGAACGACGCGGGGTGGTGCGGAGACCGCCATGCCGGAAACTACGGCATGCGGGCGATCCTGCCCATCCTCAGCAGCTCGGGGTTGCCGGGATCGGTCTGGTACGACCAGTCGAAGATGATATAGTTGCTCCCGACGGCGCTGACCTTGATCGCGCCGTAGCGGTAGAACCCGTCGCCTACGTTGATCTGGAAGACGTAGCCCGTACGCACCGCCGCGGTGACCGGCGCGGCGCTGTAACCGGAATCCGGCGCGATGTCGATGTCCGTCAGGTCGTTGATGATGCCGTACGTCTGGACCTGGGTGCCGCTGAACACCGGTGCGATCTGGAGGTTGGGGCCGCTCACCTGGACGGTGAAGTCGGAGCTCGCGCTGCTCGCGCCCACCAGCCCGAGCTCGGTGGAATCAACCCGGCCGTTGCCGTTCGCGTCGAACCAGAACCGGAAGCCGTTGGCGGCCGGGTTCCCCGCGGTCGTGAACACGACGACGCTCTTCGCGTCGGGCCGCGGCGTATCGTAGTGCAGCGGCGACCACTGGCTCTCGTTGCCGTCGGTCGAGGTCGCGGAAACAGCGAAGCAGCGCGGCACGCCGTTGGTGAGCGCGCCGACCAGGAACGTGTTCGAGACCGTCGTGCCCTCGAGGCTCCAGCTCGTGCCGCACGTGTTGTGGTCGAGGTCGTAGCTCGTGCTGTAGACATTGTAGTGGTCGAACGCGGACGGATCGGCCAGGTACGAGTCGTCGCTCCAGTCGAGGTGTATGGCCCCGTTGAGCGAGATGCTCCCCACCGACGCCGGCGGCGGCAGGATCGTCCCCGTCCCCACGTGGTCGGTGCAGCCGGCCACGAGGCCGGCGAAGGCAGCGAGCAGCAGTCCGGGTAGGGTGCGCATACCTGCTCCAGGTTGGCGTGCGGGCTCATAAGAAGCACGGGTCATGCCGTGCCGGGAACACGTCCCTAAGACGTTGTAACGCATAGTGTTGGGATGGCAATGCTGGAAGCACCACGTACGTCTGCAATGTCCACGTTCGTGGACAGAGTGGCTCGTTTCTTACCGAACGGTCTGCTGGTCATAGCCGACCTTGAGGTCCGGCTCCGGGATCAGGACGATGTTGAAGTTGAACGAGAAGTTGCCGTTCGGGCTCTTCACGAACGCGAAGGTGGCGCGCCAGTCGTGCAGGTCGCGGTCGAGCCGCACCACGTGGTCGCTGAACTGCCCCTCGGTGAAGTTGTAGGACGTGGACCACGACACGGTCCAGTGCGCGGTGGGTGAGAAGGACATCTGGCCGCTGAGCATCGAGTTGGCCGTGACCACCGGGCCCGGGATGGTGGCGGTTCCGCCGGAGGTCGTGACTGTGGTCGTCGTGCGGGTGCGCTGGAGGCTGTAGTTGAACGAGGCCTGGAAGGCCTGGCCGCCGCGTGCAGGGCTCATGCGGTCGGTCGAGGAAAACGCGGTCGCGAGCGGGCCGCGCTGGAACGCGTTGGTGAAGCTCGCGCCCGGATTGGTCGGCGAGGCCGGCGTGGCGAGCGAGTCGGTGCGCGGGGCGCTCGGGCCGGGCGAGAGGCCGAGGATCGAGCGGAACATGTTGAGCACGTTCGCGCCCATGGAGAAGCCGAAGGTGACGCTCGTCAGGTACGGCTTGAAGCGCGTGGAGTCGTAGCCGACCGGGCCGTCCCACAGGTCGTGCGTGAAGCTGAACGACAGACCGTGCAGCAGGTCGCTGCTGATGGTGTTGCTCAACGCCTGGGTCGTCCAGCCGTTGCGGCCCGGGAGCTTGGCCTGCTCGAAGTCGTACGAGATCGAGCTCGTCTGGATCGAGAGCAGCTTGAGCTTGCGGCCCTCAGGCGGCGTACCCGGGCTCTTCGAGGTATCGCGCACGGCGGCCCGGAGCGTATCGCCCGGCGCGGGGGGCGGCGGGCGCAGCTTGGCCTCGAAGTTCTGCGACAGGCCGAAGCTGACGGACTGCCGGGCCGGCTGCACCAGGCTGGCCGGGAGCTGGCCCTGGTTGAGGGCCCGCGCGTAGTCGGCCGGAACCTCGGCGGCGGGCGAGTAGGACCAGGAGATGAACGGCGAGATGGCGTGGCGGATGCGCAGTATCGGGCCGAAGCCGGGCAGCAGCGCGAACAGCGTCGGCGAGGTGCCGAGGGAGAACTGGAACCGCTTCCCCGACGTGACGAACTGACCGTTGGTGTACGAGTTCCGGACGGCGTAGGGCCCGCTGCCCGTGTTCACCATCGAGACCGACGGCGCGAGGTTCCACGAGCCCTGGAACGCCTCGGGAAGCCCGATGGCGGTCGACCAGTCCACGCCGGTCTGGAAGCGCTCGGCCTGGGTCGTCACCGTGTGCGCCGCGGTATCGACGACGGTGGTGCGGGTGCTGCTCCACTCGTCGCTGACGTTCACGCTGTTGGAGAGGTTCCAGGTGCCGATGCGCAGTGGTGTCGAGAGGCTGATGTTCGAGGAGCGGCTGTTGGTGCGCAGGCTGTCGAACAGGCCGGGGCCGACCGCCACGCCGATCGGCGATCCGCCGTTCTGCACGATGCTGTTGGTGAAGCTGAAGGCCGGCGACCACACCACGTTGCGCGAGATCGCGATCGGGTTGGGCGAGAAGCTGACCGTCGGAACGGTCGCCGTCACCTGCGGCTGATCGAGCGACTGGGTGCGGCTGCCGCCGATGTTGAGCATGCCCCAGTCGAACCGCGTGGAGTAGTTGACGCGGCTGTCGATGGTGCCGATCGCGAGCACCGGGTCCACCGCGTTGCGCGAGATGATCTGCGAGCTGGTCGCGTAGTCGATGCTCGCCGTGAGCTGGCTCGCGAGCGAAAACTGCTGCTGGTGGCTCCAGGAGATCCGGCGTGACGTGGAGCCGTCGGCCTGGTGCAGCTCCTGGTACGCGATGCCGCCGGCGAGGAAGCGGTCGAGCCACCGGTACCGGAACCGCCCGTTGATGGTCGTATAGGTGTTGGCGTACCAGTCGAACGACAGCTGCGCGTCGGTGTAGTCGCTCAGGGCCCAGTAGTAGCCGATGTTCGAGATGTGGCGCTGGTAGCCGGGATTGAAGCGCACGATCTCGTTGATGCCGAAGCCCGGCGAGAGGATCCCCGAGCGGCGGCCGTGGCGCGTGTCCTGGAAGATGAACGGCAGCCACGCGATCGGGACGTCCTCCACGTACAGCACGGCGGGCCGCGCCACCATCAGCCGCTTGTTGACCCACTTCACCTGCTTGGTCGCGAAGTGGTAGTGCGGATCGATGAGATCGCAGGTGGTCATCACGGCGCTGGCCGCGTAGACCCGGTCCTCCCGGTTGTCGAACGCCATGTGGCCCAGCACGTACCAGGTGCCGCCCTGGTAGGGGAGGTCCGTCTTGGCGTGCTCCACCAGGCCGGTCTGGTTGCAGGCGTCGTACTGCATGCCCTCGCCGATCAGCACGCCCGAGGAATCGAACAGGTGCGGTCCGCCCACCGCGCGGATCCCGCACGTCTTCTCGGCGTAGCGGATGCTGTCGGCCTCGAGCGTGGAGCCCTCGCGCTCGACCAGACCCTTGCCCGCCAGCCGCACCTCCTGGTCTAGGGCGCGCAGCTGCACCGAGTCGGCCGCGTAGCGCAGCACCCGGAAGCCGGGCCGCTTCATCAGCTCGGTGATGATGGAGTCGGGCTGCGGGAAGGTGCGACTGGGCGTGCGCGGCAGGCCCTTGCCGCGCCCGATGGTGGTGTCGCGCGTGCTGTCGCCGCGTGCGCGCAGGCTGTCCTGACGGGTGCGCAGGCTGTCGCCCCCGCCCCCGCGGATCACGGTTATCTGCGCCAGCGCCGGCCGGGCCGCGAGCAACAGGATGACCGAGGCGCAGAGGCACCGACGCACCGGCATCAGGCCCCGCCGGCCGCCGCGACTCCCGCCGGATCGCCGTCGGCTTCCTTTTGCTGCTCCGCCCGCGCCCGGCGCCGCTCCATGATCAGCGCCATGACCACGGCCAGCTCGTAGAACAGCTGCACCGGAATCATCACGATCAGCGTCATCACGACCAGGTCACCCGGCGTCAGGATGGCGGACGCGATCGAGTTGACGACGATGAATGTGCGGCGGTGGCGCCTGAGAAACGCCGAGGTGAGGATGCGCAGGTAGATGAGCCCCAGCGCGATCAGCGGCAGCTCGAACACGGCGCCGAAGGACACGATGACGGCGAAGGTGAACCCGAAGTACTCCTCGGCCGTGATCATCGGAGCGAGGCTGCCGGTCTGGAAGCCCCAGATCATCTTGATCGCGAGCGGCGTCACGATGAAGAACCCCGCCGCCGCACCGATGAGGAACATGGCCACGGCTGCGAGGCCGATCGGCACCACGACGCGCCGCTCGCGCCGGTACAGCGCCGGCCGCAGGAAGGCCCACGCCTGATACAGCACGATCGGGACCGCGAACACCACGCCGGCCACCAGGGCGAGCTTCAGCGTGATCATGAACGGTTCCATCGGGTGCGTGAACAGCAGCTTCTTCCCGGCCGGCAGATACGGGTCGATCGGCCGCGTGAGGAACGCGATGACGTCGTAGTTGGTGACGACCGCGTAACCGAGCCCCACGCCGACCGCGATCGCGATCATGCTCTTGATCAGGCGCCAGCGCAGCTCCTCGAGGTGGTCGAGGAACGGCATCTCGCCCTTCTGGAGCTCGTCGGGATCCCGGTCGCGCTCGATCATCGGGCGGGGAGCGAGCGCAGGCGATCGCGCGCCAGGCCAGCCTCCGGAGACTGCGGGTAGGTGGTCACGACTCGATTGAAGTCATCGCGCGCCTCGGCGCTGCGACCGGCGGCGAGCGCCTGCATGGCCAGCTTGTACAGCGCCGACGGCGCGCGCGTGGATTGCGGGAAGCGCTGGACGACGGCGCGGTACGCCACCGCTGCGGAGTCGGCGCGCTGCTCGGCGCTGAACGCCTCGCCGGTCATGAACAGCACGTCGGCCATGCGCGGGTGGTCCGGATACTTGCGCACGAACTCGTCGAACCCGACGCGAGCGGCGCCCGGGCTGCCGCGGCGCAGCTGCGCCACCGAGATGTCGATCAGCTGGTCGGCCGTGGGCTCACGCATGCCCGGAGCCTGGCCGGCAGGCACGGCCAGAGCGGCCGCCTGCCCCGCCGCCGGCGTGGCCGGTGGGACCGCCGGGCTGCCGGCGGGAAGCTGGCGCTGGCTCTGCTCGAGCTGGCCCCGCAGCTCCGAAAGCCGCTGCTGGCTCTGGCCCGTCAGCTCCTGGATCGCGACCAGCTGCTGCTGGACGTTGTAGAGCTCGGTGCGCACGTCGCCCTTGAGCTGGGCGAGCGCCGTCTGCTGCGCCGCGAGCGAATCCGCGACGCTCTGGAGCAGCCGCGCGAGTCCCGCGACGTTCGCCGCGATCACGGAGTCGGAGCGCTGGGACTCCTGGCGCCGGGCCTCGAGCTGCTGCTCGAGGCGGACGACGTCGCTGTGCATCGCGCAGCCGCTCACCGATACCGCCAGGATGAGCGTGGCACCGAGATGCGGTCTCATCGCGCGCTCCGCGTCACGCGAAATTCCGCGCGGCGGTTCTTTGCCCACGCTTCCTCGGTGTGGCCCGGGTCAATGGGCCGCTCCTCGCCGTAGCTGATGATCGTGAGGCGCGCGTCCGGGGTGCCGTGCTCGACCAGCCACCGCTTGGTCGTGGCGGCCCGGCGTTCGCCCAGGGCGAGGTTGTACTCGTCGGGCCCGCGCTCGTCGCAGTGCCCCTCGATCTGGAGCTCGAGCCGCGGATTGGCGCGCAGCACGGCGACCTTGCGGTCCAGCGCGGTCTCGTCCTCCGGCTTGAGGTCCGAGCGGTCGTAGTCGAAGTGGATGGGCTGGGCGATCGCGCGGTCGCTCGCCGAGTCGAGGCCGGAGGGCAGCCGCGCGGCGGCCTCGGCGCTGTCGCGCAGCACCTGCGCGTGCACGCTGTCGGCCCGCGCACGGGCCGAGGCGCTCGCGAGCGAGTCGGTCCGGACGCGGGCCAGCGAATCGGCGCGGGCGGCGGCCGCGGCGGCCGCGAGCGAGTCGCGCCGTGCCGCGGCGCGCACCGAATCGGCGCGGGCGCGCAGCGCGGCGCTGTCGACGGCCGGCGCGACGGGCGTCGGCGCGGGCGCCGGCTTCGGATTCGAGCTGCACGCCGCGAACCCGAATGCCAGCAGCAGCGCAGCGCGATCGATGCGACAGGACGTCATGGCCTTCCCTCATTCAGTGTACGCCGCGCCGACCAGGCCGGGAGCCGGGCGCCGCCGACGCTGGTCAGCTGGCGCAGCCGGCCCGTCTCCAGGTCGAGCACCCACAGCTCCCGCGCGCCGGTGCGCGAGGAGACGAACGCGACGTGGCGGCTGTCCGGGGCCCACGTCGGATCCTCGTTGCGCCCGGAGCCCGTGAGCTGCCGCACGCCGCGATCGTCCACATCCACCACGAACAGCTGCGGCACGCCGCCGACGTCGCGGTGGAACGCGACCAGCCGGCCGTCGGGCGACCAGTCCGGCGCCGACGTGGTGCCGGTGGCGCCGTAGTCGAACCGCGCGAGCACCTCCTGCCCGGTGCCGTCCGACCCCATCACGTAGAGCTGCGGCGTGCGCGCGCGGTTCGAGATGAACGCGATACGGCTGCCGTCCGGGCTCCACGTGGGCGAGAGGTTGTCTGCGAACCGGCTGCTGGTGAGGCGGATCGGCCTCCCGCCCCCCGCCTCCCGCCTGTCGCCCAGTTGGTAAAGGTAAATGTCCATCCCCTCTTCGGTACCGTGCGCGAAGGCCAGCGAGCGCCCGTCCGGAGAGAAGGCGGGCGTGATGTTGAGGCCGTCCTCGGTGCCCGGCACCACCTCGCGCCTGCCGCTGGCGAGGTCCTGGAGGACGATGGGCTGGCCGCTGCGCACGAACGCGGTGTACGCCATGGTGCGCCGGTCCGGCGACCACGCCGGCGAGAGCGAGGGCCACCCGGCGCTGCGCAGCCGCGTGAAGTTCTGCCCATCGGCATCGACGCGCGCGATCCGCCCATCGAGCACGAACAACAGCTGCGTGGACGCGATGCCCGGCTGCCCCGTGATCGCGCGGACGATTTCGTCGGCCGCCTGGTGCAGCGCCAGCCGCAGATCCGGGTTCACCGTGCGCTTGAGCAGCTCGGCGCCGTTGCGCGAATCGAGCACCGTGATGTCGACGCCGCCGGCCGACCCGGCCAGCAGCACGCCGTAGCTCACGCCCAGCGCGGTCAACGCCCTGGCGTCCACGGCCGCCGGCACGGTGGAACGCGGGGCCATCTCGAAGCGATCGGACTGATCGAGGTCGCGCTCGAGCACGACCCGGACCGAGTCCACGCCCGCCGCGCTGATCACCGCGAGACTCGGCCGCACGCCGGGCGTGTAGGTGATGCCGATGCGCACGCCCGATTCGACGCGTGTCGTGTCCTGCGCGCGCGCGCTCACGGGCAGCATCAGGGCGGCGAGCACCATCAAGCGCCCCGGCCTCACCTGAGCGAGCGCGGGCTGAAGAAGAACGAGACCGGCAGCACGTCAGGCGCGAAGCCCGCGGGGAGCGGGCCGAACGAGCCGGCGCGCGAAGCTGCCTCGACGGCGCCCTGCGCCTCGAGGTCGAAAGCGAACGAGCCGGAGCGCGTGACGAACTGCAGGCCGGTGATCGAGCCGTCGCGGTGCACGAAGAAGAGCATCTCCGATTCGAGGTCGGCGTTGCCCGCCGGGGGATGCCACCGCCGATAGACCTGCGCCACCAGGTTTCGTAGATACCCCTCAAACGGAAATTCGACGCCAACCGTGCGGATCGTCGCGGGAGCCGTTCCCGTGCCGGGCGCGGTGTTGGTATTGGGCGAGGGCGCCGCGGCTGTGGCGGGAACGGCGGACGGGCGGACGGGCGGACGGGCGGACGGAACGGGGGCTGCGGTCGGCTGGCGTCCTTCAGGACGTGCCGTCGGCCGACCGCGTGCTTCAGCACGCGTGGGCGGAGCGGGAGTGGGGGTCGGCGCCGCAGCCGCATCGGTCGTCGCGGCGTCCGTGCTCGCGCGCGGTGCCGCGATCAACTCCACGCTGTAGGCCGGCAGCGGCGAGTGCCTGACTTCGCGGGCCGGGAGCACGAAGGCCGCGATCAGCAGGCCGTGCAGCGCCGCGGTCATAAGGAGCGCCATCGGCGCGGGCCGCTCGGCAGCAGCGCGGTCCGCGAGGGCCCTCACGGTCCCTGGTCCTCCTGCTCCGCGACCAGGCCCACGTTCTGGACGCCCGAGGCGCGGATCACGGCGAGCACGCGCACCACATCCCCATAGGGCACCCCGCGATCGCCGCGCAGGTAGATCGCGGTGGGGCGGCGCCGGGCCACCAGCGCCTGGAAGCTGGAGCGGAAGTCGGCGTAGCTGAACGGCGCCTCGTCCACGTAGATGCGGCCGCGCCGGTCCACCGTGACCATGAGGCCCTCGTGCGACTCGAGCGGGCGGGACTCTGCGCGGGGAAGCCGCACGTCCACGCCGCCCTGCATCATCGGGGCGGTGATCATGAAGATGATGAGCAGCACGAACGCGACGTCCACCAGCGACGTCACGTTGATGTCGGCGTTCAAGCTCGAGCGGGAGCGGCGACGCGGGCGGAGCACGTCAGAGCCGTCCCTCGCGGGCCAGCGTGACGATCATCTCGCGCGCGAAGCCCTCGAGCTCGGCGGCGATGAAGTTCTGTCTCGCGGTGAAGATGTTGTAGGCCATCACCGACGGCACGGCCACGGCGAGGCCGGCGACGGTCGTGACCAGCGCCTCCGCCACGCCCGGCGCGACCGCGCCGAGGTTCCCCGCTCCGCTGGTGGCGATGCCGATGAACGCGTCCATCACGCCGAGCACCGTGCCAAGCAGACCGAGCAGCGGGCTCACCGACCCGAACGTCGCGAGCCACGGGACCCAGCGGCCGAGCTGGTCGTGCTCGGCATCCACCTGGGTCTCCAGCACCATGCGCAGGGCTTCGAGCTGCGAGGGCGTGAGCTTCGGCGCCTCGTGCGGCTCGGCCGCGACGCCGCCGGGCACCAGCTCGCCGTAGAACGTGATGCCTTCCTTGAACAGCCGTGTGTACGGCGAGGGTGGCAGCGCATTGACGGCCATGCGCGCGTCATCGAGCCGGGTGGCGTGGGCGACGGCGCGGAAGAAGCGCTGCGCGCCTTTCTTGAGGCTCCGGAACTGCCACCACTTGGCGACGATGAGGAACCACGAGACGAGCGAGAACACGACCAGCACCGCGAGCACGAACCTGGTCTCGCCGCTCGAGGTCGTGATCAGCTCCCACGGCGAAGTCGGAACGGCCCTTCCGGCCTGCATCAACTGGCATCCTCCACGACCCACGCGTAGGTGCGCGCGAGCCCGTCGGCGAGACTCACTTCCGGTTTCCAGCC
>JBIOIA010000060.1:0-13001 GCA_044449445.1 Gemmatimonadales bacterium
GGTCATGAGGCCGACCTGCCGGAGCACCATCCGGCCGATGCGCCCCGAGTCGGCGCCGAGCGCCATCCGCACACCGATCTCGCGCGTGCGCTGCGCCACCGAATAGGCCAGCACGCCGTACAGCCCGACGGCCGCGAGCAGCGTCGCCAGCGCGGCGAACCCGAACGCGAGACTGCCGAGCATCCGGTCCAGGAACACGTTCTCCCGCACCTGCTCCGGTACCGTTTTCAGCTCCTCCACCGGCAGCGTCGGGTCCACCTGCCGCACCACGCCCGGGATCGCGCGCAGCATCGCCTGGACGTCGGTCGAGGTCCGCACATAGAAGGTGAGTGACCCGTACGTCGAGTCCTGCCGGTACGGGAGGAAGAACACCGGCGGCACGGGCAGCTTCACCTGGCTGTACTTCGAGTCCTTCACGAGTCCGACGATCTCGATGTCGAGCGTGTCGCCGTGCCCACCGTGCCCCATGAACTTGCCCACCGCGTCGTTGCCGAGGTTGAACTTCTTCGCGAACGCCTCGTTCACGACCGCGACCCTCGGCGCGCCGATGGCGTCCGACTCCGTGAACTCGCGCCCTGCGAGCATCGGAATGCCGAGCGTCCGGAAGTAGCCGGGACCGATGGCGTTGAAGCGCGAGTTGTTGTCGACGTCCGGCCCCTTCGGGAACCCCTGCACGCTGACGTCGTTGCCCCAGTTGTTGCCCGCGACGATCGCGACGAGGCCCGCCGATACGTCGCGCACGCCCGGCAGGGCGCGGAGCGCGTCGGTGAGATCGACGAACAGCCGGTTCGTGCGCCCGGGCGCGTAGCCGTTGAGCGACGGCGAGACGCCGAACATGACCACGCTGTCGGCGCGCAGCCCGAGGTCCACCCGGCTCACGTTGCGCAGGCTGCGTACGAACAGCCCGGCCGAGATGAGGAGTGCCATCGACAGCGCGATCTGCGCCGTGACGAGGGTGGTGCGGAACCGCGAGGCGGCTCGCCCTCCGGCCAGTTTGCCCGATCCCGTGCGCAGCACCTGGTCGAGATCGAGCCGCGTGCTGTGCAGGGCGGGGAACAGCCCGAACAGGAAGCCCGTGCCGATGGCCAGCGCCCCGGTGAACCAGATCGCCGACGCGCCGATCGAGAGGTGCAGGGCCGCCTGCGCGTCGCCCGGCATCATCTGCGTGATCAGCGCAATGGTCCAGCGCGCGACGAGCAGGCTGGCGGCGCCGCCCAAGGCCGCGAGGACGAACGACTCGGTGAGCAGCTGAGCGAGCAATTGCCCGCGCGTCGCGCCGAGCGAAAGCCGGATGGCGAGCTCGGAGGCGCGGTTCGCCGCGCGCGCCAGGAGCAGGTTGGCGATGTTCGCGCACGCGATCAGCAGCACGATGCCCGTCGTCGCGAACAGCAGGATCAGCGAGGGCTTCGCCTCCGAGCGCGTGCCGCTCTGGCCGCGGCTGCCCTCCTCGAGCACGACCTGCTTGGCCTTGAACTTCGCCATCGTCGCGTCGCTCATGCCGTTCTGGAGCGGCGCCTCGACGTTGTTGATGATCGAGTGATAGGTCCCGTTGAGCGTGACCTGCGCCTGTTCGAGCGTAACGCCGGGCTTGAGCCGGGCGAACAGGTACAGCCAGTAGCTCCGCCGCGCGGTGAACCGCTTGAACAGCGGGTAGAGCACCTCGCGCATGGTGATCGGGATGTACACGGCGGGCACGGCGCCCAGCGTGGTGCCGTCGAACCCGCGCGGTGCGATGCCGACGATCGTGAGCGGCTGTCCGTTCACCCGGATCACCGTGCCCAGCACCTTCGAGTCGGCGCCCAGCTGGGCGCTCCAGTATTCGTAGCCGAGCACGGCGACGGGGCTCGACCCGATCTCCTGGTCGTCGATCTGCGACAGCAGGCGGCCCGCCGCGGGGACGATGCCGAGGACCGGGAAGTACGAGCCGGAGACGAACACCGCCTGCGTGTTGCTGGTGTGATCCCCGTACGCGACGTTCACGTCGTTGAGCCAGTGGGCCGCGATCCCGGTGAACGACGTCTGCGCCTTCTCGAGGTCGCGGAACATCGGGTAGCTGAAGACGACGTCGCAATCGCCGGCCATCCCGCAATTCTGGCTCCCGGGCTTGGGGCCCGGCGCGCCCAGGTTGACCAGCTCGGCCGCGTGCTGCACCGGGAGCGGCGCGAGCAGCATCTGGTTGAACGCCGAGAAGATGGCGGCGTTGGCCCCGATGCCGAGGGCGAGCGACAGGACGGCGATGGTCGTGACGAACGGCGTCCGGACGAGGGTCCGCAACGCCAGGCGGAGGTTGCGCATATCCATACGACAAACTGACCCGCCAAAGGGTTGGCGGGAAGGCTAGCCCATCACCGTCCGCTTCGGCAGGACGTCGCGGCGGTAGAACGCCTCGGCGCTGCCCGCCGCGGGGTCGTTGCTGATCGCGCCGCGCAGCCGGGAGAGCAGGCCCTTTTCGAGGCGGGGGCCGTCCGCGCCGGCGAGCGCGATCGCGCGGGCCGCGTAGCGCAGGACCTGCCGGCCCTCGAGGCCGGCGAAGTCGTCGAAGAACCACCCGCATGAGGTCATCGAGGCCAGCGTGCAGCGTTCCATTTCGATCAGCGCCGAGCCGCGCCGATCGTACAGCGCGTGGATCTCGCGCACCAGCCAGTCGATCGCCTCGCGCAGCGGCGCGCGCCACCGTTGCTGAGTGCCGGCCTTGACGCGGCATCCGCATTCGGCACGCCACCGCTCCACGCCGTGCACGCAGCTCCACGAGCTGGGCGCGACCAGCATGGCGGCCGCGGCGGGCGGATGGTCCGCGAGCACGGAGGCGAAGTTCACGACGCGCACGTCCTTCCGCTTGCCCAGGTGGTCGAGCAGGGCACCCAGCGCGAGGTCGCCGAAGCGATGGTGGTGCCCGAAGGTCTCGCCGTCGGTCGCGATGCTGACCACTTCGCGCGCCGGGTCCGCGAGCAGCGCACGTTCCCACTCCACCGCGTCCTCCAGCATCTTCCCGAACGCCACGCCGTGCGACCCGGCGCCGTCGTACGCGAACAGGGCGATGGAGCGGCCGCCACCCGTCTTGTAGTTGACCGGAAGGCCCGAGGCGGGCGGCGCGACGATCTGGTGCGGCGCGAGCACGGTGAACGCGATCCCTTCGGCGGCCAGCACGTCGAGCGTCTCCTCGTCCGCGGCGGTCTCGGGAAGCCACATCCCGGTCGCTTCGCGGCGGAAGGTGCGGCGGAAGTCTTCGAGGCCCCAGCGCACCTCGGTGACCTTGTCGCGGCGGCTGCATAGCGGAAGGATCACGTGATGATACGGCATCGCCATCGCGTTGCCGTGCCCCAGCCTGGAGCGGCTGTCGGCATCGCCTTCGAGCATCGCCGCGAACGCGTCCGGGGCCTCCAGCTCCAGCCAGCTGGCCAGCGTCGGCCCGACGTCGAAACTCGTGTAGCGATACGCGTTGACGGTGGGTCGTTCGTCCGGCGGGCCGCCGCCGATCGGGATCGCGGCGAGCGGCGCGTAGCACTCGCGCGTGATGCGCGCATTCCAGTCGTGATCGGGAGCGGCGTTCAGCTCCTGTTCCACGACGCCGGTCCAGGGGTTTTCGCGCGGCGGCTGGTAGAAATGTCCGTGAATCACCACCGACCGCGCCCTGCTCATCGCAGCGCGGCCGCCACGGCGGTGAGTACGTCGGGGAACAGGTCGTCGCGCGCGCGCAGCTCCAGGGCGCGCCGCTGCGCGGCCTCGAGCGCACCCTCCGGCGCCTGTGGCGCCAGCGCCGCCACCAGCCGCTCGGCGTCCTCGCAATGCTCGTTGAAGCGCAGCTCGGCATAGTCGGCGGCCGCGCCCGTCGAGATGATGAACTGCCAGTCCGACGCCTGCGACAGCAGCAGCGACCTGGCGGCCTGGGCGAGAATCGCCCGCTGCGGCTCCCCGGAGAGCGCGGAGCCGGCGACCGCCCAGAACGCATCCTCCAGGGGCCACAGGCGCCGCCAGGTCCAGGCGGTCTCGTGGTTGAGCCACATGCGATAGTCGCCGCCGGCGCCCCACGAGCCCTCGGCGAGCCGCACGATCGCGCGGGGCGGATGCGCGGTGACGTGCCCTCCCGCGGTCACGGGCTGCACCGTCGTGGACGGCAGCGCGCGGAACAGGTCGGCCAGGAAGTCCACGCCCTCGAACCACCAGTGCCCGAACAGCTCGGTGTCGAACGGCGCCGCGATGACCGCCGCGCCGCGCCCCTCGGCGCGGGTCGCCGCCAGCACGCCGGCGAAATGCCGCGCGTGGTCGCCCGCCCGGGCCCGGGCCTGCGCGGGATCGTAGGCCTGCTTCGCGCCGAGGTCGGCCTCGGGGTCCGTGACGCGCCACAACTTGAGCCCGCCCGGCCAGCGGATCTTGTGAAACTCCAGATACGTGCCGTCGCCGGGGTAGCCGCGGCGGCGGCTCCACACCTGCATCGAGGCGTCGGGATCGCGCACGAAGGCCGCGAGCGCGGTCCGACCCTTCCCATTGACCCGGTAGACCCGGAGCGGGCTGCGCGCGGCAGGCCCCTCCGTATGCACCGGCAGCACTTCGCCGTGACGCTCGGCGTCGAAGCGCTCGGTGCCCAGCGGCACGTCCAGGTACTGGCCCAGGCTCTCGCCGGCCGACGCCTGGTGGGCGTCCACGAACACGTAGCGGAAGCCCGCCTGCGTGAGGTGCGCGTCGGTGCCCTGGCGGAACGTGCTCGCGCGCGCGCCCGCCGGAGCCCAGGGCCCGGCCGGCCGGAACGCGCACTCGGGAAGCCAGCATCCGGCCGGATCCCTGCCGAACAGGCGCCGGTGCTCGGCACGTCCCGTGAGCAGCTGCAACCGGATGCTCTCGTCGCGTCCCAGCAGCGGCAGAAACCCGTGCGTCGCCGCCGAGGACATGATCTCGAGCCTGCCGCGGGCCTCCAGCGCGCCGAAGGCCGTCACGAGGTTGCCATCGGCGCGCTCGAACCGCGCACCCAGCCGCGTGAGACGCTCGCGCCAGAAGGCCGCGAGCGGCACCAGTGCGCCGTCGCCCGTCGCGGCGAGCGAGGCGGGAGCGACATCGCACGCCTCGATGCGATGCGCGAGGAACGCGCGCATTTCCGCGGCGAATGCCGGATGGGCGAGCTGCGCGGCGAGCACCGGAGTGATGCCGAGGGTGAGGGGCGCGGGGACGCCCTCGCGCTCCAGGTCCTCCAGCGCCTCGAGCAGCGGCAGGTACGTGTCGAGGGCCGCCTCGCACAGCCAGTCGCTGCCGTGGGGCCAGCGGCCGTGATGCAGGACCCATGGCAGGTGGCTGTGGAGCGCGAGGACGAAGTTCATCATGGGCGCGCCATCGCCCGACGATAGACCTCGTGATACTGCGCGGCCGGTGTCGCCCACGTGAAGTCCTGCATCATCGCGGCTCGCGCGTGCTCCCGGAACAGCGGGCGGTCCCGGTACACGTCGAGCGCGCGGTGAATGGCGATGTCGAGGTCCCCGGGGGCGTAGCCGTCGAACAGGATGCCGGTCGCGTCGTCCACGATCGTGTCGGCGAGCCCGCCGACGCGCCGCGCGAGGGGCAGGGCGCCGTAGCGCTGGGCGCGCATCTGCGTCAGACCGCAGGGCTCGTAGAGCGAGGGCATGAGCAGGAAGTCGGCGCCGGCCAGGAGCCGGTGCTCCTTGCGGTCCGTGAACGCGAAGTTCGCGGCGATCCGCAGCGGATGCGTCGCGGCCAGGGCCGAGAGCGCCGAGATGTATCGTGCTTCGCCGTCCCCCAGGAACACGAACTGCGCGTCCGCCTCGACCAGGCTCTTGCAGCCGAAGATCAGGTCGAACCCCTTCTGCGCGACCAGCCGGGCACTCATCCCGAACAGCGGCGTGCCCGCGCGCTGCGTCAGTCCCCAGTGGCGCTGGAGCGACGCCTTGCAGCGCACCTTGCCGGCCATGTCGTCGGGTCCGAAGCGCGCCGTGATCTCCTTGTCGGTCGAAGGATCCCACACCAGCTCGTCGATGCCGTTGCGAATGCCGACCAGCCGGTCGCCGAGTCCCCGGAAGACCTCGTGGAGCCCGAAACCGCCCGTCGCGGTGCACAGCTCCACGGCGTGCGTCGGGCTCACGGTGGTGCACATGTCGGCGTGCTTCAGCCCGCCCTTCAGGAAGTCGAGGCGCCCGTACCACTCCATCCAGTCGAGCGACCACAGCCACTGCGGCAGCCCCAGCACACCCAGCGCGCCCTGGTCGAACAGCCCGTGGAAGCCGCCGTTGTGGACCGTGAGCACGCAGCGCAGCCGGTCGAACTCGGGTCGTCCGGCGAGCACGGTGCGCAGGAAGACCGGGACCAGCGCGGCGTGCCAGTCGTGCGCGTGCACGATGGGCGCGCCGCCCTGCCGGGCCACGTACTGGAGCGCCGCGAGGCTGAAGAAGCCGAAGCGCCACGCGTTGTCGGGGTAGTCGCCGCCGTCCTCGCCGTAGATCCCCCGGCGATCGTACGCCTGCGGACAGTCGATGAGCACCACCTGCGGCTCGCCCCGGCCGACCGGCACGCTCATGGGCTGCACATCGATGCCGACGCCGTTCATGGTGACCGTGAACGCCTCGCCGAACGGCTTGAGCCGCGGCGCGGCCTCGCGGGCCGAGCGGTAGAGCGGCATGACCACGGTGGTCGGCAGACCGCTGCGCGCCTGGTAGGCGGCGAGGCCCGCGACGGCCTGGCCCAGGCCGCCGGTCTGCGCCAGCGGCCAGTACTCGGCCGTCAGGTGGACGACGGAATCGGGTCCGGAGGGCTTCATGTGTCTCAGGCCGGTGGAGGATCGTCGTCGGGCAAATCGCCGCGCATCGCCGGTACGTAGAAGCCGTCCACATACTCGCGCAGCATCCGCCCGGCGGTAAACCGCTCGCCCGCGGTGCGCATCGCCTGCTTCATCGTCTGCACCCAGCGCACCGGAACGTCCCGCTCGTCGCGGTCGTAGTAACGCGGCACGACCTCCGACTCGAGCAGCGAGAAGAATTGCTCCGTGTCGGCGATGTCGGGGTCCTCGCCGGGGCCGGCGAGCGGAATCGCCCACCCGTTGAGCCCGGTGTAGCCCTCGACCCACCAGCCGTCGAGCGTGCTGAGCTGGGGGACTCCGTTGAGCGCGGCCTTCATCCCGCTGGTGCCGCAGGCCTCGAGCGGCACCCGCGGGAGGTTGAGCCACAGGTCCACACCCTGCACGAGGCGGTGGGCGAGGTGCATCTCGTAGTCCTCGAGGAAGGCGATGCGGCCCTCGAAGCGGCGGTCCTTCGCGGCCTCGTACACCTTCTGCAGCACCTTCTTGCCGGGATCGTCCGCGGGGTGCGCCTTGCCGGCGAACACGATCTGCACGGGGCGGCGGTCGTTGACGAGCAGGCGCCGCAGGCGCTCGACGTCGTGCAGGATGAGATCCGCCCGCTTGTAGGTGGCGAAGCGGCGGGCGAAGCCGATCGTGAGCGCGGTGGGGCTGAGGAGCATGCCGGACGTCGCGAGGCCTTCCCCGTCGCGCCACTCGTCGCGCCAGCGTCGCCGCGCCTCCTCGCGCACGAAGCTGTGCAGCACCGCGCGCATGTGATGGTGCGCGTTCCACAACTTGGCGTCGTCGATCGTGAGCACCCGGTCCCAGAACCCCGGCTCCTCGAGCCGGAGTTCCCAGCCGGCCCCGAGGTGCTCGGTGATCACCTGCCGGATCGGCCAGGCGAGCCAGGTGCCCAGGTGTACGCCGTTGGTCACGTGGCAGATCGGGACCTGCGACGAATCGCGTCCCGGCCACACCTCCTTCCAGATCCGGCGCGACTCCTTTTCGTGCCGGGCGGCCACCGCGTTGACGCGGCCCGCCAGGCGCAACGCAACGACCGTCATGTGGAAGTTGCCGTGGTTGCGCGCCGGGTCGTACCCGAAGCGCTGGAATTCGTCGCGGCTGACCCCGAGCTGATCCCACATCGGCCCCGTGCACCGCTCGACGTCCTCGAACGGGAACATGTCGTGTCCCGCCGCCACCGGCGTGTGGGTCGTGAACACGCTCGTCGCGCGGATCCGGCGCACCGCTTCGTCCTTCGCGACGCCGTGCGTCCGAAGTTCGCGCAGCCGCTCGAGGAACATGAACGCGGCATGCCCCTCGTTGGCGTGCCAGGCCGCCGGATCGATCCCGAGGGCGCGCAGCACGCGCACGCCGCCCGCCCCCAGGACCCACTCTTGGCGCAGGCGCAGCTCGCGGTTGCCCGCGTACAGCTTGTGCGTGAGCTCGCGGTCGGCTGGATCGTTGCGCTCGAGGTCGGTGTCGAGCAGGTAGATCGGCACGCGGCCCACCATCAGGCGCCACGCGCCGATGTGCAGGTCGCGTCCCGAGACGTGCAGCGTGGCGAGCGACTGCCCCCCGTGCGGGGCCGTGACGGCCGCCAGCGGCGTCGCCGCCGGGTTGAGCAGGTCGTCGGAGGCTTCCTGCCACCCGTCGGAGCGCAGCCGCTGGTCGAAGTAGCCCTTCACGTAGAACAGGCCCACGCCGATGAGCGGGACGCCGAGGTCCGAGGCCTCCTTGCAGTGATCCCCGGCCAGAACGCCGAGGCCGCCGGAGTAGGTCGGAATCGAGCTGTGCAGCGCGAACTCGGCGCAGAAATACGCGATCGGTCGAACCGTGGCGTCGGGATGGCGCCGGGCGAACCAGGTGTCGCCGTACTCCTGGAGTCGGCCGAAATCGGCCATCACCGAGTCGTACATCGTCAGGATCCCGGGATCCGTGGCGCACGCCTCGAGCCGGGATGCTTCGAGACGCTGCAGCATCGCGGTCGGCTGGTGCCTGGTGCGGTGCCACAGGCTGTGATCGATCGCCCGGAACAGCGAGCGGGCCGCGGGGGTCCAGCTCCACCACAGGTTGGACGCCAGGTCGGCGAGGCCGCGGATTCGCTCGGGCAGGTACTGACCAAGGTCGGCGGGATCAGTCATGGGTAGAGCAAAGATACACAGGGATGGGGGGCCTCAGTCAGCGGCGTCGGCTCCCGCGTAGGCCGCCGCCGCCGAACCCACCAGACCAGCGTCGGGATTGACGATCACGTGCACGGGCACGGCCTGGACGAAGTCGCTGAGCCGCCCCTGCGCGCGGAACGCCGCGATGAAACCGCCGGCCGCGAGGCGGGGGACGATCCGCGGCGCGATGCCGCCGGCGACGTAGACGCCTCCGCCCGCCAGCACCGTGAGGGCGAGGTGGCCGGCGTGCCGGCCATACACCGTGATGAACAGGTCGAGTGCCTGCCCGCACAGAGCATCCGAGTTGTCGAGCGCGCGCCGTGTGACCACGGCGGCCGGGTCTTCGCGCTTCATTTCCGCGCGCACCGCGGGCTGCTCCGGCGCGATGCCGGCCGCCACGAAGTACCGGTAGATCGTCGCGATGCCGGCGCCGGAGAGCACGCGCTCGTACGACACGTTGTCGTGATCCTTCCGCAGGTACCGCTCGAGGCCCCATTCGATCTCGTTCGCCGCGGCGAATGCAACGTGCCCGCCCTCCGATCCGTGCACGCGA
Source organism: Gemmatimonadales bacterium (assembly GCA_044449445.1). Taxonomy (GTDB): domain Bacteria; phylum Gemmatimonadota; class Gemmatimonadetes; order Gemmatimonadales; family JACORV01; genus DASXPG01. Next base: position 9,494 of record JBIOIA010000060.1, read on the forward strand.
TACTGCGCGCCGTCCCACACGAGAAATCCTTCGCCGAGCCCGGTGCCCGCCCCGATGAGGGCGATCGCGCCGTGCTTGCGGGCGAGACCCTGCTGGAGCGTGATCACGTCGCCCGGACCGAGCCGCTCGACGGAGTGGCCCACCGCGGCGAAGTCGTTGATGAGCCGGGTGTCGCCGATGCCCGAGTCCTGCGCCAGGTCGGTCGCGTCGATGGTCCAGGGAAGGTTCGGCGTGCGCGCGCGCTGATCGATCACCGGGCCCGCGATCCCCAGGCAGGCCCGCTCGGGCCGCGGTCCGTCGGCCTCCAGGAACTGCCTGACGATCGGCGCGAGGCCCGGGTAGTCGTGGCTGGGGTAGTCCTGTCTGCGGAGGATCGCCAGCGTCCTCGGCCCCACATCCATCAGGGCGAGCCGCGCGTGCGTGCCCCCGATGTCTCCCGCGAGCACGATCATTCGCTGGCTTCCGCCGGTCGCGGCATCGCCAGGGACGAGCGGTCGCCGGCCAGCGCGCCCTTCAGGATTGACTGTCCGCAGGTGTCGCACTTGTTCATCGCGTCGGTGCGGTCCACATACTCGCGCACGGCCGCCACGTAGGCCGCCTGGCTCCAGGTGAGCGGCGAGACGGAGAGCGGCTCGCCCGTGTAGGGATGCAGCTGCTCGGCCATCACTCCCGAGGGCAGGGCATGGCGGGCGGCCCACTCGATGAGATCGAGGCCGCGCGTCAGCTCGGCCGGCGATTGTGCGCGCCGCACGTGGTAGCGCGCCAGCCACAGCGTCGAGATGAACCAGGGATTGCCGGGGACTTTCCGGAGGTCCTGCCGCTCGACCTGGAAGTAGGGATCGTTCTCGTAGCGCGCGAGGCCGCCGACGTCGGTGTGCACGCGCAGGCGCTCTTCGAGCTGGGCGAACGTGGCGTCGGCCAGCGGGTCATCCGGCGCCAGCACGTCGAACTCGACCAGCCCGAACAGGCTCGCGTCCACGGTCATGTCGAGCGTGTATTTCCCGCCGCCCGCCGGCGTGGCCATCCGCGCGAACCGCTGCTCGGCGCCGTTCCACAGGATCGACCGCAGGGCCCCGAGCATGCGCTCCGCGGCGGTGCGGTAGCTGCGCGCGCGCTTGACCTCGCCGAAGGCGTCGGAGAGGTTCGCGGCGGCGCGCAGCCCTGCGATCACGGCGGCGACGGTGAAGGTGTGCACGCCCCAGCGCTCTTCCCACAGGTCGTGGGAGGGGAGCGGCAGCCCGGTGTGCTCGTCCACGTGCCGGAGCAGGAAGTCCGCGGGGCGGGTGACGAGGGCGCGATAGAACGGCGTGGACTCTTCGATCCGCTGGTACTGGTCGAAGTAGCGCCACAGCGCCCAGATCACCAGCGCCGTTTCGTCCTCCTGGATCGGCAGCACCGGCTCGCCGTTCGCGACATAGGGGTGCCAGGAGGAAGCGAGCATCCCGTCGGGATTGTACTTGTGGCGCAGGTAGCCGTTGGGCGAGATCACGCGCGCGCAGAACTGGAAGAACTTTTCGGGGGCGCCGCCGTGGTCGCTCTTCAGCAGCGCCGCGGAGACCAGCGCGCCGTCGCGCGGCCACATGTACGAGTAGGTGTCGCGCGCGAACGAGATGATATCGGTGTCGTTGGCCGCGAGGATCGCGCCCTGGTGATCGATCTGCGAGCGGATGATCACCAGGCTCTGCTTGTAGCGCTCGATCATCATCGATGGCAGGTGATCGTAGTCGCGCCGGTCCTTGGTCACCCACAGCCGCCAGTAGTTGCCGGTGCGCCGCAGCAGCTCCGCCGGCGACTTGCCGCGCACCACCTGGTCGATCGTGACCACTTCGGCGAAATTGGCGCCCGCGGCCATCCAGTAATGGAACTCGGCGGACGAACCGGCCGGAACCTGGAGCGTCACGCCGAGGACCGAGTCCACCGAGCCCTGCGCGATCGCGTTGCCCGAGAGCTCGCCGTCCTCGGCGTCCTTCCAGGTGCCTTCCTTGCCGGCGATCTCCTTCACGCCGCACGCCCATGCGCTCACGCCCACCGTGTCGCCCACGGCGCAGTTCATGAGGAAGTAACAATCGTCCTTGTAGTGGACGATTGCCTTGGGTCCGGGCGAGTACAGCGCGGTGTCGCCGACCTCGGTGCCGCTGATGTGAAAGTCGTGATGGAAGAACACCCGGACCTCGCGCGGCTGTGACGCGAGATTCATGACCCGGACGCTGCGCACCAGCACGTTCTCGTAAAAGTCCACGGCGTCGCGGGTGACCAGCGCGATGCCGAGTCCGTCGTGGCGCGAGCGGACCTCCGTCGTCATCGAATCGGCGCCGTAGCTCATCTCGGGCTTCCACGCCGCTCCCATCCAGCTGAACTGCCCGCCCACCCACACGCCGAGGCGGAACGGGTGGCCGACGGCGTGATTGTCCTTGCCGACGTGGGGGAAGTAGACGTCGCGGATCCGGTATTCGCGGTCGAACGCGACGAGCAGCCGGCCGTTGGACAGCGGCAGATCACGCGGCATGGTCCGCATCCTTCCTGATCGAGAACCGGTATTGGATCCGGAGAGCATACTCCTCGCCCGGCCGCAGGACCAGCGAGGGGAAGCCCGGCTGGTTCGGGGCGTCGGGGAAGCCCTGGGCCTCCAGCGCCACGGCGGCGCGGCCCAGGCCGTTCCCGGAGTAGAGCTGGATCGCCGGCGCCGTCGTGTGAATCTCCATCGTGCGGCCGCTCGAGGGCTCGTGCAGCCGGGCCGCGAGCCGCGGCGCGCTCCCCGCCGGCTCGTCGAGCACGAAGTTGTGGTCGTACCCGCCGGCCAGGCGCAGCTGCTCGTCATCCGCCGCGATCCGTTCGCCGATGCGCCGCGGCGAAGTGAAATCGAACGGCGTGCCCCGGACCGCGCGCAGCTCGCCCGTCGGAATCATGTCGGCGTCGATCGGCGTGAATCGTGAGGCGAAGATCGTCAGCTCGTGATCCAGGACGTCGCGCGCACGCGAGCCCGACAGGTTGAAGTAGGAATGCTGCGTGAGGCTGCACACGGTGGGGCGGTCGGTCGTGGCGCGGAAGTCGAAGTCGAGCACGTTGTCGTCCGAGAGCGTGCAGCGCACGCGCACCGCGAGCGTGCCGGGGTAGCCGCCCTCGCCGTCCGGGCTCGTGTAGGAGAGCAGGGCGCCGGCCCCGCTTCCGCCGATCGGATCGATCCGCCACCGCCTGGTATGGAATCCCATGCGTCCGCCGTGCAGATGATTCGGTCCCGCGTTCAGGTCGAGCCGGTATTCCCGGCCGTCGAGCGTGAAGCGACCCCTGGCGATGCGATTGGCGCAGCGGCCGATCAGCGCGCCCATGCAGTGCGCGTCCCTCTCGTATTCGGCGGGCGTGTCGTAGCCGAGCGTGACGTTCGCGAGAACGCCGTGGCGGTCAGGCACCTTCACGGAGGTGACGATCCCGCCGTACTCGATGAGGCGGACCTCCATCTCGCGGCGGTTCCGGAGCGTGACCACGGCCGCGAACACTAGGGCGGCCGCCA
>JBIOIA010000061.1:0-12792 GCA_044449445.1 Gemmatimonadales bacterium
CCCCCGCCGCCGCCGCCGCAGAAGGCGCCGGAGCCCGAGCCCGAGAAGCTCGAGATCGAGACCACCGCGATGGGCGGCAGCGAACCCACGCCATCGCCGGTGGCCGACCTGCCGCTGATGGACGTCGAGCCGACGGCGGCCAGGGAGCCGCCCGCGCTGGAGATCGAGTCCACGTCGCTGGGAGTCGAGCCGACGAGCCTCGGCATCGAGCCGACGTCGCTGGACATCACGCCCGCGCCGCCGGAGCCCGAGCCGGTGGCCCTGCCCGAGCCGGCGATCGAGCCGGAGATCACGCTGCCGGCAGGCGAGATGGAGCTCGGTGCGATCGAGCTGGAGCCGGTCGCCGCGGAACCGTCCGCGCTCGAGGGCGTGCCGCTGATGGACCTGGGCACCGATGCGACGCCCGAGGCGATCGCGGCGGCCGAGTCAGAGGCGGCGCAGAACCTCGAGTTCCTCGACCTGGGCGAGGTCGAAGCGCCGACGGCGCCGACCGCCAAGGACCTCGAGTCGCGGCTCAAGAAGGACAAGAGCGACTGGGAAGCACACCGGATGCTGGGCGAGGCGCTGCTCGAGAAGGGCGATCGCGACAAGGGCATCGCGGAGCTGGACGCCTCGCTCGAGGGGTATGCGGACGCCGAGGACCTGGCGTCCGCGATGGCGGTCGTCGAGGAGATCCTGCGGCTCGACAAGAACAGCATCGCGCACCAGCAGAAGCGGGTCGAGCTCGCCTACCGCCAGGGTGACCGCGCCAAGCTGGTGGACGCGTACGTCGAGCTGGCCGACGCGCTGCTGCTCTCCGACGCACCCGACAAGTCGATCGCCGTCTACCAGCGCGTGCTGGAGCACGACCCCGACAACGTGCGCGCCAAGAGCGCGCTCGAGACGCTGGCGCCGCCCGTGCCTCCCCAGAAGGCCGAGCCGCAGCGCGCCTCGAAGCCGGCGCCGGCCGCGCCTGCGGGCGGTTACGTGGACCTGGGCTCGTTCCTTCTCGACGAGGAGGAGGCCCCGGCCATGGATACGCGGATGCGGATCCAGGACGAGGAGCCGACGGGCGACGAGCAGAAGGACTTCCAGCAGATGCTGTCGGCGTTCAAGAAGGGCATCGACGCCAACGTGGCCGAGGAGGACTTCCAGAGCCACTACGACCTGGGCGTCGCGTACAAGGAGATGGGCCTGCTCGACGAGGCGATCGCCGAGTTCCAGAAGGCGCTGCGCGCGCCGGACGGGAAGCTCAAGAGCTCCGAGGCGCTCGGCCTGTGCTTCTTCGAGAAGGGACAGTTCGCGGTCACGGAGACGATCCTGAAGCGCGGCATCGACTTCGCCGGGAAGGGCGACGCCGAGCGCGTGGGCCTGCTCTACTGGCTCGGCCGCACACTCGAGGAGCAGGGCAAGCAGGGCGAGGCGCTCGCCGCGTACAACCGCGTGTTCGTGGTGGACATCAACTTCCAGGACGTCAACCAGCGCGTGCAGGCGCTCGCGAAGGCCCCGGTCTAGTGACCTTCCAGACCGCGGGCGTCACGCTCGCCGACGTGCAACGGCCGGTGGTCGGGCAGCTGGACCAGGTCACGCACACGCTGCGCGACATCATCGCCGCCGATTTCCCTCTGATCCAGGAAGTGAACGGCCATCTGCTCCAGGTGAAGGGGAAGCAGTTCCGGCCGACGCTGCTGCTGCTCGCGAACGAGGCCTCGGGCGCGCTGGAGCCGCACGCGACGCGACTGGCCGCCGTGATCGAGCTGATCCACCTCGCCACGCTGGTGCACGACGATTCGGTGGACCACTCGGCGCTCCGGCGCGGCATGCCGACCGTGAACGCCCTGTTCAGCCACCAGATCTCGGTGATCATGGGCGACTACCTCTACTCGCGCGCGATCATCGAGCTGGTCCGCATCGGCGACCTCGAGCCGCTGCGCGTGCTCTCGAGCGTGACGAACGAGATGACCGTCGGCGAGATGCGCCAGCTCGCGCAGTACGACGCGCTCGCCTTCCGCGAGGAGGACTACGAGGTCACGATCCGCTCCAAGACGGCCACGCTGCTCGCCGCCGCGTGCGAGTCCGGGGCGCTGCGCGCCGGTCCCGGGTGCCGCGGCGCGCTGCGCGAGTACGGCGATGCGCTCGGCATGGCGTTCCAGATCACCGACGATCTGCTCGACTACGCCGAGGCCGAGTCGGTGACCGGCAAGCCCTCGGGCAACGACCTCAAGGAGCACAAGGTCACGCTGCCCCTCATCGCGGCGCTGGGCCGGATGCGCAGGGACGAGCGCGCCGTGGTCGCGCGCCTGTTCGCCGAGTCCGAGCCCGACGACGAGCAGGTCGCGGCGGTGATCGCGCTGGTCCACGAGCACGGCGGTCTCGAAGCGGCGCGTGAGCGTGCGGACGGCTACGCGCGCAGGGCCGAAGCGGCGCTCGAGCTGCTGTCACCCTCGGCCGCACGCGACGCGCTCCAGAGCGCGATCGCCTACGCCGTCGAACGGAGGCGCTGATCCATGGCCAACGTCCCGCGCCGGCCGCTGTTCTACCTCGGAGTGCTGTCTTCGGGGTTCGTCCTGGGCGGATTCCTGCACGCGCTGCTCCGCCGGGTGCTCCCGCAGGGCGCCCCGCGGGAGGTGCTGACGTTCGCCGTCACGCCGTCCATCGGGCCCTTCAGCCTCAACCTGGTCGTGCTCGCCTTCACGATCGGCCCCGTCTCGATCACCGTGTCCGTCATGGCGGTGGTCGGGGTGGTATTGGCGTATTTGCTGGCGAGGTCGCTATTTTGAAGCAGGCACCGCCTCATGACTAGGAGCAACGATGTTCGGTAACCTGGGCTTCAGCGAAATCCTGTTGATCATGGTGATCTTCCTGCTCGTCTTCGGGGCGAAGCGGCTTCCCGAGATCGGGTCGGCGATGGGCAAGGGCATCAGGGAGTTCAAGAAGAGCATGCGCGAGGTCACCGACGAGATCGATCGTCCGGCGCCCCCGCCCACCGAGCCGCGCAAGCTGCCGCGGCCCGAGGATCAGCAGCGACTCAGCTAGTCTTTCAGCTCGCCGCGGCCGGCTTCTGCGCCGGCCGCATCACTTCCGCTCGCCGGTCCACGATCTTCGCCTGACGTCGTAACGCCTCGATGAAGTAGCGCACCCGCAGCTGGCGCGCGGCGCTGATCACGTCGGCCCGCTGGCGCTCCTTCTGCTGGACCCAGGCGGTCGAGTCCACCGTGTTGTGCCGATCGGCACGCAGGATGAAATACGCGTCGCCGTTGTGGAGCAGCGGCGTGTGCTCGCCGATGCGCAGCCGGAACGCGGCGCCCACCGCCTCGGTCGCCGTGCCGAGGATTGGCACCGTGGATGTGCGCGTGAACGGCCCGATCGACGTGACCGTCGCGTGCACCGCCTCGCCCTCCGCTTCGATGCTCGCGCCGCCGTTGACCCGCCGCGCCGCGTCCTGGCCGAGCGCCTCGGCCGCCGCGCGCCGTTTCTCCTGGAGTGCGCCGGCGCTGGCCTGCGCGCGTACCTCGGCCAGCGGCGGCACGCCCGCGAGCTTCACGCTGTCGAGCCGGAACACGTAGTAGCCGCCGCTCGTCTCGATCACCTGGCCCGTCTCGCCCGGGTGCGCCTCGAACGCCCACAGCCCGACATCCGGAATGCGGTAGCGGCCGAGCACGTAGGGCAGGCCCTGGTAGAGCGCCGGCCCGTGCTCGAGCGGGAGGCCCAGCCGCTTCGCCACCGAGTCGAGCGTGGTGCGGTCGGTCTGCTCGGCGGCGAGCCGGTCGAGCGAATCGGCCCTGGCCTCCAGCGAATCGAGCCGTGCGCCGATGCGGCCGTACGGGATCAGGATGTGCCGCGCGGTCACGCTGTCGCGCGTCTTCTTCTCGACCTTGATGATGTGGATGCCGAACTCGCTGAACACCAGGTCCGAGATCTGGCCCACCGGCAGCCGGAACGCGGCGTCCTCGAACGGCTTCACCATCTGGCCGCGGCCGAAGGTGCCGAGCAAGCCGCCGTTCGCGCGGGTGGAGCTGTCGCCCGATTCGGCGCGCGCGAGCGTGGCGAAGTCGGCGCCGCGGCGCAGCGAGTCGCGCAGCGCACGCGCCCTGGCCACCATCTCCACCGAGTCCACTGTCGTCGGGAGCTTCGAGAGCACCACGAACGACAGGAAGGCGCGCGCGGGCTGCTTGAATTCGTTGGGGTGCGCCTGGTAGTAGCGCTGCACGTCCGAGTCCGACGGCTGCGCGTAGCTGCCGCTCGGCAGGGCCGAGGGACGGAGCACCAGCGCCTTCACGGTGAGCGAGTCGTGCTGGTCGCGCCAGATCGCCCACAGCCGCGCGTCCGAGACGTAGACGTCGGACGTCACTTCCTCGAGCAGCTTGAAGCGCGGCAGCTCCTCGCGTGCGCGACCCTCCATCTCGAGGAGGAACGCGCGGGTCGTGGCGTTGTTGCTGGCGAGGAAGCGCTCGTACTTGTTCGGATCGAAATGCCCGTTGGTCTGGAGGTCGGGAATCTGCTGGACTTCGGCCGGGGGCTGGCGCCGGACCAGGTCCACGATCTCCCGGTCGGTCACCACGATCCCGTGGCGGCGGTACTCCTGCCGCATCAGCTCGGCATCCACCAGCTGATTGAACGCGCGGTTCTCGATGTCCCGCTGGTCCTCGCGGGTGAACGTCACGCCCGGGTTCTGGGCGCGCGCGGCGTCGTAGGCGCTCCGGTAGGCGTCGAGGTAGGCCTGGTAGCCGATCGGGGTCCCGTTGACCGAGCCGACGTCACGCGACTGGTTGTTGCCTCGGCCGGTGATGTCCATGCCGACGCCGAACACCAGCCAGCCCACAAATGCCACCGCGAGGACGACCATGACGATCTTCGTCTTCTCGCGCATCGTGCTGAGCATCGAAACTCCACCCGAAAGGGCCCTAAATGTAGACAGGACAACGACCAATGCCAACCGGACGGAGTCCGCCTCCGTTGACACGGTCGCGCACGCGAACGTATACTCGCAATCTGGCCCCGATGGGGCATCTTCCGCCCCGGCACGGAGTTGAATGGCCGCACTGAGCGAAATCGAGAAGCTGGAAGCCCGCTGGGCCGAAAACCCGGACGGACGGTATTTCGCGCCCCTGGCCGACGCCTACCGGAAGGCCGGCCGGGTCGATGACGCCATCATGGTGGTCGGGCAGGGGCTGACCAAGCACCCCGACTACCTGTCCGCCCACATCGTCCTGGGCCGCTGCCATCTGGAGAAGAAGGACGACGCCGCCGCCCTGGCGACCTTCGAGAAGGTGCTGGGTCTCGACACCGAGAACATCATCGCACTGAAGAGCCTGGCCGAGATCGCCGAGCGCCAGGGTCGCACCGATGACGCCCGCCGCTGGCTCCAGCGGCTCCTCGCCGTAGACGCGATGAACACCGAGGCGGCCGACGACCTGGCGCGGCTCGGTGGACCGATCGAAGTCGAGGCCGCGCCGGGCGAGGCGCCCGCCGCCGCGGGGGAAGCGGATTCAGGGATCTCGTTCGCGGACCTGGCGCCCGAGCCCCTGCCGCCTGCGACCTCGGAACCACTGCCGCCTGCCGCCCCCCACTTGGATCCTGCTCTTGCTCGTTTTGCGAATCAGCAGACGCTCCACATCCCGCATCCGGGGGCCTCGGCTCCGACCGAGCCGGTCCCCGCGCTCGAAATCCAGCCGATGGCCTTCGAGTCTCCGCCGCAGGCCGGCCCTCCGGCTCTGGAAGGGATCGAAGTGGCCGAGGAGTTCAAGGCGCCGCCCGTGCGGCCGAGCGCGGAGCTTGCGCCGGCGATCGACTTCCTGGGGAGCGAGCCCAAGCCGGTCGGGCGCGTGAGCTGGAGCGGCGCGCCGGAGGTCGGCGACGTGGACCTCGACAAGCCGCCGGCCCCCGGCGGCCCGCGGCTCACGCTGGGCACCAGCGGCGCGCCGATGGAGCTCGATCTGTCGACCTTGGGAGAGTCTCCCGCCTCTCCGCCTGCCGCCTCCGCCCCACTGCCGCCTGCGACCGCTGCCTCGGACTTGCCCTTGATCATGCCAGAGGATGTGACGCCGCCCGCCGAGCTGCGCCGCCCGTCGATGAAGCAGGTGCAGATGGTGTCGCCCGAGCCCGCCACGGTCGATGAGTCGGGCGAGCCGATGGTCACCGAGACGATGGGTGACCTGTATCTGAAGCAGGGCTTCAAGGACAAGGCGGCGGACGTCTACCGCCGGCTGCTCGCTGCGCGCCCGGGCGATACGATGCTCAAGGCCAAGCTGGCGGCGCTCGAATCGCCGCAGCAGGCGCTGAGCGCGGCGGCCCAGGGCACCGAGGCGGTCGGCTCGTGGCTCAAGCGTATCGCGCGCTCCTCGTTAGGCGCCGCGCTGCCGGCTGCGCCCGCCGCCTCGGTGCCGCCAGCGCCCGAACCGGCCCCGGGCGCGCCGGCGCGGCCCGCGACCGACGCCTTCACGCTCGACCGGATCTTCGGCGGCAAGCGGCCCAGCGGGGCCACGGCGGCACCGGCCGCCGAGGCGCCCGCCGGACCGTCGTCGTTCGACGAGTTCTTCGGGGAAGCCAAGCAGGAATCCGTGCGACCCAAGGAGGGCGCCGCGGGTGCGCCTTCCGAAGAAGACCTGAGCGCCTTCACGACCTGGCTGCACGGCCTCAAGCGCTAAGTGCACATCGCGGTGATCAACGGTCCGAACCTCAACCTGCTGGGGGTTCGGGAGCCTGAACGCTACGGCACCACCACGCTCGAAGAGATCGAGCGCCTGGTGCGCTCGCGTGCGAAGGACCTGAAGGTCGAGATCGGCACGTGGATGCAGTCGAACCACGAGGGCGTGCTGGTGGACGCGGTCCAGGCGCTGCGTGGGAAAGCCGACGGAGCGCTGATCAACGCCGCGGCCTACACCCACACGCTCCTGGCCCTGCGTGACGCGGTCCTCGCGGCCCAGGTGCCGTTCGTCGAGGTGCACCTGACGAACGAGTTCGCGCGCGAAGCGGTGCGGCGGCACTCGATCTTCGCCGATCTCGCGATCGGCGTGGTCGCCGGGTTCGGGGCCGACTCATACGTCCTGGGGCTCGAGGCCCTGGTGCGCTCGCTGCGTGGCCGATCGTCGTCCTGAGCGCCTCGAGGCGCTGCGCCGGTCGCTTTCGGCCAGGGGGCTCGACGCGCTGATCGTCGCGTCGCTGCCGAACATCCGGTACCTGACGGGCTTCTCGGGGACCAGCGCACTGGTGCTCGTGTGCCAGGACCAGGTGCTGTTCCTGTCCGATTTCCGCTACCAGGCGCAATCGGAGCAGGAAGTCAGCGACCTCGCGCGCATCGCCATCGAGCCGGGCGGCCTGTGGGAGCGGCTGTTCAACCTGATGGGCGAGTTGACCGGCGTCAGGCGCGTGGGCTACGAGTCGCACCACCTGAGCGCGCACCAGGCGTCGAAGCTGGAAGGGCCCGGGCGGCCGTGGCAGTTTGCCGGGACGACCGACCTCGTCGAGGCGCTGCGCGAGGTCAAGTCGGTCGAGGAGATCGGGGCGATCCGCCGCGCGGGCGCCCTGGCGATGGGAGCCCTGGCCGCGACGAGCGAGTGCGTGAGGGCCGGCCAGACTGAGCTCGAAGTGGCGGCGATGCTCGAGGGCGCGCTGCGGCGCGGCGGGAGCGAGTGGTTCCCGTTCCCGACCATCGTGGCCTCGGGGCCGCGCACCGCGCTGCCACACGCGCACACCAGCGATCGGGTGATCGCGCCCGGCGACTTGCTGCTGCTGGACTTCGGAGCCGTGGTGGACGGCTACTGCTCCGACGTGACGCGCACCTTCGTGGTGGGCAGGGAACCGACGGCCGAGCAGTCGCGGATCCACGAGTTGGTGCGGGCGGCGCAGGCCGCCGCGCTCGCCGGGCTCCGCGCGGGCCTCACGGGCCGGCAGGCCGACGCGCTCGCCCGCGACGTGATCCAAGGCGGCGGGCACGGCGAGGCGTTCGGGCACTCTCTGGGTCACGGCGTCGGGCTCGAGGTGCACGAGGGGCCGCGGCTGGCCAAGACGGCAGGCGAGGCGCTTCCGGCCGGCTCGGTGGTGACGGTCGAGCCCGGCATCTATCTTGAGGGCTGGGGTGGGGTCCGGATCGAGGACGACGTGGTCCTCGCGCCGCACGGTGCGCAGTTGCTCACGGAGTACACTCGTGAACTGGTGAGACTGGGCTGACCATGGCGAAAAAGCCGATCAAGCCGTCGAAGTCCGGATCCGACCTCGACACGCTCAAGGAGCTGATCACGCTCCTCGAGTCGTCGTCGGTCTCGAGCCTGAGGTTCAGGAAAGGTGATGCCGAGTACGAGGTCAGCCGGCACGGCAAACCGATGGCGGAAGTGGCGCCTGGTCCCGGGAGTGCCGCCCTCCCGCCTGTCGAGGCTGGCGCGCATAGTGCCCCGAGCGCGGCGCCCCCCAGCAACCTGATCGAGATCAAGTCGCCGATGGTCGGCACGTTCTACCGCTCGCCGGAGCCCGGCGCCGATCCCTACGTGAAGGCCGGCAGCCGCGTGGCGCCGGGGCAGACGCTCTGCATCATCGAAGCGATGAAGATCATGAACGAAATCGAGTCCGAAGTCTCCGGCCGAGTGCGGGAGGTCCTGGTCGAGGACTCGCAGCCGGTCGAGTTCGGGCAGGTCCTCTTCCGGGTAGAGCCCAATGCCTGAGCCCACAGCTTCCGCGCCGGCCCCCGCTCCGGGTCCGACCGCCGGCCCGCCGCCCCAGCCGGGCGTGCAGAAGGCCGCGTTCTTCCAGAAGGCGATCAAGGTCATGGCCGAGAAGAAAGGCTCGGACCTGCTGCTCAAGGTCGGCCGCAAGCCGACGGTGCGCGTGGCCGGCGAGCTGGAGCAGATCGAGGACCTCCAGCCGCTCACGCCCGCCGACCTCAAGGGGCTGGCCGAGTCCATCATGCAGCCCCGGGCCATGAAGGAATTCATGGAGACCAAGGAAGCCGACTTCGCCATCGGCGTGCCGGGCATCGGCCGGTTCCGCGTCAACGTGTACTGGCAGCGCGGCACGCTCGCCTTCGCGTTCCGCGTCATTCCCTATGAGGTGAACACCATCGAGGAGCTGCGGCTCCCGAAGATCCTCGAGGACATCTCGGTCAGGCCGCGCGGACTGGTGCTGGTGACCGGCGTGACGGGCTCGGGCAAGTCCACGGCGCTCGCCGCGATGGTCAACCACATCAACCGTACGCGGAAGGTGAACATCATCACGGTCGAGGACCCGATCGAGTTCCTGCACCGCGATCTCAGCTCGATCGTGAACCAGCGCGAGGTGGGTGCCGACACCCTGAGTTTCCACGCCGCGCTCAAGCACATCCTGCGCCAGAACCCCGACGTGATCCTGATCGGCGAGATCCGCGACATGGAGACGCTCGACGTCGCGCTCAAGGCGGCCGACACGGGTCACCTGGTCTTCGCCACGCTGCACACCACCGACGCCACCCAGACCATCAACCGCGTCATCAGCTTCTATCCGCCGCACCAGCACGAGGAGATCCGCCACCTGCTCTCGACGGCGCTCCAGGCGGTGGTGTCGCTGCGCCTCGCGCCCAAGGCCGACGGCTCGGGGCGGGTGGCGGCGTGCGAAGTGCTGATCAACACGGCCGCGGTGCGCGACAACATCCGCGACGTGAAGGCGCAGCTCAACATCCCGGACCTCATCAAGGAAGGCACCGTCCAGTACGGGATGCAGAGCTTCGACCAGTCGCTGATGCGCTGGTACACGCTGGGCGACATCACGCTCGAGACGGCGCTGTTTTACTGCACCAACCCGACCGAGTTCGCCCTCAACGTGCAAGGCATCGCGGGCTCCTCGGACCGCAGCTTCGAGGGCTTCCAGGGCAAGGCCGAGAACGCGCCGGGCGGCCAGAAGGTGACCGGCAAGCAGCCGGCCGCTGGCCCGCGCCCCGGCGGGCCGGGTGGGATCAGCCGGGACCCGTTCCAGACCTGATGTTCAAGAAGGTCCTGATCGCCAATCGCGGCGAGATCGCGCTGCGCGTCATCCGCGCCTGCCGCGAGCTCGGCATCCAGACGGTCGCCGTGTACAGCGAGGCCGACCGGGAATCGCTGCACGTGCGCTTCGCCGACGACGACGTGTGCATCGGCCCGGCGCCGGCGCGCGACTCCTACCTCAAGATCCCGCAGATCATCGCCGCCGCCGAGATCACCGGGGCCGACGCGATCCATCCGGGCTACGGCTTCCTCTCCGAGCGCGCCGAGTTCGCCGAGATCGTGCGGGCCTCCAACATCGCCTTCATCGGCCCGACGCCGGACCAGATCCGCCAGATGGGCGACAAGGCGATGGCCAGGAAGCTCGCGCAGGAAGCCGGCGTGCCCACCGTGCCGGGCTCCCCGGGGCCGGTGGCCGACGCCGACGAGGGCCTCGGCGTCGCGAAGCAGATCGGCGTCCCGGTCATCATCAAGGCCGCGGCTGGCGGCGGCGGCAAAGGCATGCGCGTGTCGGCCGGCGAGGACGACTTCGCGCGCCACTTCCAGCTGGCCAAGAGCGAGGCGCTCGCGGCCTTCGCCAGCGACGCCGTGTACATCGAGAAGTACCTAGCCCGCCCCCGCCACATCGAGATCCAGGTCATGGGGGACCAGCACGGCAACATCGAGCACCTCAACGAGCGCGACTGCTCGGTGCAGCGGCGCCACCAGAAGCTGATCGAGGAGGCGCCCTCGCCCGGCCTCCCCATGGAGACCAGGCAGAAGATGGGCAGGTGCGCCGTCGCGCTCGCCTCGAACATCGGCTACGTCGGCGCGGGCACGGTCGAGTTCCTGCTCGATGAAGACGGCTCGTTCTACTTCATGGAGATGAACACGCGCATCCAGGTCGAGCACCCGGTGACCGAGATGTGCACCAGCGTGGACCTGGTGAAGGAGCAGATCTGCGTCGCCGCCGGCGAGAAGCTCCGGGTCCCCAAGACGCTGCTGCGGATGCGCGGCCACGCCATCGAGTGCCGCATCAACGCCGAGGACCCGTACCGCAACTTCCAGCCCTCGCCGGGCAAGATCACGACGTATCATCCGCCCGGCGGGCCGGGCGTGCGGCTCGACACGCACATCTACGACGGCTACACCGTGCCGCCGTACTACGACTCGCTGATCGCCAAGGTGATCGTCCACGGCAACAACCGGAAGGAAGCGCTGGCGCGCATGCACCAGGCCCTCGACGGGTTCATCATCGAGGGCATCACGACCACGCTCCCGTTCCTCGGCCGCGTCATCATGCACCCCGAATTCCAGGCCGGTCACGTGGACACGAAGTTCCTGGAGCGCGAGAGCCAGCTGATGCAGCCGCTCCCCCCCGAACCCGCGGCATGAGGATCGACGTCGTCTTCAGTCCGGCCGGCGTGACCGCTGCGGACGTCATGGGCCGGAGCGTGGTGGTGATCGACGTGCTGCGCGCCTCGACGACGATCGCGGTCGCGCTGATGAACGGCGCCAAGGCGGTGCTGCCGGCGGGCTCGACCGAAGAGGCCCTGCGGATCGCGCAGAACCTGGAGAAGGGCGACGTGGTGCTCGCGGGTGAGCGCAAGGCGCAGCGGATTCCCGGCTTCGCCCTCGGCAACTCGCCGGCGGAATTCACGCCCGAGGTGGTGCAAGGCAAGACGATCGTGCTCGCGACCACCAACGGCACCGTGGCGCTGGTCGCCGTGCAGGGCGCGAAGCAGGCGCTGGTCGCCGGCGCGGTCAACTTCACGGTCGTGGTCGAGAAGTGCCGGCAGGTGTGCGCGGAGGAGGACGGTCTGTTGATCGTGTGCGCCGGAAGCGAGCGGCAGTTCGCGCTCGAGGACGCGTTCGCCGCGGGCCGGATCGCCAAGGCGATGCTGCCCGAGGGCGGGCTCAGGAAGGTGAAGGTCAACGACGGCGCGCTCGCCGCGCTCGAGATCGCGCGCCACTACGGCGAGCGCTGGCTCCGCGCCTTTCGCGCCAGCTCGCACGGCCAGGAGCTGTCGGACCTGGGCTACCGCGAAGACGTGCGGCTCGCGGCCCAGGAGAACTCACACCCGATCCTGCCACTCTACGCCGATCGAAGGATCACCGGTCATCGACCAGCGAGTTAAGGACGAGCTGTGGGCGGTCGCCGCCCTGCTCGCGGGCCTCTTTCTGGCGCTCGCGACGCCGCCGGGGCTCGCCGTGACCGGCGCCGTGGGTCGGGTGGTCGGTGCCGCGCTGCGCGCGCTGTTCGGCTCGGGCGCCGCGTTCGTGCCGGCAATCCCGCTGTTCTGGGCCATCGCGCTGTTCGGGCACTTCGAGCGCGTCACCTCGCGCCGCGCCACGATCCTGCTGGCCGGCCTCGCCCTGGCGGTGCCGTTCAGCCTCGGCGTCACCTACCAGTACTCGGATTCCGTGGTCCGCGCCGGCATCGAGGCCGGCAATCCGTACGATCCGCCCGCCTGGGTCGGCATCATCGGCGGCATGTTCGCGTACTACCTGCGCGGATTCGGGCCGGTCGGCGAGGGGCTGATCGGGCTGGGCGCGTTCAGCGCACTCACGATCTCCACTGTTGGCTGGAATCCGTTCTCAGCGCTGAGGCGCAAGGAGAAAGTCGAACAGGACGAGGCGCGAGACGCGAGGCGCGAGCGGGCTGAAGGTCTGAGCGACGAGCCTGTAGCCGAGGTACTGGAACCTGAGCCCCACTCGCGCCTCGCGCCTCTCGCCTCGTCCTCCGACCTTCCGCCTACGGACTCGGGCCCGCCGCCTCGCCCAAAGAAGAAGGAGCCGAAGCCGAGCATGGCGAAGATCATCGGCTCGATCGTGCCCAGGTTCGGCGGCGCGAAGAGCGGCGAGGCCGAGGCGCTGCCGCCGATCGAGC
>JBIOIA010000062.1:0-12513 GCA_044449445.1 Gemmatimonadales bacterium
GACCATGACCCCCCGCGAGCGCCCCGTGATCGGCCCCGCCCACGGCCCGTACTCCAGGAACCGGTGGTGGATCAGCCCCTCGCCCCGCGTGTCGGTCAGGAAGTCGCTCCGGTACCCGAACAGGCCGCGGGCCGGGATCTTGAAGCTCATCCGCACCGTGCCCATGCCCGGATTGCGCATGTCGGACAGCTCGGCGCGGCGCGGGCCGAGCTTCTCCATCACCACGCCCACGTAGGCCTCCGGCACGTCAATCGCCAGCTCCTCGTAGGGTTCCAGCAGCTCGCCCTGCGGTCCCTCGTGCGTGATCACCCTCGGCCGCGACACCAGGAACTCGTACCCCTCGCGCCGCATCGTCTCCATCAGGATCGACAGGTGCAGCTCGCCCCGCCCCGAGACCTTGAACGTGTCCGGGCTGTCGGTCTCCTCGACCCTCAGAGCCACGTTCTTCTCGGTCTCGCGCATCAGCCGCTCGCGGATCTGCCGGCTGGTCACGAACTTCCCGTCCCGACCCGCGAACGGGCCGTTGTTCACGATGAAGTCCACCGAGATGGTGGGCTCCTCGACCGCGATGCCCTCCATCCGCTCGGGCACCATGACGTCGGTCAGCGTCTGGCCGATCTCCACGCCCTCGATGCCCGACAGCGCCACGATGTCACCCGCCCGCGCCTCCTGCAAGTCCACCCGCTGGAGCCCCTCGAACGCGTGGATCTGGAGCACCTTCTCTTTTCGGAACGCCCCTTCCGGCAGCATGCCCGGATCGCCGTTCGGCAGCACCGCGATCGTGTCGCCGACCTTCACCAGCCCGCGCTCGATCCGCCCGATCGCGATGCGCCCCGTGTAGGGCGAATGGTCGAGCGTCGAGACCAGCATCTGGAACGGCCCATCCGCCGTCTTGGGCGGCGGGACGTGCGCGATGATGGCGTCGAACAGCGGCGTGAGGCTGGCCTTGGCGGCGGGGACCTCGGCGGGCTTGAGGTCCGGCAGCTCCGTCCAGGCAAACCCGTAGCGGCTGGCACAATAAAGGAAAGGCGCGTCGATCTGCTCCTGGGTGGCCTCGAGATCCATGAACAGGCCCAGGACCTCGTCGTGCACCCGGAGCGGCTCGGCGTCCTGCCGGTCGATCTTGTTGATCACGACGATCGCCGGAAGCCCGAGGCCCAGCGCCTTGCGGGTCACGAACCGGGTCTGCGGCATCGGCCCTTCCGCGGCGTCCACGAGGATCAGGACCCCGTCCACCATGCGGAGGATCCGCTCCACCTCGCCGCCGAAGTCGGCGTGCCCCGGCGTGTCCACGATGTTGATCTTGACGTCGCCCCAGCGGATGGACGTGTTCTTGGCCAGGATGGTGATGCCCCGCTCGCGCTCGAGCGGGTTGGAATCCATCACCCGCTCGACCAGCGCGGCGCCCGCGCGGAATACCCCCGCCTGGCGGAGCATCTGGTCCACCAGCGTGGTCTTCCCATGGTCGACGTGGGCGATAATGGCGACGTTACGGATGGACACTGCGACGACTCTGCGTGACTCCTGAAGCGTGAGGGACCCGTTAGCGAGCGGGAAAAGTCACTTGGGATCGCACCCGGCGCAATCCCCACCTTGCTCGAGCTGCACGGTCACATGGCTGATCCCGAAATCCCTGACCCGGCGAGTGATTTCGGCCAGCGCACCCTGCGAGCGTGTCGCGTCGCGCACCACCGCGTGGGCGCTCATCGCGACGAACCCGCTGCTCACCGTCCAGACGTGCACGTCGTGCACCTGTTCGACGTCGGGCACGGCCGCCACCGCGGCCTCCAGCGCACTCATGTCCACGTGGGAGGGCGCCGCCTCGAGCAGCACCAGCACCGCCTGCCACAGCAGCCTCCAGCCGCTCACCACCAGCAGGACCGAGAGCAGGATGGAGAGCGCCGGGTCGGCCGGCGTCCAGCCGGTGAAGCGGATGACCAGCGCCGCGGCCATCGCCGCCACGGCGCCGAACAGGTCGCTCAGGACGTGCAGGTAGGCGCCGCGCATGTTGAGGCTCTCGCCACGCGAACCGTGCAGCACCGCCGCCGAGGAGAGGTTCGCGGCGAAGCCCGCCGCCGCGACCCAGAACATGATGCCGGGGAGCACCGGCTCGGGGTGCATCAGGCGCCGCAGCGCCTCCCACACGATGCCCGCCGTCACGGCCAGGAGCAGCGCGCCGTTGACCAGCGCCGCGAGGATCTCGACCCGCACGTAACCGAACGTGCGGCTCTGACCCCTCGGCCGTCCCGCGATCCACGCCGCGAACAGCGCCAGGCCGAGGGCACCCACGTCGAGCAGCATGTGCGCCGCGTCCGCCAGCAGCGCCAGCGAGTGGGCCATGAACCCGCCCACGACCTCGACCACCATAAAGGCGGTGGTAATGGCCAGGGCCCACAGGAGCGCCCTGCTGCCCGCCGCCCGCAAACCACTGCCGCCTGCCCCTGCCGCCTCGGCGTGGGCATGCCCCGCGTGCTCGTGATAGTTTGCCTGTACGGCCATGAACGAACCCGGTTTCGGCTCCCTGGTGCTCCGCCTCGGCGGCGTGCTGCTGCTCGTGATCGTCAACGCGCTGTTCGTGGCGGCCGAGTTCAGCCTGGTCGCCTCGAGGCGCACCCGCATCGAGGCGATGATACGCAAGGGCGACCTCAAAGCCAAGCTCGCCCGCCGCGCCATCTCCTCCATCAACCGGATGATCTCCGGCACCCAGCTGGGCATCACCCTGGCCAGCCTCGGCCTGGGCTGGATCGGCGAGCCCGCGGTGGCGGCGACGATCCTGCGGCTGGCGCAGAACCTCGACCTCACGCTGAGCACGGTGGCGGTCCACAGCGCCGCGACGCTGGTCGCGTTCATGCTCATCACGTTCCTGCACATCGTCCTCGGCGAGCTGACCCCCAAGGCCCTCGGCCTGCTCTACCCCGAGATCATGGCCGGCTGGCTGTCGGGGCCGCTGATCGTGTTCGCGATCGCGACCAACCCGTTCATCTGGCTGCTCAACACCAGCGCGAACCTGGTGCTGAAGACGGTGGGCGTGCGCGCGCCCTCCAAGCTGGACCGGCTGCACTCGCCCGAAGAGCTGCGGATGCTGGTCGAGCAGAGCGGCCGCGCCGGCGCCCTGGACCGCGACGACGCGCGGCTGCTGGCCGGCGTGTTCGAGTTCAGCGAGAAGAACGCGCGCGAGGTGATGACGCCGCGCACCCAGATGACCGCGCTGCACGTGCAGGACGCGGTCGCCGACGCGGCCGACGTGATCGCCGCCGCGGGCCGCTCGCGCTACCCGGTCTACCGCGAGTCGCTCGACGACATCATCGGCATCGTGCACGCGAAGGACGTGCTCAAGGCGCTGCGCCGGCCCGGCGAGGTGTCGCTCGAGTCGCTGATGCGGCCGGTGCACTTCGTGCCGGGCTCGCGCGAGATCGAGGACGTGCTCGCCGACATGAAGCTGCGCAAGGCGCACATGGTCATCGTGCTCGACGAGTTCGGCGGCACGGCGGGCCTGGTGACGATGGAGGACCTGCTGGAGGAGATCGTCGGGCAGATCGAGGACGAGTACGACCAGGCGCGGGACCGCGCGCCGCGCGGCAGCCTCGCCATGCCCTCGCCGAAGGAGTCCGGCGCGACGCTGTTCCCGGGCAGCGCGGAGCTCGGCGACGTGGCCGAGCGGCTGCACCTGACCATCGAGAGCGGGGACTACACGACGCTGGGCGGGTACCTGTTCGGCGCGCTCGGCCGGCTGCCGAAGGTCGGCGACCGGGTGAGCGTGAACGGCGGGGTGTTCGAGGTCACGGCGATGGACGGGCGGCGCGTGGCCGAGACAAGGTTCACAGCCGCCGCGCAATCTCCAGCGCGACCCTGATCGCTTCCTTCATCGAGGAGGGATCGGCTTTCCCCTTGCCCGCGATGTCCACCGCCGTGCCGTGGTCCGGCGCGGTGCGCGGCACCGGCAGGCCGAGCGTGACGTTCACGCCCTTGCCGAAGCTCGCGACCTTGATGGCGGTCATCCCGACGTCGTGATACGGCGCGAGCACCGCGTCGAATTCTCCCTTCATCGCACGCACGAACACGGTGTCGGCCGGCAGCGGGCCGGTGAGCCCCGAGCTCTGCGCGGCGGGACGCAGCACCCTCTCCTCTTCATGGCCGAACAGGCCGCCCTCGCCGGCATGCGGGTTCACCGCGCACAGCGCGAGCCGCGGGTTGGCGATGCCGAACCAGCCCTTCAGTCCCGCGCGCGCCACCTCGGCGACCTGGCCGATGCGCTCGGGCGTCAGGATGGCGAGCGCGTCGCGCAGCGACAGGTGGGTCGTGACGAGAATGACGCGGAGCTTGTCGGAGGCGAGCATCATGGCGACCTGCTGGGCTCCGGTCAGATCGCGCAGCAGCTCGGTGTGGCCGGGCACGCGGTAACCCGCGGCGTTCAGCGCGCCCTTGTCGCCGGGCGCCGTGACGATGGCCTGCGCGTCGCCGTCCTTCCACAACCGCACGGCCGCCTCGACCGCGAGCCCGGTGAGCCGGCCCGCGCGCACGAGGGGGTCCTTGCCGCCGCCGTGCCACGCTCCGATGCCGACCGACCGGCGGCCGAGGCCGTGGATCAGGTCGTCCGGGCCGATGACGATCGCGTCGGTGTCGGTGCCCTGGAGCGCGTCACGCACGATCTCCGGGCCGATGCCGCGGGGATCGCCGAGCGTGATCGCGAGGGTCGGGGGGATGGCTACAGCCTCACACTCACGTACGTCTGCTTCCTCAGGTCTTCCAGCAGGTGCTGGAGCCCGCGCTGGTCGAGCAGCGCGGAGCGCACGTCCTCGCGCTTGTCCTCGAAGGTCGGCTCCCGCTCGGCCTGCGCGTCGCTGACCTTCGCCACGAGGTAGCGTGGCCGGTCGGGCGTTTCGGGATCCAGCACGGCCGGGCCGATGATCTCGCCGGCCGTCGCGGTGGCGAGCGCCTGGCTGTAGCCGGGCGGCAGCTGCGTGCGGTCGGCCGGGCCCACGACGACGCTCTCGCCGGAATCGCCGTACAGCTTCGCGAGCGTATCGGCGCTCACGCCGGCGCGCAGCAGCACGGCGACCGAGTCGGCGATGCGGTGCGCGGCCATCCGCTCGCTGTCGCTGACGGCGGGCGCGAACAGGATATGGCGCGCCTTCACCTGCCCCGTCTGAACGCGGTCCACCATGATGATGTGGTAGCCGTACTCGGTCTGCACGACGGGCGAGGGGGTGTTGGGGCGCAGCCCGAAGGCTGCTTCCTCGAACGGGCGGACCATCTGCCCGCGCCGGAACCAGCCCAGGTCGCCGCCATTCGCCTTGGTGGTCGGATCGTCGGAGAAGCGGCGCGCCATGTCCGAGAAATCGGCGCCGCGCTCGATGGCGACGCGCACCGAGTCGGCGCGCGCGAACGCCGCAGCCCGCTCGGCCACCGAAGACCGGGACGAGATCAGCACCTGCCTGAACGTGATCGAGGGCGGCAGTCGCCCGAGACGCCCCGCAGCCTTCATCTCGTTGAAGAAGGTCCGCATCTCGGCCTCGCTCACCGTGCCGGGGCGCAGCTTGCCTTCCTGTCGCTGGTGCGACACGTAGCGCTGCACGAAGGCGGTCCGCCGCTGCTCGTCGGTGAGCCGCCGGCGATACTCCTCCGGCGTCAGCCCCGCGCCCTGGAGCGCGGCGCGATACTCGGCCTCGGAGTGGAACTGCGCGCGCACCGAGCGCGCCTGCTCGTCCACCGCCGTCTGCACCTCGGCGTCGGTGACGCTGATGGTGGTGTCGCGCCGCGCCTGCTGGTAGACCAGCTCCTCGTCGATCGCGTTCGACAGCATCTGGCGGCGCAGCAGTTCGATCTGCGCCGAGTCCTGCGGGACCTGGAGGCCCTGCTGGCGCGCCTCGTTGATCTTCTCGTCCACTTCGGAGAGCAGGATCGCACGGTCGCCGACGATGGCGACGATGCGGTCGATGAGCTGGGGCGCGTGCGCCGTATCGGGCGCCGGCTGCTGCGCGGACAGCCGCGCCGTCATGCCGACGGACAGCAGGGCCAGCACGCCCGCGACTGCGCGCATGGCGCCTAACGTACCTGGCGCCTGACCGGCGGCTGGCCGCCGCCGATCGGCGGGCCACCCGGCGCTTGCTGCATCGGGAGGCGCTCCATGCCGCCCGCCGTGGGCGTCTCGGGGCCGCGCAGCACCCTGGTGCGCTCGAGCGCGCGGTCCACGCCGAGGGCGTTGAGCCGCCACTGCATGCGCCCGCGCAAGTAGTCGGCCAGGAACGGCGGAACCTCGTAGAACTGGCGCCCGCCGCCGGAGCTGGTGATGGCGAGGAGGTAGGCGTCCACGCGCCGGGCCGCGATCTGCGTCCTGGTCGCGCCGCGCACCGACGTGTCGGCGGCGATCGACTCGGGCGCGATGCCCATGCCCGCGAGCATCGCCTGGAGCTGCGCGCGATACTGGCTGCGGATGCTGTCCCGCTGCGGCGTCGTGAGGCCGATGTGCCGCTGCTGCGCGGCGCGCACCAGCATCTCGCTGCGTGCGATCGTCTTCACGAACTCGCGCAGGCTCGAATCGGGGACCTGCGGGTCCATCGCGGCCTGGCGGGTCTGCGGACCGTAGGCCTCGAGCCACGTCGCGAAGCGGCCCTCGTCGAGCTTGCCGCCGCGCCAGCTGGCGAGCGTGCGCCAGCGCGACTTCGAGCCGCGCAGGCTGCGCGCCACCTCGCGCACGATCTGCGGTGCCCCACCGCGTACGCTGAGCCCCGTCTTCGAGGTCAGGCTGTCGAGGAACGATGAATCGGAGCGCGCGCCGAGGATGTCCTGCAGCCGGACCGTGAAGCTGTCGCGTATCGCCGCCAGCGTCGGGCGATACAGGATGTGGTACCCGAACGGCGTCACGACCAGCTCGGAGCTGAGTTCGCCCGGGCGCAGCGCGAACGCCGCGTCCTCGAACGGTTTCACCATCTGGCCGCGGGCGAACAGGCCGAGGTTGCCGCCCTGCGCCTTGGTGCCCTGATCCTCGGACACGCGGCCCGCCAGCTGCGCGAAGTTGGCGCCGTGCTGCAGCTGCGTGAGGTAGCCCTGGGCGATCCGCCGCTTGGCGGCCTTCACCGCGTCGGTCGTGTCCGGCTTCACCTTGACCAGGATGTGCGAGATGAACCTGAGGTCGGAGCCGTTGTAGGCGCTGTCGATCTGCTGCGCCGTCGCGCGAGCGGAGGACATCGCGGAGTCGTGGTAGTTGTTGACGATCGTCTGCACGACAGCGGGCCAGTTCGCCGCGTCCACCGCCGCGCTGTCGAGCAGGCTGTCGCCGTTGGCCTGCGCGATGCCGAGCAACTGGGCGTCCACCCACACGTCGGCCATGCGCTCGATCACGTCGCGGCGCAGCGGCACCGACTTGGCGGGCGCGAGCATCGAGGCCACGTGCTCGACCGTCAGCTCCGTGCCGCCCGCCGTGGCCACCACGTCCTGGTGGCCCGAGAACGCGTCCTTCAGCGAGCAGCCGGCGACCAGCGCGGCCAGAAGCACCACCGTCATCCTGCGCAGCATCCCCACTCCTGTGGTCACGAGACGTCTCCCGCGGCGCGCGCGAGCGCGCGCCCCAGCCCATTCAACAGGTCCATCCCACCCAGCCGCACCAGCCGCAGCACCAGGGGGTTCGCGCGGCGCACGTCGGCCGCGAACTGCACTTCGTCCATCGCCGCCGTGAGGCGCGCCAGCCGCGGCGCCGCGCCGCTCTTGAAGCTGAGCCGGGCTTCGTTCCCCCTGGCCACGACCGTTTCGAGGCCGAGGCGCGCGCCAATCACCCTGAGCTGGGTGAGCGCTACGAGCGCCTCGGCCTCGGGCGGGAGGCGGCCGAACCGGTCGGCCAGTTCCTCGCGCAAGCTTTCAATCTCGCCGGGCGACTGGCTCCGCGCCAGCCGCCGGTACAGGTCGAGCTTGGCCGCGTCGTCGGCCACGTAGCTGTCGGGCAGGAACGCCGCGCGCTCCAGCAGGACCTCCGGCGGGGCCCACTGCTCGCGCCTCGCGCCTGTCGCCTTCAGGGACGCGACCGTTTCCTGGAGCAGGCGCAAGTACATGTCCACGCCGACGGTGATCGCGAAGCCCGACTGCTCCGCGCCCAGGATGTTGCCGGCGCCCCGGAGCTCGAGGTCCTTGAGGGCGATGCGGTAGCCGGCGCCCAGCTCGGTATGGTGGGCCAGCGTCTGGAGCCGCGCCTCGGCGACGCGGTCGATCTCGTCGGGCACGATGAGGTAGCAGTGCGCCCGCCGGTGGCTCCGGCCGACGCGGCCGCGCAGCTGGTAGAGCTGCGCGAGGCCGAACTGGTGCGCGTCGTGGACGATCATCGTGTTCGCGTTCGGCACGTCGAGCCCCGACTCGACGATCATCGTCGAGCACAGGATGTCCACCTCGCCGTCCACGAAGCGCCGCATGTGCTCGTCGAGCTGGCGCGGGCGCATCTGCCCGTGCGCCGTGGCGACCCGCGCGCGCGGGGCGAGCCGGCGGATCCGCTCGGCGACGGTCTCGAGGGTCTCGATCCGGTTGTGCACGACGTACGCCTGCCCGCCGCGGTCCAGCTCGCGCGCCAGCGCCTCCTCGACCAGCCCGTCGTCCCACGGCTCGACGAAGGTGAGCACGGGCGAGCGATCGCGCGGCGGCGTCTCGATCAGGGTCAGATCGCGCAGCCCGGCGAGACTGAGCTGGAGCGTGCGCGGGATCGGCGTCGCGGTCAGCGTGAGCACGTCCACGGCGAGCCGCAGCTTCTTGAGGCGCTCCTTGTGCTCGACGCCGAAGCGGTGCTCTTCGTCCACGACGACCAGGCCCAGGTCCTTGAAGACGACGTCGGCCGAGAGCAGCCGGTGCGTCCCGATCACGAGGTCCACCTTCCCGCCCGCGATCTCCCCCAGCGCGACCTTGAGGTCCGCCGCGCCGTGCAGCCGCGACAGCGCGGCGAGCTTCACCGGGTACTCGGCGAACCGCTCGGCGAAGGTGCGCATGTGCTGCTCGACGAGGATCGTCGTGGGCGCGAGCACCACGACCTGCTTGCCGGCCTGGACCGCCTTGAACGCGGCGCGCACGGCGATCTCGGTCTTGCCGTAGCCGACGTCGCCCACCACCAGCCGGTCCATCGGCCGCGCGCGCTCCATGTCGGTCTTCACTTCGGAGGTGGCGCGCCGCTGGTCGGGCGTGTCCTCGTACAGGAACGAGGACTCCAGCTCGCGCTGCCAGCGCGTGTCCTTCGGGAAGGCGAACCCGGCGGCGAGCTGGCGGCGCGCGTACAGCTCGAGCAGCTCGGCGGCGAGCCGGCGCACCGACTCCTCGGCCTGGGCGCGCTGCTTCTTCCAGCGCGTGCCGCCTAACGAGTGGAGCTTGGGCGGCGCGCGATCGCCGCCTTCCTCGTCCACGGCGCGGTAGCGCTCGAGCTGGTCGATCCGGTACAGCGGCAGGCGCAGCAGGTCGCCGCCGGCGTACTCGATCGCGGCGACTTCGAGCGTCGAGTCGCCGACCGCGATCGCCTGGATGCCGCGGTAGATGCCGATGCCGTGCTCCATGTGCACGACGTAGTCGCCGTGCTGGAGCGTGCCGCCCATCGCGGCGGGCGGGCTCTGGCGGTAGCGGCGCGGCCGGCGCAGCCGGCGCGCGCGGCGGAAGATCTCGTGGTCGGTGAGCACGGTCAGCGCGGGCAGCACGAAGCCGCCCTCGAGCGCGCCGATCGCGAGCACGACGCCCGCGGGCGCGCCGCCGCGCGCTTCCCCCAGCAGCTCGTCGAGCCGCTCCAGCTGGCCCTCGTTGTCGCACAGCACCAGCGTGCGCCCGCCGGTGGGCGGCGTGAGCGCCTTCAGATCGCGCGCGATGGCGGGCGGCGCACCCGCGGGGAAGCGGTGGGTCGGCGCGCTCGCGCCGATCACCAGCCGCGCGAAGCCCGCTCTCGCCTTTCGCCACTCGCCTGGAGAGGTGAACAGGTCCGCGCGCGGCGGCACCTCCTCGCCCAGGCGGCGCGCGAGCTCGGCGTGGTGCTCGGCCTCGCGCCACGCGCGCTCGACCTCGGTCTCGAATGCGGATGGCGCGTCCTCGACCAGCAGCGCGCCCGCCGGCACCAGCTCGAGCAGCGTGCTGCGCACTTCCGCCGAGCCCTGGAGCGCGGTGTGCGGATTGACGGGCAGGATCGTGACGCGGCCGAGCGCGCCGGCGCCGCGCTGGGTCGCGAGGTCGAAGGCGCGCAGCTCGGCGAGCTCCTCGCCCCAGAATTCGGCGCGCGCCGGCAGCGCCATGCCGAATCCGTACACGTCCACGATGCCGCCGCGCACCGCGTACTGCGCGACGTCGGCGACCTGCGCGACTTTCTGGTAGCCGAGCTGCTCGAGCCGCCGGACGGCCTCGCGGAACGTGGTGCCCGGACCGATCTCCAGGCGCGAGGCCGCGAGCGCGGCCGGCATGAGCGTGCGCTCGAGACTCGCGCGCGCCGTCGTGACGACCACCTGCACGAGGCCGCGGGCCAGCGCCTCGAGCGTTTCGGCGCGCTCACCCGCGATCTCGACGTGCGGCTCCTCGTCGCCCAGGCCCTCGCGCTGCGGATAGAGGAGCGCGCGTCCCTCGGGAAGCAGCAGCGACAGGTCGGCGAACCAGCGCTCGGCCTCGCCGGGTCCGGGCGCGATCACGACCAGGCGCTGGGTGCCCTGCGCCTCGGCGAGCGCGGCCACGAGGACCGCGCCGGAGGAGCCCGGGAGAACCGTGAGCGAGGTTTGCGCGAGCGGAGTGCGGAGCGCGCCCTCGAGCTCGACGAACTCGGGCAGTGCGCGGACCGCGGCGATCAGGCCTGGGAGGGACGTCTCAGCCTCCCGCCTGCGGCCATCACACCTTCCGCCAGCAACACCAGCATCGCGGCCGCAAGCAGCCATCCGGTGAGCTCGCTGCGCCCCGCCCCGCGGAAGCGCCGGGCCGCGTACTCGCGCGAGCTGGCCGTGACCTCGACGCGCGCACCGCGCCAGGCGGCGCGTGCTTCCGCGTCGGTCGCGCGAGTCAGATCCGACTCGCGGGGATCGGCGGCGACGACCAGCACGCCGACCGTGTCGGCGCCCGCGCGCAACGCGTACGCGCCGGGCACCACCGGCGCCGCGAGCACCTCGCCCGGCCGGGCGGGCAGCACGGAATCGCGGGTGGCGAGCGCCGTGACGCCGGGCGGCACGATCACGTTCTCGCCCGGCGCCGCCGTGATGACGCCGCTCTCGCCGCGCGCGATCCGGTTGACCAGGGCGCTGACGAACGGCACGAAGCCGCCGCCCAGCGGCAACGTGCTCTCTTCCGGCATCAGCCTGCTGCCGACGATCACGACGCGGCCCACGCGCACGAGCCACGCGTCGCCGCCCGCGCGCGCGAGCACGTCCGACTGCTGCGCGCCCGGCAGCGGCTCGATCGGGTAGCGGAAGAACACGCGCGCGCCGGCGACCTCGCCGATCTCGCGCGCCGCGATGCTGTCCTCGGCCTCCTTGCGCGCGCCGAGGCGCCACGGTACGCCGCGCGCGGCGAGCGCGCGGTTGAGCGCGCCGATCGCGGCGGGGTCGTCGGGCGGAATGAGGACGACGGCGCCGGAGGCGAGCGACGTGGAGAGGCGCACGTCGGGCGCGCCGGTGAGCCGGATGCGCCCGTTCGCGGCGAGGACGCCTAACGCCTCGGTGACGAACGCGCCGAGGTCGCCCGAAGTCGAGACGACGGCCGGCGGGGCGACGCGCACGGCGAAGGGGCGCTCGTCGTCGGCGCGCAGCTCGTCGGGCTCGAGCGTGACGGCGCCGACGTGCCAGCCGGGCGCGAGCGGCGGCACGGCCGGAACCGCGAGGTTCACCTCGCCGCCGGCAAGGGCGAGTGCCCGCGCGCCCGACCGCCCGTCCACCGTCACCGAAAGCGTGACCCTGCCTGCCGCGTTGGTTGGACCGGAGACGACGCGCGCCAGCACGGCACCCGCGCCGGGCAGCCACAGCGACGGCGTCGGCTGCGCAAGCGCGACGCCGCTGTTGGGCGGCGGGTCGCCGGCGGGATGGTAGACGAGGACCGGGACACCCCGAAGTAGCGAGTCGAAAGTCGAAAGCTGAAAGTCGAAGGCTGTCCGCTGCATATCGCTGAGCACATGTATTTCCCCGCGCGCGTAGCCGCTGGTCGCGATCAGCCGCGCCGCCTGGCGCACCGCAGCACCGAGATCGAGGCGTCGCGCGTCGGGCCGAACGGCGCTCACCACAAGGGTCAGCTCGCGCGCGCTGCCGCGCCGTGCCAGTCCATCCGCCCCGATCAGCCACACCGCGTCCGCCGCCTGGGCCTCGCGCAGCGTTTCCCGTGCGCGCGCGGCGAGGTCATCCACCACGCGGGTCCCGCCCTTGACCGCACCGGAGGACAGCGAGTGATCGAACACGATCACCAGCGCCATCGGCTCGTGCCGCGCGCCGACGCCGCCCGGCACGACCGGCCGCGCCGCGGCCAGCGCGATCAGCACGACCGCCGCCATCCGGAGCAGCATCAGCAACAGGTGCTGGAGCCGCACCGTGCGCAGCGCCTCGC
>JBIOIA010000063.1:0-12505 GCA_044449445.1 Gemmatimonadales bacterium
AGGGCGCAGTCGTCCACGCTCACCGTGCGGCCAAGATCCGCGGCCCAGTCGATGCGGACGGAGAGGTGCGGGCGTCGCGCCGTGCCCCCGGCGCGCAAATCCACGAGCTCGAAGCCGAGCCCGGCCAGACGCGCGGACACTTGAAGCTGGAGATGACTCTTGTCCACGCGGGCACCAAAAAAAAGAAAATGTGGGGCTGACTACCCCACATCCAACCGCCGCGCGGGCCAGCCCCTACCGCCCGCGTAACGCCATAAACCTACCCGGGATGCAAGGATAACGTCAATGGGGCTCAGCGGATGGGCATTCCGAGGTACGCGATCTGGCGCCCGCCGTCGCCGTTCGCGCGGTGTGAGAAGAACCGCTCGTTGTTGCAGCGGGTGCACAGCTTCGAGATGGTCACCTCTCCGATGCCCATCTGCTCCGCCTGCCGTGCCAGCTCGGCCCGGAGGTCGAGCTGTTGCTTGCCGGGCTTCGCCCGATCGCCGAGCACGGCGCGCGCGACCTCCTCACCCACTTCATAACACGCACCGCAAATGGCTACGCCACAATGCATTACGACGTTAGCCGTGGAGGTGCTCTGGTGCGTCAGCTGCATCACGCCCGCGTATAGCACCCCCTTCTGCACGCCGCGCCACCCGGCATGCAGCAATCCGACGGTCCGGGAGTCCCTGGTGACCAGATAGACGGGAACGCAGTCGGCGACCGTCACAGCCAGAAGCAGTCCGGCCTGCCGAGTGACGTGGCCGTCGGCGTCGTCGCGTACGTGCCAGCCCGGAGCGACGCCCTCATGCCACACTACGTCGCACCCGTGGACCTGGTGGGCTATCTGGAAGGCCGAAAACTGCGGGCGCATCGCGAGCCGGAACTCGCGCAGGCGCTTCATCACGTCTCGAGCCGGATCGGGAATGGAGAGGCCGAGTGAGCCGGTGCTTCGATCGGTGATGCCACAGGCGACTCCGAACCGCTGCTGCCAGCCGGGCGGCTCCTCGTCAGTCGCGCCTTTCAATCTTCGCTCCCAGCGCCTTCAGCCGTTCGTGGATGTTCTCGTAGCCGCGCTCGATCTGGCCGATGTTGTTGATGGTGCTGGTGCCCTCGGCCGCGAGCGCCGCGAGCAGCATCGCCATGCCGGCGCGGATGTCGGGGCTCTCGACCACCCCGCCCCGAAGGCGCGAGGGGCCGGCCACGACGCAGCGGTGCGGATCGCACAGGACGATGCGCGCGCCCATGCCGATCAACTTGTCCACGAAGAACAGCCGCGACTCGAACAACTTCTCGTGGATGAGGATGGTGCCCTCGCACTGCGTCGCCGTGACGAGCGCGATGCTCATGAGGTCGGCCGGGAAGAACGGCCAGATGCCGTCCTCGAGCTTCGGCACGTGGCCCCCCAGGTCCTCGCTGATCCGGCGCGGCTGGCCCTTCGGGACGAGGAGCGTGCGCCCGTCGAGCCGCGCCATGACGCCCAGCCGCTCGAAGCCGAACAGCGTGGCGCGCAGGTCGCCGGGCCGGGTGCCGTCGATCGTGATCTCCGAGTCGGTCACGGCCGCGAGCCCGATGAACGAGCCGATCTCGATGTGGTCGGGGCCGATGACGACGTCCGCGCCCTTGAGCTTCGCGCCGCCTTCGATCGTGAGCGTGTTGGTGCCGATGCCCTCGATGCGCGCGCCCATGGCCACGAGCATGGTGGCGAGGTCCTGGACGTGCGGCTCGCTCGCCGCGTTGCGCAGGATCGTGGTGCCCTGGGCCATTGACGCCGCCATCAGCGCGTTCTCGGTGCCGGTGACGCTGGCCTCGTCGAGGAAGATGTCGTCGCCCGTGAGATGCTTCGCCTCGAAGTCGAACGTCGCCCCGACGTTCACCTCGGCGCCCAGGCGCTGCAGCGCGAGCAGGTGCGTGTCCACGCGGCGGCGGCCGATCACGTCCCCGCCCGGGGGCGGCAGGCGCACGCGGCCGAACCGTGCGAGCATCGGTCCGGCGAGCAGGATCGAGGCGCGGATCCTCGAGCACAGCGCGGGATCGGGGTCGCCGGCCCGCGCGCCCCGCGCGTCGGCGACGAGCGTGTGATCGTCGGACCAGCGAAACTCGACGCCCTGTGCGGCCAGCAGCTCGATCATCGTCTCGACGTCCCGGATCCTGGGAACGTTGCGCAGCGTGACCGGCCCGTCGGCCAGCAGCGTGGCCGCGAGCATGGGGAGAGCCGCGTTCTTGTTCCCGGCCGGCCGGACGCTGCCCTGGAGCGCGTGGCCGCCTTCGACGATGAAGGAAGGCATGGGCCCGCACATTATGCGGTGGCGGAGGTCCAAGCAAGCGGTTTAGCTTGAGGACGTCATGACGCCCTCCTGGGTCGGCCCCACTATCGCCATCTCGCTGGTCGTGATTGCCGCGAGCTTCCTCGTGATGGGGTCGGTCGCGCTGCTGGTCGGGATGGGGCTGCGCAAGCAGAGCCGGGCGCTGCGGGCCCAGGTCAACGCGTTCACGACCGAGGCCCGCACCGTGACGCTGCGGCTCAAGGGCGAGCTCGAAGGCTTCGCCGACATTTCGGCCGACGCCCGGGTCCGGCTCAAGGGCGCGATCGAGAGCGTGGACGGCCGGCTCAAGGACCTCGACGCCCTGGTCGAGGTGGTCCAGGAGGAAGCGGAGGAGACGGCGCTGGACGTCGCTTCGTTCATCCGGACGGTCCGGCGGACGGGCGGCATCCTCGGCGCGGCCCGCCGCCGGTTGCAGCGCCGCCGCGCGCGCGACTGAGGGCCGCCGCACTCCCATGCGTCGCGGCCTTCTGATCGCGGGCCTCGTGCTCGCGCTCATCGTCCTGATGCCCCATGACGCCTGGGCGTGGTCGCCCGGCACGCATGTCTTCCTCGGCCAGTCGGTCCTCGCCAACCTCCAGCTGCTGCCCGGCGCCGTCGCGGACCTGCTGCGCGTTTACCCGGTGGATTTCCTGTACGGCTCGATCGCGGCCGACACGTCGTTTGCCAAGAAGTACGTCCCGGCCGGACGCCACAGCCACTCGTGGCACGTGGGCCAGGAGATCTTCGAGCTGGCGGGCAGTCCCAGGCTGCGCGCGTTCGGCCTGGGCTACCTCGCGCACCTCGCCGCCGACGTGGTCGCGCACAACTACTTCGTGCCGCGCCAGCTCGTCGTCACGTCGTCCACGCGCGCGCTGGGGCACTCGTACTGGGAAGCGCGGTTCGACTTCCACCTCGGCGAGGAATACGGGCGCCGCGCGTTCGAGGTGATCCGCTACGACCACCAGGAGAACGACGCGCACCTGGATCGGATCATCTCCCCGACGCTGTTCAGCGTGGGTGTGAACCGGCGGCTGTTCCGCGGCATGGTCCAGCTGGGCGACCTGACGAGCTGGAACCGGGTGGTCGAAATCGCCGCGCAGGCGAGCCGCTGGGACCTCAAGGACGTGCTCGTCGAGCGGCACATGGCCGTGTCGTACGACTACGTGATGGACCTGCTGGTCTCTGGGGATGATGCGGTGGCGCGCCGGTCCGATCCGTCGGGGAGCGATGCGCTGGGGGCGGCGAAGCGGATGCGGCGGCACGCGCTCATGACCCATGGCCGCGGCGACCGCGAGCACGTGACCGACGTCGCCGAGGAGCACTTCGGCGTGCCGGCGGCGCGGCTGGGCTACTGGGAGCGCTACGACATCACGCCGCCGTGGCGGCGAGCGCCTTCGCGAGTGTCGCGCTGACGGCCTTGGGGTCCGCCTTGCCCTGCGAGCGCTTCATCACCTGCCCCACCAGGAATCCCATCAGCTTCGTCTCGCCGGACCTGTAGCGCTGCACCTCGGCCGCGTGAGCTGCGAGCACCTCGCTAACCCACGTCTCGATCTGCGAACTGTCCTGCACCTGCACCAGACCAAGCTCGTTGGCGATGACTGCAGGAGCACGATCGTCTCGGAGCATCGCGTCGAGGACCTTCTTCGCCGCCTGTCGACTCACCGTGTTGCTCCGAACCAGCTTTACCAGCTCCGCCACGCGCGAAACGGATAGTGCCGCGGGCACCGACTCGCCGTCCTCGCTGTGGGTGAGGACGTCGTTGGCCTCCCAATTCCAAGCTTCCTTTCCTGAGCCAGTGCCCAAGGCGATCACGAGATCCTCGAAGTGCCTGGCCACTGCTGCCGTCGCCGACACGACGGTAGCTTCGGCTCCGCTGATCAGATACGACTTCGCGAACCGCGCGCGCTTGGCGGCCGGCAGCTCGGGCAGCGCGTCGTGCTCCTGCTTCAGCCACTCCGGCTTGAGCACAAGCGGCGGGAGATCCGGCTCCGGGAAGTAGCGATAGTCGTGGCTCTCTTCCTTCGATCGCGTCTGCTTCACCTCACCCGTCGCGGCGTCGAACGTCATCGTGTGCTGCACGACCTTCCCGCCCGATTCGATCAACCTGACCTGGCGTTCGCGCTCGAACGTCAGCGCACGCTCCACACCGCTGAACGAGTTCATGTTCTTGACCTCGGTGCGGGTGCCCAGCGGCTCGCCGGGTCGGCGCACCGAGAGATTCGCGTCCACTCGGAGCGAGCCCTCCTCCATATTGCAGTCGCTCACGCCGAGCCAGCGCAGGACCTGCTTGAGTGCCGTGAGATACGCGCGGGCCTCGGCCGGGGAGCGCAGGTCCGGCTCGCTGACGATCTCGATCAGCGGGACGCCGGAGCGGTTGAGGTCCACGGCTGTAACGCCCGGGAAGCGGTCGTGCTGGCTCTTGCCGGCATCCTCCTCGAGGTGCAGCCGCGTGATCCCCACGGTGAGGCTGCCGCGCTCGGGCGAGACGATCTCGAGCGCGCCCTTGGTGGCCAGCGGCTCCTCGAACTGCGAGATCTGGTAGCCCTTCGGCAGGTCCGGATAGAAGTAGTTCTTGCGCGCGAACACGCTCCGTTCGTGCACCGTGCATCCCAGCGCGTAGGCGGCGCGCGCGGCGAGCCGCACGGCCTGCTCGTTGGGCGCCGGCAGCGCGCCGGGCAGCCCCAGGCACACCGGGCAGACGTTGGTGTTCGGCGGATCGCCGTACTTCGCCGAGCAGCCGCAGAACATCTTGGTGCGCGTCAGGAGCTGGACGTGCACCTCGAGGCCGATGACGGTTTCCCAGGCGGAGCCTCTGCTCACCGGACCTCCGCCGCGGCGTCGCTCGCTGCCTCGAGCGCCTGCGCGATCCTGATGATCGTGCTCTCTGCTTCCATTGCACCGATCAGCTGGCCGCCGATCGGCAGCCCTTCGTCGCGGCCGATCGGCAACGACAGCGCCGGCACGCCGGCGAGGTTGGCCGTGCACACGAAGATGTCGGAGAGGTACATGGCCAGCGGATCGGCCAGGTTCTCGCCGAACTTGAACGCGGGGCTGGGCGTGGTCGGCGTGAAGATGGCGTGGACACCCGATGCGAACACGCGCTCGAAGTCGCCGCGGATCCGCGCCCGCGCGCGCTGGGCCTGGCGGTAGTAGGCATCGTAGTAGCCCGCGCTCAGCACGTAGGTGCCGAGCAGGATGCGGCGCCGCACCTCCGCGCCGAATCCCCTGCCGCGCGTGGCCCGGTACATCGAGCGCACGTCGGGCCCGTCCACGCGCGGACCGTAGCGCACGCCGTCGTAGCGCGCGAGGTTCGAGCTGGCCTCGGCGGGCGCGACGATGTAGTAGGTCGGGATCGCGTACTTCGTGTGCGGCAGCGAGACCTCGCGCACTTCCGCGCCTAACGTCTTCAGCGTGCGCAGGGCGCGGTCGCACGCGGCCTTCACGCCCGGGTGCAGCCCCTTCGGGAAGTACTCCTCGGGCACGCCGATGACGGTGCCTTTGAGCGAACCCGGCGCAGCGCCCGGCGCGGCCAGCGGCACGCGATCGAGCGACGTGCTGTCGCGATCGTCGCGCCCGCTGATCACGGCGAGCAGCAACGCCGCGCTGGCGACGTCCTTGCCGAACGGCGCGATCTGGTCGAGTGACGAGCCGAACGCGACGAGCCCGTAGCGGGAGACGCGCCCGTACGTCGGCTTGATGCCGACGATGCCGCAGAAGGCCGCGGGCTGCCGCACCGACCCGCCGGTCTCGGTGCCCAGGGCGAGGTCCACCGCCCCCGCCGCCACGGCCGCCGCCGAGCCGCCCGAGGAGCCGCCGGGCACGCGCGTGGGATCGATCGGGTTCTTCGAAGGGCCCCACGCCGAGTGCTCGGTCGAGCTTCCCATCGCGAACTCGTCGCAGTTGGTCTTGCCGGCGATGATGGCACCGGCTTCGCGCAGCCGCCGGACCGCTGTCGCCTCGAAGGGCGAGCGCCAGCCCTCGAGGATCTTCGAGCCGCAGGTCGTCGGGTGCACTGCGTCCGCGATGACGTCCTTGATCGCCACGGCGCGGCCGGCGAGCGGGCCGTCGGCCTGCGTGGCCGCGAGCCGCTGCGCCTGCGCCGCGAGATCCGCCTCGGACCACGCGAGGAAGGCGTGCGTGTCCTTGGCTTCGCACGCGGCGATGCGGCGCGCGGTCTCCTTCGCGAGCGCGGCGAAATCCGTCACGGCGCGTCGTCCCCCTTGTCGAGCTCGCCCAGGCGCGGGACGACGAACAATCCGCCCGTGAAGGCGGGCGCCCATTGCTCGGGCGGCCTTGCGAGCGCGTCGGAGTGGCCCTGCTCGTCGGCGCGCAGGCGGACGGCGCGCTTGTCGCCGTCGCCGTCGCCGCCTTTCGGCAGCTCGCCGAGCTGCGCGACGTAATCCAGGATGCGCGAGAGCTGCGACTCGAGCTGCACCGCCGTCGGTTCGTCCACGGCCAGCTCCGCCAGCCGGGCGATCCGCTGGATCTCCGCGCTCGTGACTTTCTTCTTGTCGCTCACTCCCACTCCCTCTCCAGCCCTGCATATATCGCCAGGAGCTGCTTGACGCCCACGGTCTCATCGTCGAACGCGACGGCGACCTTGAGATCGCGGCCGCGACCCGCCACCTGCTGGATCGTGCCGGACCCGAAGCGCCGGTGCTTGACGCGCTCGCCGGGAACGTAGCGCGGAGCGTCGTCGGATACTTCCTCGATTTCCTGATCCACGTCCACTGCGAGGGCGAGCGGCGCCTCGTGCCGGCGCGCGGGGCGCATGCGAGGCTCTCTCGCGATGCCCCAGGTGGGCCGCGTGATGCGCTCTTCGGTGAGCGCCGGCGGCACGTCGTTCAGGAACCGCGACGGGTAGCCGGGCAGCAGCGCGCCCTGGCGGCGGCGGGCGGCGGCCCACGAGAGGTAGAGCCGGTCCTTGGCGCGCGTGATGCCGACGTAGGCGAGCCGCCGCTCCTCCTCCACGCCCTCGGCCGAATCCGCCCGGGCGAGCGGGAACAATCCTTCCTCCATGCCCGCGATCGCGACGATCGGAAACTCGAGCCCCTTGGCGGCGTGGAGCGTCATCAGCGTCAGGCCCTTGCCCGCATCGCCGACTTCGGCGCGCGTCGTGAGCGCCGCCTGCGTGAGGAACCGCTCGAGCGGCGTGCCCTCTTCGTCCGGCGCCGGCGTGCCCCACTCCTCCGACCAGGAGGCCGCCGCGTTCACCAGCTCGTTGACGTTCTCCATGCGCTCGGGCCCGGTCTCGTCCTCCTCGAGGAGATACCGGTCGTAGCTCAGCCGCGCGATGATCGCGCGCAGCGCCTCGGCGGGCTGGAGCGCGCCCAGCTCCTGCGCGATGGCGTCGATCTCCGCGGCGAACTGCACGAGCAGCTCGCGCGCGCGCGGCTTGAGGTCGCCGATGCGGCCTGCGGCGGCCGAGGCCGTGAGGAGCGACCAGCCCCACTGGCGCGCCGCGGTGGTGAGCGCGACGAGGCTCGTCTCGCCGATCCCCCGGCGCGGCACCGCGACGGCCCGGCGGAACGCCTCGTCGTCATCCCGGTTCGCGATCAGGCGCAGGTAGGCCAGCAGGTCTTTCACCTCGCGCCGCTCGTAGAAGCTGACGGCGCCGACCACGCGGTACGGCACGCCCGAGCGGCGCAGCTCCTCCTCGAACGCGCGGGTCTGCGCGTTGGTGCGCACCAGCACGACCACGTCCTCGACCGCGTACTCGCCGCGCGAGAGCCGCACGAACTCGCGCACCAGCCACTCGGCCTCGTCGCGCTCGTCCGCGGCGCGCAGCACGGTGACCCGCTCCCCGCCCTGGCGGATGGTGCGCAGCGTCTTGCCGATCCGGCCGGTGTTGGGCGCGATCACCGCGTTGGCCACTTCGAGAATGGCGCGCGTCGAGCGGTAGTTCTCCTCGAGCCGCACCAGCTTCGCGCCCGGGAAGTCGCGCTGGAACTCCAGGATGTTGCGGAGGTCGGCGCCGCGCCATCCGTAGATGGACTGGTCGTCGTCGCCGACCACGAACAGGTTCGCGTGCTGCTGCGCGAGCAGATGGAGCAGCCGGTACTGCGCGCGGTTGGTGTCCTGGTACTCATCCACGAGGATGAACCGGAACCGCCGGCGGTATTCCTCGAGCCGCTCGGGATGGCCCTGAAACAGCTCGAGCGGGTGCAGCAGCAGGTCGTCGAAGTCCATCGCGTTGGCGCGCCGGAGCGCCTCGGTCGCGGCGGCGTACACGCGGCCGATGTTGGCGTGGTACGGATCGAGCGCGTCGGCGGCGTACTGCGCGGGCGAGGTCATCGCGTTCTTGGCGTGCGAGATTTCGTGGCGCACGCTGCGCGCCGTATACAGCTTGGGCGGCAGGCCGAGGTCGTCGATCACCCGGCGCACCAGCGCCTCGCTGTCGTCCTCGTCGTAGATCGTGAACGTGCGCGTGAAGCCGAGCAGCGGCGCCTCGCGCCGCAGCAGCCGCGCGCAGATCGAGTGGAAGGTCCCGATCCACAGCCCGTCCGGCGGCCGGCCGAGCAGCGTCTCGACGCGGTGCTTCATCTCCGCGGCGGCCTTGTTGGTGAACGTGACGGCGAGGATGCCTCGCGCGTCCACGCCGTGGCCCTCGATCAGCCGGGCGATGCGCGCCGTGAGCACGCGCGTCTTCCCCGAGCCCGCGCCCGCGAGCACGAGGATCGGGCCCTCGACGTGCTCGACCGCTTCCTGCTGCGCCGGGTTCAGCGCGACGCTCACGCCGCCTCCGGGACCCGCGGCAGGCGGATCACGAACCGCGCGCCCCTGCCCACGGGCTCGAGGTTGACCCGGCCCCGGTGCCCGAGCTCGACGATGCGGCGGGTGAGCGCGAGGCCCAGCCCCCAGCCGCCCGCCTTGGACGTCACG
This sequence comes from Gemmatimonadales bacterium, assembly GCA_044449445.1. GTDB lineage: Bacteria > Gemmatimonadota > Gemmatimonadetes > Gemmatimonadales > JACORV01 > DASXPG01. The sequence continues at coordinate 9,171 of JBIOIA010000063.1, forward strand.
CCGGGCTCGAACAGGTCCGCGATCAGCTGTCCCGGGACGCCGGGGCCGTCGTCCGTCACGGTGAGCACGACCCACTCCGGCTCGTCGGTCACCGACAGGGCGATCGTGCCGCTCGTCCCCGACAGCGCGTCCACGGCGTTCTTGAGCAGCGCCTCGAGCGCCCACTCGAGCAGCAGCGCGTCGCCTTCGACGATCGGCGCCCGGCTCTCCACCTTGACGTCGATCGTGACCGGGTTGGCGAGCTTCGGGAGCCGGGGGCGGAAGTACGAGGCGGCCGCGACCGCGAGCGCGCCGACGTCCACGCGCTCCTGCCGCGGCGGCTGGCCGATGCGCTCGAAGCGGCGCGAGACGCGGTCGAGCCGCCGGTAGTCGGCATCGAGGTGGTCGGCGATCTCGACGGCCCCGGGATCGGGCCGCGCGCGCAGCTGCTCGATCCAGCCCGCCAGCGAGGAGAGCGGCGTGCCGAGCTGGTGCGCGGACTCGCGCGCCATCGCGACGAACACGCGGTCCTGCGACGAGCGCACTTCGGCGCGCTTGGCGATCAGGCCGACCGACAGGACGGCGAGCAGCGCGAGCACGACCAGCGCGAGGATGAGGCGCAGGTAGTCGCGCACCGGCGGCGCGCCGTAGTGGACGGTGCCGACGGATGGCTCGACCACCGGCGGGCTCTCGGCGTCGAGCGCGGCGACGAAGGCGCGCATCTCGGGCGAGTCGAGCTTCATCGCGCGCGGCAGGTTCGCCGTGTCGGTCGCGACGCCGGAGGCACTGGTGATGACGATGGGGATACCGCGCCGCCGGATCTCTTCGGCCTGCTGGAGCAGCGCCTCGGTCGCGCCGCCTTCGCGCGGATTGGTGAGGCCGCGGAACACCCGGGCGTAACTCTCGCTCGCATCGCGCGCGTCGAAGGTCAGGTGGCGGGCGACGACCGCCGCGAACACCACGATGAGGACGGCCGCGAGCGCGATCAGGGCCCAGAGCGTCCGCGCACCGGCCGCCCCGAGGCGGCCCCGGTCAGGCGGCGCCGGTGCCAATCGCGCGCGTCCCCATCAGCGGCACGAGCGCATCGGGCACGCGCACCGAGCCGCCTTCCTGCTGGTACGTCTCGAGCACCGCGATGAACGTGCGTGCGAGCCCCAGGGCCGAGCCATTCAGCGTGTGCACGAACTCGGGCTTGGCGCCGCGCGAGGGCCGGTAGCGGATGTCCATCCGGCGCGCCTGGTAGTCGGCGTAGGTGGAGCAGCTCGAGACCTCGAGCCACTTGCCCACGCCGGGCGCCCAGGCCTCGAGGTCGTACTGGCGGTGGTTGGCGAAGCCCATGTCGCCCGCCGCGATCTTCACGACACGGTAGGCGAGGCCCAGCCGCTGGAGCGCCGTCTCGGCGTGGCGCGTCAGCTCCTCGTGGGCCGCGTCGCTGCGCTCGGGCGCCTCGAAGCGAACCAGCTCGACCTTGTCGAACTGGTGCACGCGCAGGATGCCGCGGGTGTCGGCGCCGTGCGCGCCCGCCTCGCGGCGCCAGCACGGCGTGTAGGCCACGAAGCGCTTCGGCAGGTCCTCCCCGGCCAGGATCTCGCCGCGGAAGATGTTCGTCACCGGCACTTCGGCCGTGGGGATCAGGAACAGGTCGTCCGCATCCAGCCGGTACAGGTCCGCCTCGAACTTCGGCAGCTGGCCGGTGCCGGTCATCGTCGCGCGGTTGACCACGAACGGCGGCGAGACCTCGGTGTAGCCATGCTCGTCCGCCTGGAGCCGGACCAGGCAGTCGATGAGCGCGCGCTCGAGCCGCGCGCCGAGCCCGACGTAGAGCGGGAACCCGGAGCCCGCGAGCTTCCCGGCGCGCTCCGCGTCCAGGATGCCGAGCGCGCTGCCGATGTCCCAGTGCGGGCGGTGCCAGTGCTTCGGCGTGATCGGCTCGCCCCAGGTGCGCACGACCTCGTTCTTCGACGCGTCGCCCGCCACGACGTCGGCGGCCGGAACGTTAGGAGCCTCGAGCAACCCGCGCTGGAACTCGGCGTCGGCGTCACGCGCCTGCTCGGCGGCCCCGTCCGCCTTCATCTTCAATTCTGTGAGCACGGCCAACAGGGGGCCGGTGTCGTCGCCGCGCTTCTTCTTCTCCGCATACTCTTTGCTCTTCGCGTTCTGCTCAGCCTTCAGGGCCTCCCCTTGCGAGATGGCTCGTCGCCGAAGATCGGACAGTCGACGGAGGTCCTCCAGGAGCATCTCAAGCCGCGCATCGTCACCTCGACGCAGCAGTCGCTCGCGGGCCGCCGCGAACGCGTCGGCGTCCCGAAAGATGCGCGGGTCGATCATGCTAGAAGGTCGGGATGCCCGTGTTGATTTCGCGGTATCCGCAGTTCGGATCGATCACGACACTGATCGTGGCCGAGAGCGCCGCGAGATCGATCTTCTGGATCATCAGCTTCGCGTAGTGCGGCAACGTGTACCCGAAGTTGCACGTCTGGATGCGCGAGGCCGCGTACAGCACGTCGCCCTCGTGGATCGCCACCACCGAGTCCTTGGTGTACCCGCCCGTCGGCGCGACCTGGAGCGAATCGAAGTTGAAGATCCCCGGCAGATAGATGAGACCGGGATCGGCCACGAAGCCGAGCACGCCGCGGGGGATGAGCACCGCCACCGTGTCGCCGGGCTTTCCGACGCCGTACGCGCTGTCGAACCTGAGGTCGAAGGCAAAGTCGAAGTTGTTGTTCTCATCGACCCGGACCTCGACCATGTTGAGCATGTCGTACGCCGAGTTCGTATTGACGGGCGTGTTGGAGAGGGCGAACAGGTCGATCTGCTGTTGCGTGATCGGAGAGCTCGCGGGGGGCAGCGAGAGGCCGCTGCCGCACCCTGCCAGCAGCAGGGCGAAGATCGCGGCCCTCAGGGCCGCCGCACGGGTGGGTCGGGACGCGCGGGTCTTCACGGAGAAGCGAAGAATAGGCGCCCCGAAGCGCCGGGGCAACGGCCCGGAAGTGCTTGACAGGCGGTTCCTTGCGTCCTACGATGCGTAGGCTTCTCCCCCCTGTGAGGAATCATGGCCAGCATCAAGGACGTCGTCGACGCGCTGGGCCGCCGCGATGGCGTCGAGGCCGTGATCATCCTGGGCAACGATGGGCTGCCGATCGCGAGCCACGTCGGCGACGGCTCGGACCCCGAAGTGCTCTCCGCCGTCGTGCCGGGCATCGTCCAGGCCGCCGAGACGCTGGGCCACCACGCCGGGCGCGGCGACCTGACGACCGGCGTCATCGAGTACAAGGCCGGCTACGCGGTCGTCGCGAGCCTGTCCGCCGAGACGAAGCTGCTCATGCTGGTCCGGCCGCGGACGAACGTCGGTCCCC
>JBIOIA010000064.1:0-12448 GCA_044449445.1 Gemmatimonadales bacterium
AGCCTAAGCCAACTCGAGCGGAGGCGAGCCGCTGACGAGTTTATTAGTCTGGCCTTGGCGGGGCTGCGCGACGTCGAGCCCGCCCTCGAACGGAACGCCCGTCCACAGCGCCGCGACGCCGGCCACGTAGTCGCTCCACTGGCCCGCCCGCCGTGGCGGCCAGTCGGTCTCGACGCGCGCGCCCTGCTCCGAGACGGCGCGCAGGCGTCCTGAACCCGGGCCGACGGCGACGGCCGTCCGCCACGTGGTCGCCACCGGCAGAACATGGCCGCCGTAGAGGTCCACGTGCTCGCCGATCAGGTTGACGCGGCCCGGCGCGGCGGCAAGGGCGGCGGGCGGGTGGCCGAATTCGGATGTGAAACGTCCGCGAGCCCGCTCGTCCGGTTTCATTGACCCCCCGGGAAGGCGACCTTAGACTTGTCGCACCCCATGCGCCGCGCGCCGCTCGCCGCCGTTTCGATTCTCGCCTGCATCCTGGTTCCCCGTTCCGTCCTCGCGCAGGGCGAGAGCGCCGTCCCGCTGCCCGCGCACACGCTGCGATTCACCATCGGTGCCGACTGGAGCCACTGGTCGGACCGCTTCGGCACCTTCACGCCGCTCAAGCCGTTGATGATCGACGGCGCGCGCGAGCCGATCGGCACGTACTTCGGAGCCGAGTCGCTCGGGACCATCCAACTGCCGTTCCTCGCGCCCGCCGAGTCGCAGGTCCGCAGCCTGACCGGCATCTCGGGCTGGCTGCTCAACATGGGCCGGTCGATCCTCACCCTCGACGCGAGCTGGCGCAGCACGCCGATCCGGTTCGAGTACGCGCCCTCGACGCGGTTCGGCTTCAGCGTCAACGTGCCGATCGTGCGCGCGCGGATGAGCGCCTTCCTCTCGGGCCCGGACACCAGCATCAAGTCCACACTCGGTAATGTGGGCTATAACCCCGCGTTCGTCACGGCGGGCGCCCTGGACGGATACCGCGCCCAGGCCGACACGGCCCTGCGGGCCCTGCGCGCGCAGATGACCAACGGCCCGCCGGCGCTGCGTGCGCAAGCGACGGCGCTCTACAACGCGCTCCAGCCCCTGGCGTGCGGGCTCTACAGCCTCGGGGCCGGCAGCGCGACCAGCTCGACGTCGCCGTGCTACAGCGCCACGCCGGTCCCGCAGTCGCCGCTGCTCCCGGTCACCGGCAGCGACGCCGGCGACACGCTCACCTCCCGCCTCAACCAGGGCAAGTCCAGCTACGCGACGCTCGCCGCGCTGTACGCCGCAGCCGGCGTCACGATGCCGGCCTTCAGCTCGGCGTACACGCTCCCCGCCGCGCCGCTCGATTCGGCTGGCGTGCGGCGGCTGTTCTACGACCCCAACGGCCCGCTCGCCGGCGACTCGCTGAACGAAGTCGTGCGCACGCGTCTGGGCGACGTGGAGCTGGGCGCCTGGTTCCAGCTGGCGAACGGCACGCACTGGCGCAGCCAGCTTGCCGTCACGGCGCGGCTCCCGACCGGCTCGCCGGACTCGCCCGACAACTTCATCGACCTCCCCACCGGCACGCACGAGCGTGGCGTCGAGGTCGCGATGCGCAACGACTTCATCGCGGGTCGCAATTTCTGGCTCCACGTGGGCGGCCGCTATGGCACCTCATCGCCCGACCAGCTGCTGCGCCGAGTGAGCCCGTGGTACCTGCCCTACGCGCCGCTCAGCGCCACGGCGCTGGTGCAGCGCAAGATGGGCGACTACTACGGCGTTGACCTGGTGCCCAACTGGCAGCTCGACGACGCGTTCGACGTCGGCATCGGCTGGCACTACTACCACCAGGCGGCGACGTCGTTCAGCTACGTCGGCGATCCGGTAGCCGAGCAGGCCCTGATCGGCTACCCGGCGAGCGTGCTGGGCGAGGCGACGCAGGTTGAGCGGATGCGCGTGGGGGCCGGCGTGACGTTCTCGACGCTCGATCGCTACGCCCGGGGCCGGGCGCGGCTGCCGTATCGCGTCACGTGGTCCTACAACACGACACTGTACGGCCGCGGCGGCCAGGTGCCGAATGACGGCGTGATGTCGCTGATGATCTCGGCGTACTTCGGGAGTCTGCGCTGAGCTAGCGGTCTCTCAGCATCTCTTGCGCGTGCTTGCGCGCGGTGGTTTGAGATCCACCCAGCATCCTCGCAATCTCTTCCACGCGGTCCTCGCCGTGCGCGATCATCACGTCGGTCTGGGCAATGCCGGTCTCGCCGCCCTTCGCCACGATGAGATGACGTGCCGCCGCCGCCGCGATCGGCGCCAGGTGCGTGATCACCAGCACCTGGTGCGATTCGCCGACCCGCCCGAGCGCCTCGGCGACGCGATCCGCCACGTGACCGCCGATGCCGGCATCCACCTCGTCGAAGACCAGCGTCGGCACGCGGTCGTGGCGCGCCAGCTCGACCTTGAGCGCGAGCATGAGGCGCGAGAGCTCTCCACCCGAAGCCGCCTTCGCCACCGGCCGCTCACCCATGCCGGGATTGAGCGTGCACAGGAACGCCACACCCTCCGCGCCGTGCCGGCCCGGCGTCTCGATCCGGTCCAGCGACACGCGGAACGTGCCGCCGGGCATACCGAGATCGCCCAGGTGCTGCGAGACCGCGACGCCGATGCGCTTCGCGGCCGAGCGCCGCTTCGCGCCCAGCGCCTTGCAGCGCTCGACGAACGTGCGCTCGATCTCGGCGATCGAGCGGTCCAGCTCCCCCAGATCGCTGTCGGCCGTGCCTAAGAGCGACAACTCGCGCTTCGCTTCCTCGCCCGCGGCGAGCACCCGCTCGAGTCCCGGCCCGTATTTCTGATCGAGCCGCGAGAGCACGTCGCGTCGCGCCTCGACCGAGGCGAGACGCGCGGGATCCAGCTCGAGGCCCTCGGCATAGTCGCGCACCGCGCGGCCGAGCTCGCCCACGTTGAGCACCGCCGCGTCCAGCATCTCCCGCCAGCCGGCGCTGCCGCGCTCGTCGATGCGCTCCAGCGACGCGAGCAGCCGCGTCACGTGTCCCAGCACATGGCCCGCCGCGCGATCATCGCCGTCCAGCAGATCGGCCAGCTCGACGGCGGTCCGTCCCAGCTCCTCCGCGTGGCCGAGCCGGCGTGACTCGTCCTCCAGCGATTCCATCTCGCCGGCCCTGGGCGCCGCACGGCCGATCTCATCGGCGACGTGACGCAGGTAATCCGCGCGCTTCAGCGCCTCGGCGCGGCGGGTGACGATGGCATCGCGCTCGGCCGTGAGGCGCGAACGTTCGCCTTCCGCCTCCGCCACGGCCGCGGCCTCGCCGTCCGCCTCGGCGTATGCGTCGAGGATCGCGCGCTGCGCGCCTTCACGGAGCAGCGACTGGGTCTCGTGCTGCCCGTGCAGATCAACCAGCAGGCGGCCCAGCTCCGAGAGCACGGCCACCGTCACGGGGCTTCCGTTCACCCACGCGCGACTGCGTCCCGCCGCCTGCACCTCGCGCTTGAGGATCAGGCGACCGTCCTCGGGCTCGATGCCGAGGCGATCCAGCGCAGCGGCGAGGTGGGCGCGGCGCGCCACGTCGAAGCTGCCCTCGACCACGGCCCGCGACGTGCCCGGACGCACCAGCTCGGTCTCGGCGCGCTCGCCGAGCAGCAGCGCGAGCGCGTCCACGAGCAGCGACTTCCCTGCTCCGGTTTCGCCGGTGAGGACGTTGAGGCCGCTGGTGAGCTCGACCCTCGCGTCGGCGATGACCGCGAGGCCCTGCACCCTGAGCTCGGTCAGCATCAGCCCTTGCGGCTGGCGGGTTCGCCCCAGGACATCTTGCGACTGAGCCGGGCGAAGAACGTCTCGTCGCTGAGCTGCGCGAGCAGCACGGCGGAGGTCGCGCGCATGATGGTCACGTCCTGGCGCGCCTTGAGGTGCGCCGTGGCCTGGCCGTCGATCGAGACCAGCAGCTCGTTCGGGTCCGGCACGGGCTCGAGCACGCGGACCCCGATCGTGGCGGTGGCGGGAACGACGAGCGGACGCACCGCAAGCGTGTGGGGCGAGATCGGCGTGATGACGAACGCATCCACGCTCGGCACGACGATGGGGCCGCCCGCCGAGAGCGAGTACGCGGTGGAGCCGGTGGGGGTCGCGACCACGATGCCGTCCGCCGAATAGGTGCCGACCGACTCGCCGTCCACCGACACCGACAGGCGAACCACGCGCGCGACGCCGCCCTTGTGGATCACGACGTCGTTGATGGCGAGCGCCTGCGGTCCGTCGTCGCCGATGCGCGCAGTGAGCGCGAGCCGGCGCTCGATCGTGTACTGCCCGCGCACCAGCCGGCGCAGCGCGTCTTCCGCCTGCTCGGGTCCGGCACCCGCCAGGAAACCGAGTCGTCCGAGATTGATGCCGAGGATGGGGATGCCGCGCTGGCAGCCGATGCGCGCGGCGCGCAGCAGCGTGCCGTCGCCGCCCAGACTGAGGATGATGTCGAGCTCGGCCTCGTGGAGCGCCGTGCCTTCGGCGCCGTTCACCAGCTCGGCGAGCTGCGGCTCGTAGACCAGGTCGACGCCGAGCCGCGGCGCCTCGTCCGCGAGTCTCGCCAACAGATCGGCCAGCGGCCGGTACCGCCGATTCCCGACCAGGCCGATGCGCATCAGGAGACGGCTGCCTCCTCGGCGTGCAGGGCGCGCACGCGGGCGGCGATGCCTTCAGCGGTGAGGCCGACCTCCGCCAGCTGCTGCGGCCGCGGCGCGTGCTCGTACGTCCGGTCCGGAGCGCCCAGCGCGGTCACCCGCACCTCGGGCGCGATCGTCTGCACCGCCTCGGCGAGACAGGCGCCGAAGCCGTTCACCACGCAGCCGTCCTCGACGGTCACGAGCATCGTGTGCGACTGCACCAGCGCCTCGAGCATCGTCCGGTCGAGCGGCTTCAGGAACCGCGCGTTCACCACGGTGACGTCGAGTCCCTCGGCCGCCAGCGCCTGCGCCGCCGCCAGCGCCGGGGCGCACATCACGCCCACCGCGAGGATGGCGCAGTGCTTGCCCTGCCGCAGCATCTCCCACGTGCCGTAGGGGATCGCCTTCACTTCGGCCGCGAGCGGCGGCTCGGCCGGCGCCTTGTCGCGCGGATAGCGCAGCGAGAACGGACCGTCGGTGTGCGCGAGCGCGCAGCGCAGCAGCCCGATCAGCTCGGCGCCGTCCCGGGGCGCCGTCACCGTCATGTTCGGCACCGCCAGCATGTAGGCGATGTCGTAGAGCCCCATGTGCGTCTGCCCGTCGTCGCCCACCATGCCGGCGCGGTCCATGCAGAAGATCACCGGCAGCTTCTGGATCGCGACGTCGTGGATGATGTTGTCGTAGCCGCGCTGCAGGAACGTCGAGTAGATCGCGCAGATCGGCCGGATGCCCTGGGTCGCGAGGCCGGCGGCGAACGTGACGCCGTGTCCTTCGGCGATCCCGACGTCGAAGAACCGGTTCGGCCACTTCTTCTGGAAGATGTTGGTGCCGGTACCCGACGGCATCGCCGCCGTGATCGCCACGAGGTCCGGATACTCGGCGGCGAGCTGCGTGATCGCGTCGCCGAACACCTTGGTCCAGGCGGGCGGACCGCCCGCGGCGCTCTTGAGCTTTCCCGTCACCGGGTCGTAGGGCTGGCGCGCGTGGTACTTCTCGAGGTCCGGCTCGGGCAGCGGGAAGCCCTTGCCCTTCTCCGTGAGCACGTGGATCAGCCGCGGACCCTTGAGCGATTTCACGAGGTCGAACGTCTGCGTCATCAGGTCGATGTCGTGCCCGTCGATCGGCCCGAAGTACCGGAAGCCCAGCTCCTCGAACAGCATGCCGGGCGACCACATGTTCTTGATGCTCTCTTCGAGCCTCCGGCTGAAGTCCACCACGCCGTGGCCGAGGTACTTCGAGCTCATCTCGACGATGCCCTTCACCTTCTCGCGCACGCGGTTAGTGCGCGGCGAGGCGATGATCGAGCCCAGGTACTTGTTCATCGCGCCGACGTTGGGCGCGATGGACATCCCGTTGTCGTTGAGCACCACGATGATGTCGCGGTTCGAGTGCCCGGCGTTGTTGAGCCCCTCGTAGGAGAGCCCGCAGGTCAGCGCGCCGTCCCCCAGGACCGCGACGACGTGGAACTGCTCGTTCTTGAGGTCGCGCGCGGTCGCGACGCCGTAGGCCGCGGAGACCGCGGTGCCGGCGTGGCCCGCGCCGAAGACGTCGTGCTCGCTCTCGCTGCGGCGCAGGAAGCCGTTCAGGCCGCCGCTCTGGCGCAGCGTCGGGAAGCGGTCGTTGCGCCCGGTGAGCACCTTCCACGGATAGCCCTGGTGGCCGACGTCCCACAGGATCCGATCGGTCGGGCTCTCGAAGCTGCGCAGCAGCGCGACCGTGAGCTCGACGACGCCGAGTCCGGCGCCGATGTGCCCGCCGGTATTCGAGACGACGTCGATCAGGCGCTGCCGCACCTCGTCGGCGAGCGGCCGAAGCTGCTCCTTCGGCAACCGGCGCACGTCGGCGGGGCCCTTGATCGTCTCGAGAATCGCCATGGGTCGGTCCTCTGAAGGTTACGAGCGGCGCGCCACGACGAACCGGGCGAGTGCCGCCAGCAGCGGTGAAGATACTCCCGCACGCTCCAGGCTGGCCACCGCCCGTTCCGCAAGCCGCTCGGCCTCGCGGGACGCCTCCTCGACCCCGGTCAGATGGGGCCAGGTGGCCTTGCCGAGCTTGGCGTCCTTGCCCGGCGTCTTGCCGAGCTCGGAGCTGGTCGCGGTCAGGTCGAGCACGTCGTCCGCGATCTGGAACGCGAGGCCCACGTCTTCGCCGTACGCCCGGTACGCCTCGCGCGCCGCGCCGCGCACGCCGGCGGCCACCGCGCCGATCTCGACCGAGGCGGCGATGAGCGCGCCGGTCTTGCGCCGCTCGAGGTCGGCGACGAACTCCATGCTCACTTCCCTGCCCGCGGCGAGCAGATCGAGCACCTGGCCGCCGATCATCCCGCCGCCGCCCGCGGCCTTGAACAGGATCGCCGTCAGGTCGCGCACCGTCTCCGCGCCCAGGCCGAGCCGGCCCGCGCCGCGCACCATCGCGAAGGCCGCCACCGGCACCATCGCGAAGCCCGCCACGGTGGCCGTGCGCACGCCCTTCGCGCGGTGCAGGGTCGGCCGGCCGCGCCTGAGGTCGTCGTTGTCCATGCACGGCAGGTCGTCGTGCACGAGCGAGTAGGCGTGAACGATCTCGACGGCGCCGGCGATGTCGGCGATGGCTTCTTTCGTCCCGCCCGCCGAGTGGTACGAGGCGATCACGAGCGCCGGGCGGAACCGCTTGCCCGAACCGAGCACCGCGTAACTGACCGCGCGCTGCAGCTCCTCGGACGTGCCGGCGAGCAGCTCCGGCAGCGCCGCTTCGAGCGCCGCATCGGTGGCGTCCCGCGCGCAGGCGAGGAACGCGTCGACGTCGGGCGCCTTGTCAGCCAAGATCAACGGCATCGGGACTCCCATCGGCGGCCTCGCGCAGCTGCTTGAGGCGGACCTCCGCGTCGCCCAGCCGCGCGCGGGCATCGCGCAGCCGGGTAACGCCCTCCTCGAACAGCGACAGCGCGCGGTCGAGGTCGAGGTCGTCGGCTTCGAGCGCGCGGACGATCTGCTCGAGGCGTTCGAGGTCCGCTTGGAGCGATGAAGCACCGGGGGACGGGGGCACCGGGGCACCAGACTTGGCGGCGCTCACTTCTTTCCCTCCGTCCTCGCGTTCACCTCTCCGTCGGCGACCCGCAAGCGAAACGGCATCGCGGGCGCGAAGTCGGCGAGCCGACGCAGCACGCGGCCCGCCTCGCTGCGCGCCACGGCATAGCCGCGCTCCAGCACCTTGAGCGGCGAGAGCGCATCGAGCGACGCGGCAGAGGTCGCGAGACGGGACGTGTCGCGCGCGAGGCGTGCCGAGCAGCTGGTCGCCATTCGCATCGCGGCCGCGCGCAGCCGGTAGTCCACCTGCTGGGTCCGCCGCGTTACCGCCGCGGCCATCCTGCTCCGCAGCAGCGAAAGCCGCGACCCTGCCGCCTCCATCCGGCCGCCGGCCGCCTGCGAGAGGTGCGTGCGCAGCGCGGCGAGCCGCCGGTCCACGTCGATGCGATCGGGCACCGCCTTCTCGGCGGCCGCCGAGGGTGTCGCGGCGCGCACGTCCGCCACCAGGTCGGTCAGCGTCGTGTCGATCTCGTGACCGACGGCGGAGATCGTCGGCACGCGCGAGGCGGCGAGCGCGCGGGCGACGCGCTCGTCGTTGAACGCCCAGAGATCCTCCTTCGAGCCGCCGCCGCGCCCCACGATCAGCACGTCGAGCCGCTCGAACCGGTTCGCCAGGCCCAGCGCGCGCACCAGCTCGCGCGGCGCGTCTTCGCCCTGCACCCGCGCGCCGATCAGCACCAGCTCGCAGTGGGGCCAGCGACGCGCAACGACCGCGACGATGTCCTTCCAGGCCGCGCCCTCCGGGCTCGTCACCACGCCGACGCAGCGCGGAAACTCGGGCAGCGGGCGTTTCCTGGCGGGATCGAGGAGCCCGTCCTTCTCGAGCGCCCGCCGGGCCTGCTCGAGCTTGATGGAATGGAAACCGCCCTCGGTGGTGGGCAGCAGATCGCTGACGCTGAACTGGAGCCGGCCGCGCCCGGGGAACACCGTGAACGAGCCCTTCGCGTAGATCTTCATGCCGTCTTCGGGCTTCTCGCGGAGCCGCCGGACGACGTCGGACCACATCACGCAGTCCATCGCGCTCTTCTTGTCCTTCATCGTGAAGTACCACTGTCGGGCGCTTCCGACTTTCAACCCGGAGATCTCGCCCTCCACCCAGATGGCGGGCAGCTGCTGCACGATTCCGCGCACGCCCTCCATCACCTCGGTGACGGTGAAGGCGCGCTCTTCGGCGGCCGGGAGGTCGAGCCCGAGCTCGAGGTTCACGCCGCGCGCGCCGCCCCGGCTGCCTGGCGGGCCGCCTGCACGGTGTTCTTCATCAGCAGCGCGATGGTCATCGGGCCGACGCCGCCGGGCACCGGCGTGATCATGCTGGCGACTTCCTTCGCCTGGGCGAAGTTCACGTCGCCCACGAGGCGATAGCCCTTCTCGTTCGCCGCGTCGTCCACGCGGTTCACGCCGACGTCGATCACCACCGCGCCGGGCCGGATCATGTCGCCGGTGATGACCTCGGCCCGACCCGCGGCGACCACGAGGATCTCCGCGTCCTTCGTGTAGCGCGAGAGGTCCTTCGTCTTGGTATGGCAGATCGTGACGGTCGCGTTGCCGCCGGGCACGTCCTGGAGCAGCATGTTCGCCACGGGCCGACCGACGATCATCGAACGCCCGACCACGACGGCGCGCGCACCCTTCGTCTCGACGCCGCTCCTCGTCAGCAGCTCGATCACGCCCGCGGGCGTGCACGGGCGGAACGCGCCCCGGTCGCCACGCACCACGCGACCGACGTTGACGGGGTGGAAGCCGTCCACGTCCTTCGCCGGATCGATGCGATTGACCACGCGGTCGAAGTTCATCGCCTTGGGGAGCGGCGACTGCACCAGGATGCCGTGCACCGTGGCATCGGCGTTGAGCCGGTCCACGAGTGCGAGCAGCTCCGCTTCGCTGGTCGTGACCGGGAGCCGGAGCGTGTCCGACTTCATGCCGAGCTCGGCGGCGGCCTTGCCCTTCATGCGGACGTAGACCTGGCTCGCCGGATCCTCGCCCACGATGACCACGGTGAGCCCCGGCACGACGCCCTTCGCCGCCATCGCGGCGACCTCGGCCTTGAGCTCCTCGCGGATGGACTTCCCGATCGCCGTCCCGTCAATGATGCGCGCGCTCACTTTGCCACCCCCACGGCCCTCGTCTCCCGGATCACCACCACGCGGATCTGTCCCGGATACTGAAGCTCGGTCTCGATCTTCTTCGCGATCTGTTCCGACAGCTCGGCCATCTTGCCGTCGTCCACCTTGTCGGGCACGACGACCACCCGCACCTCGCGTCCGGCCTGGATCGCGAAGCTCTTCTCGACGCCCGGAAACCCCGTCGCGATCTCCTCGAGACGCGTCAGGCGCTTGACGTAGCTCTCGAACGCCTCGCGTCGGGCGCCCGGCCTCGAGCCGGAGGCCGAGTCGGCCGCCTGCACGATCACCGAGATCGCGCTCTCGTGCGGCACGTCGTCGTGGTGCGCCGCGATGCAGTTGATCACGATCGGGTCTTCGCCGTACTTCGTCGCCATCTCGACGCCGAGCTGGACGTGCGTGCCCTCGTGGTCGTGCGTCAGCACCTTGCCGATGTCGTGCAGCAGCGCGCCGCGCTTTGTCCTGGCCACGTCGAGCTTCAGCTCGGCGGCCATGATCCCGGCGATCCAGCACACCTCCTTGACGTGCTTGAGGAGGTTCTGGCCGTAGCTGGTCCGGAACTTCATCCGGCCGACCAGCTTGATCAGCTCCGGGTGCAATCCGTGGACGCCGACGTCGTACGCGGCCTGCTCGCCCGCCTCCTGGATCTGCTGGTCCACGTCCGCCTGCGCCTTCTTGACCAGCTCCTCGATGCGCGAGGGGTGAATGCGACCGTCGCCGATCAGGCGCTCGAGCGCCAGGCGGGCCACCTCGCGCCTGACCGGGTCGAAGCACGAGACGGTCACGGCGTCCGGCGTGTCATCGATGATCACGTCCACGCCCGTCGCCTGCTCGAAGGCCCGGATGTTGCGGCCCTCGCGGCCGATGATCCGGCCCTTCATCTCATCGTTCGGCAGCGTGACCGTCGAGATCGTCGTCTCGGCGGTCTGATCGGCGGCGATCCGCTGGATCGCGATCGCGACGATCTTCTTCGCCTCGCGGTCCGCCTCGCGCCGCGCCTGGTCCTTGATGTTGCGCACCAGGTTCGCCGCCTCTGCCTTCGCCTCGTCCTCCATGACGCGGACCAGCTCCCTCTTCGCCTCGGCCGCCGAGAGTCCGGCGAGCGCCTCCAGGCGGCGGCGCTGCTCGAGCGAGGCCTGGCGCAGCTCCTGCTCCTGGGCGGCCAGCTTCTGTTCCGCCGTGGTGACGCCCGAGAGCCTTGACTCCAGCTCCTTCTCGCGGCGCTCGGTCAGGTCCACCTTGCGCTCGAGCTGGCGACTCTGGTCCTCGAGGCGCCGCTCGCCCTTGGTCAGCTCCTCTCGCCGGCGTGCGACTTCACCGTCCAGGGCCTCGCGGCCCCGGGCGATTTCGTCCTTCCCGGTCGTGAGCAGGGTTTGACGCAGCGCCTCGGCGTCACGCCGGGCGTCCGCGAGCAGGCGGTCGGCAACCTCCTGGGCGCCCTGGCGCGAGCGCTGCGCCGAACGCCGCTCCAGGACCCGACCGATATAGAAGAACGTCGGCACGGCCACGGCAGCGGCGCCGAAGCCGACGAAGACCAGCCAGTTGTTCATAAGACACTCCGGCGGCGAACCGCCACGAGTGTTCGAAGTCGCTAGTGAGCCAACGGCGTAAGTTACGCTACAGGAGGGAGATACGGAAGAGGAGGTGGTTTCAGGAATCAGGAGATAGGATACGGGATTCAGGGGAGGAGACAGGACACAGGGGTCAGCGGGATTCAGGAGGGAGGAGTCAGGGGCGGCGCGCCGCGCCGGATTCGAGCCGTCTATCCACCGACCGAAGAAGCCCGTACAGGGTCTTCGAAGCCTCGTCGCACCGCGCTTCAAGCCGCGCGTAGGTGCTCGATTCCACATAGCCTACATCCCGCGCAATCTCCAGCACGGCGCTGACCTCCATCAGGGACGAACGGGCCGTATCCAGAAACCGCCGATAGTCCCGATTACTCGTTCGCGACGCGCCCTCCGCGATGTTCAGTGCTGCACCCGTGGCCGCACGACGAAGCTGATCAGCCAGCGCGCGTTGCTCTTCCAAGGGAAATCCGCGGGCCGCCTTGGTACACTCGACGGCCAGTGTGCGTGCGTGCTCCCAGGCCTTCAATCCCCGATGCGATGCCATGCGCGGACACTAGCACTCAGGTCCGAAGCCCAGGTAGCCGGAAAACACTCAGGGCGGCGCAATTCTACGCGCCGCCCCTTGTTGCTGTGTCCTGCCACCCACTGTGTCCTGTGTCCTGTCTCCTGCCCTGACACCTGTCTCCTGAGCCCTAGGCCCCTGAATGCCGCTTCTGCGGCGGCAGCAGCCGCGACAGCTCGGCCGAGAGGGACCGCAGGCGCTGGGCGATCTCGGCCTGCTGCTTGCGGGACTCGAACAGCTCGTCGGTGATCGCGAGCGCCGCCAGGATCGCCGCCTTGTGGGACTCCACCATCTGCCCCGCGTGCAGGACCCGGCGGATCGCCACGTCCACGTGCGAGGCGACCTGCCGCGTGTAGTCGGGGTCGAGCTCGGAGCGGACCGTGTACTCCTCGTCGCAGATCATCACCTTGACCGCGTTCTTCTTGGTCATTGGACCGCTCCCCCGTTGCCCTGCTGCTGCTCCAGGAAGCGCAGGCGGTCGAGCAGCTCGCCCAGGTGGCCGCGCGCCGCCTG
>JBIOIA010000065.1:0-12305 GCA_044449445.1 Gemmatimonadales bacterium
GCACGTGGCTGGCACGGACGGCGAGGGCCACCACCACGGCCGCGCCCGCCATGCCGAGCCACGGCGCGTTCACGCGGTCCACTCGATCCGCTTGCCCACCGCCGCGCCGACCGCGCGCGCCACGTCCGCGCCGGTGACGACCACACCCATCTGCTCCAGGCCCCGCCGCAGCTCGCGATCGAGCCGCTCGCGGCGTTCGAGGAGCGACTCGGAAGGGCGGTCGGGCGGACGGGCGGACGGGCGAACAGAGGCGTCGCCGGCGTCTTCCGTCCGCCTGTCCGGCTGTCCGGCCGTCCGCCCCTCCGCGCGATTCGGGTTCCCGAAGATCCTCTCGATCTCCGCTCCGATCCGCTCGAGGGCCGGCCCGATCTCGCGCGTGAACACCTCGATCGGGTCCTCTTCTTCCGTCCGCCCGTCCGCCGGCCCGCCCGTCCGCCCCTCGACGCTCTCGCCCCGGGCCAGCCGGCGGCGGATCGCGACGTCCACCTTGCGGCGCTCGCGCACGATGCGCTCGAGCTCGGCCGGCAGCTTGGCCGTCGCCTGCGCGTGCGCGCATGCCTCGTCGAGCACGTCAATCGCCTTGTCGGGCTGCGCGCGATCGGTCACGAACTTGTCGGTGAGGACGAGCGCAGCCTGGAGCGCGTCGTCGGCGATCGCGACCGCGTGGTGGTGCTCGAGCCGCGGCCGCCGCGCGCGCAGCACAGCCATCGCCTGCTCGGGGCCCAGCTCGGTGACCACCAGCGGCTGGACCCGGCGCTCGAGCGCCGGGTCGCTGCGGATCCAGCGCTCGTACTCCGTCGCGGTCGTCGCGCCGATCACGCGCATGTCCTCGCTGACCAGCGCGGGCTTGAGCATGTTTGCGGCGTCCATCGCCACGCCCATCGCCGAACCCTGGCCGATGAGGTTGTGCATCTCGTCGATGAACAGGATCACGTCGGGGTCCGCGGTGACCGCCGCGACCAGACGGCGCACGCGCTCCTCGTACTGGCCGCGGTAGACCGTGCCGGCGAGCAGCGAAGTGTGATCGAGCGAGATGATCCGCGCCTCGCGCAGCACCGCCGGCACGTCGCCGGCCACGATGCGCTGCGCCAGGCCTTCGGCGAGCGCGGTCTTGCCGACGCCCGCCGCGCCGACTAGCGCGGGATTGTGCTTGGTCTGGCGCAGCAGGATGTCGATCATGCGCGCGATCTCCGCGTCGCGGCACGTCACCGGCTCCAGGTCGCCGCGGCGCGCGGCCGCGTTGAGGTCCTGGCCGAACCGCGCCAGCGCGTCGCCCGATTCCATGCCCGGCAGTCCGTCGGTCATCGTAGAGTCATCCTACTGCGCAGCGCGGCCGCGGGTTTCACGCGCCCACCAGCGCGGCGTACCACGCGAGGAGCCGCTCGCCGAGCACGAGCGAGACCAGCGCGCCCATGGCGAGGTACACGCCGAACGGCACGAGCGGCTTCGTCTTGCGAAACACGAACGGCAGGTACACGAGGGTGCCCGCCAGCGCTCCCAGAAAGACGCTCGCCAGCACGCCCTGCCAGCCGAGAAACGCGCCGATCATCGCGAGCATTTTCACGTCTCCCATCCCCATCGCGGTGACCGGCTCGTCCCTGCCCAGAGTCTCCGTAACCGCCGCGCCACCGATCCAGCCCCTGCGCAGCGCGTAGTCGCCGGCGAACTTCACGGCCCCCAGAAGCGCGAAGCCCGTCGCGGCGCCGAACGCCGATTGCACGAGGCCCAGATCGGTGACGAGCGAGAGCGCAAGGCCCGCGCCCAGGCCGCCGAGCGAGAGCTCGTCGGGGATGATGAAGTGCTGCGCGTCGGTGAGGAGCATGCCGACGAGCAGCGTGACGAACAGCGCCGCCGAGACCGCCTGCGGAGTCACGCCGAACCGCGCGGCCGCCGCGGCCCACACCAGCGCGATCGCGGCCTCGACCAGCGGATACATGGGGCTGATCGGCCCCTTGCAGTAACGGCAGCGCCCGGCGAGCACCAGCCACGAGACCACCGGCACGTTGTCGTACCACGCGATCATCGCGCCGCATTGGGGGCACCGGGAGCGCGGCCGCACCACGGACTCGTCCCGAGGCAACCGGTACACGCACACATTGAGGAAGCTGCCGATGATGCCGCCGAACAGCGCGGCCACCGTGCTCAGCCAGGGATCAACGACCCACACGCACCAGCTCGAAGAGGAGGATGGCCGCGGCGACCGCGGCGTTGAGCGACTCGGCGCCCGGGCGCATCGGAATGGACACGCGGTGATGCGGCAGGTCGGTCCATGCGGGCCGCGCGCCGTGGCCCTCGCTGCCGACCACCAGCGCGATCTTCCCCGGGGCCGCGGGCGCGGCCGAGCCGCCGACCGGCGCGCCGTCGGTCGCGGCCAGGCACACGTCGATCCGGCCCGCGCGCACGAATGCCGCGACGGCGGCGAAATCGGCCGTGGCGACCGGATGCCGGAAGTGCGATCCCATCGCGCCCCGCAGCACCTTCGGATTGCGCACGTCCGCCGTGCCGTCGAGCGCGATCGTGCACCACGCGCCGAGCGCGTGCGCGGTGCGGATCATCGTGCCCACGTTGCCCGGGTCCTGCACCGCGTCAAGCACCAGCGCGACCGCGGCGCCCCGCGGCGCCGGCAGTTGCTCGAGCGTCAGGGGCTCCCACTCGGCGACCGCCATGACGCCGCCCGGCGTCTCGGTCCCGGCGACCGAGTCAAAATCGCGGCGCGGCACCGTCTGGGCGTCGATGCCGGCCGCGCGCGCGACTAGCGCATCGGCCTCGGCGCCTTCCGCCGCCAACAGCGCGACGAGCTTCGCATCCGCGCCCATCGCGTCCTCCACCAGCCGCCACCCCTCGAGCAGCACGAGCGAGCGACGCTCGCGGGCCTTGCGACGCTGCAAGTCCCGGACGAGCTTGAGCACATCACGCATATGACGCGACCACTCGGCGCATGAGTCACGCAAGATACGACGTTCCGGTCGCGCTGACGATTGCCGGCTCCGACTCCGGCGGGGGCGCGGGCATCCAGGCCGATCTGCGGACGTTTCAGGAGCTGGGCGTGTTCGGCACCAGCGTCGTGACCGCGGTCACGGCCCAGAACAGCGTCGTCGTGCGCGCATGGGAACCCATGAGCGCCGCGCTCGTCGCGCAGCAGCTCGACGCGGCCCTTGAAGACCTCGCGCCCCGCGCGGTCAAGACCGGCATGCTCGGCACGGCGGACGTGGTCGAAGTGGTCGCCCGCGGACTCGCCCGTCATCGTCTGCCTAACTACGTGCTGGACCCCGTGATCGTGTCCACGTCGGGCACGCGCCTGCTGAACCCGGACGCCGAGCGGCTGCTGGTGACGCGGTTGCTCCCGCTCGCGGACCTGGTCACGCCCAACCTGGACGAGGCCGAAGCGCTGACGGCAACGACGGTGCGAACGCCCGAGGAGATGGAGACGGCGGGACGCGCGCTGATTCGCGCGGGCGCCAAGTCGGCGCTCGTCAAAGGCGGTCACCTGGATCGCGAGCTGCTCGTGGACGTGCTCGTGATGCCGACGGGCGTCAGGCGGTTCGAGCACCGGAAGATCGCGGGGCCACCGGTGCACGGGACGGGATGCGTGTTGTCGGCGGCGATTGCAGCGGGCCTGGCGAAGGACATCGGCCTGGAGCAGGCCGTGGAGCACGCGGTCGAGCTGGTGCAGCGGAGGATCGCTACAGCGCGCGGATGATGCCCTTCACGAGCCGCCCCAGGTCGCCTTTCACGCGATCCGCGGTCTCGAGCACTTCCGTGTGGGACAGGGTCGCTCCGCCCAGGCCGGCCGCGATGTTGGTGATGGTCGAGATGCCGAGACACTTCATGCCGCAGGCCCTCGCCGCGATGACCTCGGGTACGGTGCTCATCCCCACGGCGTCCGCGCCGATCCGCTTCATCATCTCGATTTCGGCCTTGGTTTCGTAGCTGGGGCCGAGCAGCCCGGCGTAGACGCCCTCTTCCATCGCGATCTTCTGTTCCTGCGCGACGCGGCGCGCCAGCGCGCGCAGCGCGCCGTCGTACGGATCGCTCATGTCCGGGAATCGCTCGTCGCCCTTCACCACCGCACCCACGAGCGGATTCCGTCCCATCATGTTGAGGTGGTCGGAGATCAGCATCAGTGTGCCCGGCCGAAACGTGCGGCGGATCCCGCCGGCCGCGTTGGTCAGCAGCACCGTCGTGACGCCGAGCGCGTGGAAGACGCGCACCGGAAGCGCCGTCACCGCCGCATCGTGGCCCTCGTACGCATGGAACCGCCCGCTCTGCGCGAGCACGCTCCTGCCCTCGAGCGTTCCGGCGATGAGCTCGCCGGCGTGGCCCACGACGCCCGGCTGCGGGAAGCCCGGCACCTTCGCGTAGGGCACCCGCACGGCGTCCGCGATTTCATCGCCGAGGGATCCCAGACCCGAGCCCAGCACGATCGCGACCTTCGGCTCGCGCTTGCCGATGGCGGCGCGCACGGCCTTCGCCGCGCGCTCGACAGCCTCCTGCACGTCACTCACGCCATTCACCTCTCACTTGATCGCCTTCAGCTCCGCCTTCGCCTTCGCCACCATCGCCTCGCGCTCGTGAAACGGCAGGAACGCGCTCGCGAACCCGTACAGGATCAGCTGGTCGATCTCTTCGCGCGTGAACTTGAGCCTGGTGTGCGCGAGCCACAGCTCCTCGGTCACGGTCGTCGCGCTCATCAGCCGGTTATCGGTATTGATGCACGCGACGATCCCGAGGTCGAAGTAGCGGCGCAGCGGGTGCGTCTCCAGCGATGCCACGGCGTGCGTCTGGAGGTTGCTCGTGATGCAGATCTCGAGCGGGACGCGCCGGTCGAGCACGTACTGCTCCAGCTCCGGGTCCTCGTAGAGCCGCGTGCCGTGGCCGATGCGGT
This sequence comes from Gemmatimonadales bacterium, assembly GCA_044449445.1. GTDB lineage: Bacteria > Gemmatimonadota > Gemmatimonadetes > Gemmatimonadales > JACORV01 > DASXPG01. The sequence goes on from JBIOIA010000065.1 coordinate 4,886, forward strand.
CGGCGTGGCAGTAGTGCAGCGCCTGCGCGATGGACTCGGCGCCGTAGGCCTCGCCCGCGTGCACGGTCGTCGCCATGTGGTGGTCGATGACCGTGTAGAAGGCTTCCTTGTGCTTCTTGGCCGGGAAATTGTACTCCGCTCCCGCCAGATCGAATGCCACGACGCCGCGGCCCTTGTAGGCCACCGTGAGGTTCGCGAGCTCGAGCGACACCTCGGGGCTCATGTTGCGGATGCCGCAGATGATCAGCGCCGCCTTCACGCCGAATTCCTGCTCGGCGCGCTTCATGCCGCGCAGCGGCGCCTCGACCGCCTCGGTGATCGGCATGCCGCCGCGCGTGTTGAGGATGGGCGAGTAGCGGATCTCCATGTAGCGCACGTTCTCCGCGGCGCCGTCGGCGATCAGCTCGTAGGTGCTGCGCTCGAGCGCGTCCGGCGTCTGCAGCACGCTCAGCGTCACCTCGAAGCGCTTGAGGTAGTCCACGAGGTTGCGCGCGTCGGTGACGTGCATGAACTCCCCAAGTGCCCTGGGGTCGGTCGTCGGCAGCCTCACGCCCTGCTGCTTTGCGAGCTCGAGCAGCGTCTTGAGCCGCAGGCTGCCGTCCAGGTGCACGTGCAGCTCGGCTTTCGGAAGCTTCCGAAGCAGCTCCTTGGTGAGCATCAGCTGCCCTGCGTGATGCGGCGTGCGTACGGCTGCGCGACGCGCACGGGTTGGGGCTGACGGCGCAGCCATGCGATGAACGCGTCGAGCTCGTTCACCCCGGTATTGCGGACCGGCAAGCTGCGCAGCATCGAGTAGCCGCTCCCGCCGTTCGCGAGGAAATCGAACGTCGCCAGCGAGTACGTGACCTCGCCCTGGACCGGACGGCCGTCGCTCAGCGTGAGCGCCACGATGCGATGACCCGGGGGGGCGCCGCGGTCCACGCGGACCTGGAGGCCCGACACCGCCGCGCTCGTCTCGCCGGAGACGAACGCGTGCTCGAGCGCTTCGCGCAGCACCGCGCCGGTCACCGGCAGGGTCACCACCCAGTTCCCGAACGGCAGCACCTGGTAGACGTCGCCCCAGGTCAGTGTGCCCGCCATGAGATCGGAGCGGACGCCGGTGCGATTGACCAGTCCGACGTCGGCGCCCGCGCTTTCCCTGAGCGCATCGGCGATCAGATCGCAGAGCGGCGAGGAGTCGGCCCGGGTCAGGTCCTGCGCCAGCGTCACGACCGGCTGGCTGACGATGGGCCGAATCGCCTCGTTCGCCGCGGCCACGATCCGCTCCTCCGCCGGATCGGGCCGCTCGCGGTCCGCCCACACGGTCTCGACGCGGACGCGCACCGCGCGCCCCGTGTCGGTGGCGACGAAGTCCACGATGCCCATCGCCGTCCCGCTCGAGCGGGCCTGCACGATCGGGATGCCGTTCACCACCGTGTTCACGAGCGAGTGGGTGTGCCCGCTGACGATGAGGTCGGGCTTGTGCGTGAGGGCGCGCGCGAGATCCACGACCTCGCCCGCGCACTCGCCGCCGGAATTGCAGAACGCGCCGGCGTGCGCGACCACGATCACGAAGTCCGGGCGCGTCTCGCGCGCGGCCGCGATCGCCGAGTCCAGCGCCGGCGGCCCCTGGAAGCCGAGCGACGCGACGTTCACGGGGTTGGTCGCGGTCGTCGTTTCGGGCGTCGTGTATCCGACGACCGCAATGCGCACGCCGCCGGTCTCGACGATCGTGAACGGCCTCGCCCAACTCGGGCGCTGCTGGGTGGCCAGCACGCGGATGTTGGACGACACCCAGGCGTAAGTCGAGCCGGTGATGCGCGCGACCAGCGTATCGATGCCCCAGTCGAACTCGTGGTTCCCGATCGCCGCGACTTGGACGTGCATCGCGCCGATCGCCGCCACGCTCGCGCGGCCGTACGTCAGGTTCGAAACCGGCGTGCCCTGCATCTCGTCGCCGCCGTCGAGCCGGATGCTCGTGCAGGCGCACTCCGCCGCGAGCCGGTCCATCATGCCGGCGAGCGCCGCGGCGCCGCCGACCGGGCGGCGGTTGCTCCACGCCTGCACCCTTGAATCGAGCGCGCCATGGAGGTCGTTGATCGCGAGGACCCTGAGGAGAATCGAGTCGCGCGCCCCCGAAGAGGGGAGCAGCGCGGCCGCCACTATAAGGAATGCGGGCACGGTCATGGTGCCGGCAGAATCTACCTCTGCGATTGACTCCCGCCAATCGCCCACACAACGTTCCGCGCGAACCGGCACCTGGGGCGGCTGCGTGGGCGACGAGCGGATCCTGGTCGTAGACGACGAGCGCGACATCACCGCCCTGGTGGCGTACCATCTCGCCAAGGCGGGCTACCGCGTCACGACGGCCACCACGGGCCCGGCGGCGCTCGACGCCGCGCGCGCCGAGCCGTTCGACCTCGTCGTCCTCGATCTCATGCTGCCGGGACGCAGCGGCTACGAGGTCCTCGAGGAGCTGCGGCGGCGCGAGGAATCGCGCGGCATCGGCGTCATCCTCCTCACCGCGCGCCGCGAAGAGGCAGACCGCATCAAGGGCCTCGCCGCCGGCGCCGACGACTACCTCACCAAGCCGTTCAGCCCCGAGGAGCTCGTGCTCCGCGTCGGCGCAGTGCTGCGCCGGCTGCACTCGCCCGCGTCCGCCGCGGGCGGCACCGTGCTGCGCGCCGGCCCGCTGACGATCGACCGCGGCGCGCACCGGGTGAGCGTGGAGGGCGCCGACGTGGACCTCACGCGGATCGAGTACCGGCTGCTGCTGCTGCTGGCCGAACGGCGCGGACGCGTGCAGACCAGGCCGCAGCTGCTCGAGACCGTCTGGGAATCGCAGGCCGACATCCAGACCCGCACCGTGGACATGCACGTGCAGCGCCTGCGCGCGAAGCTGGGCGCCGCGGGCGAGCTGATCGAAACCGTGCGCGGGTTCGGTTACCGGATGGCCGCCGAGCAGGAGAAGGGCCGGCCGTGAACCTGACGCGGCGGCTGCTCGCATCGTATCTCGCCATCGTCGCGCTGACCGCCGCCGTGCTGATCGTCGCGGCCGATCGGTTGCTGCGCGACCGGCTCATCGACGAGGCCAAGGTCGAGCTGGAATGCGAGGCACGCTACCTCGCGTCCGCCGCGACCGGGCTCAGGGGCGGCACACTCGACTCGCTCGTCCATCATCTCGGCGCCGCGACCGGGCACCGGCTCACGGTAATGGACCGATCGGGCCTCGTCATTGCCGACTCGGACTTTCCGCACGACCAGCTGAGCACGCTCGAGAATCACGCCGCTCGCCCGGAGATGCACGAGGCGCTCGCCGGCCGCACCGGTTACGACCTCAGGACCAGCGTCAGCACCGGGCGCGTCGAGCTGAAGGTGGCCGTGCCGTACGCCGGCGGCGTGGCGCGCATCAGCTCGCCCCTGCCGCAGGTGGACGCCGTGATCGGCCACGCCCAGGGCGCCGTGCTGCTCGGCTCCGCGTTCGCCGTCGCGATCGCCGGCCTGCTCGCGTTCGGGTTCGCGCGCGGCGTTGCGCGGCCGCTCACGGTGCTCAAGGACGGGGCCGCGGCGATCGCACGCGGCGAGCATCCGGCGCTCGACACCCGCGGCCGCGACGAGGTCGGCCAGCTCGCGCGCGCGCTGCGCGCGGTGGACGAGAACCTGTCCAGCCGTCTCGCCGAGCTCGAGCGCGAGCGCTCCGGGATGGCCGCCCTGATCGGCTCGATGGTCGAAGGCATGGTCGCCTGCAACGCGAGGGGCGACGTCACGGCGGTGAATCCCGCCGCGCGCGACCTCCTCGGCCTCGCGCCCGGCGACGAGCCGCCGCCGGTGCAGGAGCTGTTCCGCCACAAGAGCGCGCGCGAGGCGATCGAGGCGACGCTGGCGGGCGCGACGACGACCGACCTCGAGGTCGACATCGACGAACACGTCGTCCTGCTGTCCGGACGCGCCCTCAAGGAAGGCGGCGCCGTGTTCGTGATGCACGACCTCACGCACCTGAAGCGGCTCGAGACGATCCGCCGCGACTTCGTGGCCAACGTCTCGCACGAGCTCAAGACCCCGCTCACCGTCGTGCACGGCTACGCCGAAACGCTGCGCAAGGACGAGCCTCCGGCCGACGTGCGCGCCGGCTTTCTCGACACGATGCTCGCCAACACCGAACGCATGCAGCGTCTCATCGACGACCTGCTCGATCTCTCGCGCATCGAGTCGCGCACCTGGACGCCGCAGCGCGAGCGCGTCGCGATCGGGCCGTTGGCGCGTGACGTCTGGGCGTCGTTAGGCGGCCGAGGCCACGCCGCTCAGCTCGCCTTCGAGGTCGCCCTCGGCGCGCGGGCCGAGGCGGTGCACGCCGACCCCGAGGCCATGCGCCAGATCCTGACCAACGTCCTCGACAACGCGGCGCGCTATACCCCCGCCGGCGGCCGGGTCCGCGTCGAGACCGCGCGCGAGGACGGCCTCGTTCGGGTCGACATCCGCGACACGGGACCGGGCATTCCCGGCGAGCACCTCCCGCGGGTGTTCGAGCGCTTCTACCGCGTGGACCCGGCGCGCTCGCGCGAGCTGGGCGGCACGGGACTCGGCCTCGCGATCGTGAAGCACCTGGTCGAGGCCCATGGCGGACGCGTCGAGGCCCTGAGCACGCTCGGCGCGGGCACTACCATTCGTGTCCACCTTCCCGCCGGCGCTCCGTGACGGCGCGCCCCGCGACTGCGGCGCTCGGGCTCGCGCTGCTGACCGCGGCAGCCTGCGCACCGCGGGGCGGCGCCACGCCGCGCTACGTGCCGCGCGTGCGCGACATCACGATCACGACGGTGCCGCTCCTGACGAAAGAGCAACGCTCGATCTACCCGTTCCTGGCGCGCGATTTCGCCAAGGGCGGCGTGCTCGAGGGCAAGGAGGTGTACGCGTTCGCGCCAAGCACCATCACGGTGATCGAGGGCGACACACTGCGCCTGACCCTCGTCAATCCGGAGGACGACGAGCACACGTTCGTGCTGCCGGGCTGCACCGACGAAGACCGGGAGTCGATCCGCCTCCCTGATTGCACCGTGCACCTGCCCGGCCAGGCCGTGACCCACGCGGTCTACGTCGCGCGGCGGGCCGGCATCCACGAGATCGCCTGCGATCTGCCTTCCCACGCGCCATTCATGTCGGGGCAGTTGGTCGTGCTCAGCGCCGCAGCGGCCGGTGGCGCACGCTGACGCCATAACTTGTTCAGCTGCAAGGTGTTACGTCGTCCGGTCGCCTCCGTTACCAGCCCGACACATCCCCGTCACACCCGCTTGACGTGCCCCTGCGAGCATTGGCGCCATGCGCATCGCGCTGGTGTCGGACACCTATAGTCCTCAGGTGAACGGGGTTACCACGGTTCTCCGGCGGATCGTGGAAGCCCTGGACCACGCGCGCCATGACGCGGTCGTGGTGGCGCCGGCGTACCCGTCTCAGCACCGGGTCACGCGGGCGGACGAGCTGCGCGTTCCCTCCATGGCGTTTCCACCCTACCCCGCCATACGCCTGTCGCTGCCCGCCCCACACCGCGTCGCGCGCTTTCTGGACGCCTTCTCGCCCGAGCTGGTGCACGTCCACACCGAGGGCCCGCTCGGGATGATCGGCCGGCGCTATGCACTCGGCCGCCGGCTGCCGCTGGTGACGAGCTACCACACGCACTTCCCGCGCTACTGCCGCGAGTACGGAGTGCCCGCGCTCGAGCCGGCGGTCTGGCGCTGGGTGGCACGGTTCCATCGGCCGGCCGCGATGGTCCACACTCCGGGCGAGGCCGCGCGCGCCGAGCTCGCGGCGCACGGCATCACCCGGGCTCTCGTTTGGGGCCAGGGCGTGGACACCCGGCGATTCCATCACGCGCGGCGCGATGACGCGCTGCGCCGACGACTAGGACTCACGAAGGGCGAGATCCTGGTCCTGCACGTCGGACGCCTCGCCCCCGAAAAGAACCTCGACGTCCTGATCTCCGCCTGTTCCCTCGCGCACGAAGCCCTCGGCTCCCGTGCGCGTTTTGTCATCGCGGGCGAAGGACCCGGCGAGCGGAAGATCACCGCGCGCCTGCCGTGGGCGGTCCGCCTCGGCTTCCTGCCGATGGACCAGCTCGCCGACCTGTACGCGAGCGCCGACCTCGTCGTGCTGCCCTCGCACACCGAGACCTGCGGACTGGTCGCGCTCGAGGCGATGGCGTCGGGGCTGCCGGTCATCGCCGCCGATGCCGGTGGTTTCAGGGAGAGCGTGGTGTCCGGCGAGAACGGTCTGCTGGTGAGTCCCGCAGACGCGCCGGCGTTCGCGTCGGCGATTTGCGCCCTCGCGGTCGATCCCGCGCGGCGCGCGCGCATGGGCGCCGAAGCACGCACGTCAGCCGTTGCACGCGACAGTCAGATCGAAAACGACGAGCTCATCGAGCAGTACCAGCGGATCCTGGGACGCGAAACCGAGAGGGACGAATGGCGCGCTGCATCGTAGTGCTCGCGGATGGGCTGCGGCCGGATGCCGTCTCCCGTCCCCTGACGCCGACGCTGCGCGACCTGTCGCGCAATTATACGCGCGCGGCGCACGCCGTCACCGTGCGGCCGAGCGTCACGGTCGCCGCGCTCACCTCGTTCGCGACCGGCGTCTCGCCTGCGACCCACGGGATGGTCGAGCCGGGTCTCGGCTTCCTGACGCGACTCGGCGGATTGAGGCCGCTGGGCCGGGAGCTGGCGCGGCAGCGCGTCTCCACGCTCGTGGCCGCCGGCTCGCCCGCGGCCCGCTCGCGCCCGATCACCTGGGCCCTGGGCGCGTGCGCCGGCGTCAGCCGGCTCGTGAGCAGCTCCGGCTCTGCCGCCGACGTGGTGCGCGCCGCGCTGCCCGAGCTCGGTCGTCACGACGGATTCGCCTTCGTGTATCTGCCCGACTGCGATCGCACCGGCCACGCCCACGGCTGGATGTCGCCCGCATACCTCGAGGCCGCCAGCGAGGTGGATGCGGCCGTCGCCTGCCTGGCGGCGGAAACCGGAATCGTGGACGAGGGCCTGCTCATCGTCCTCGCCGACCACGGCGGCGGCGGCGTGGCGCCGACCGACCACGACGCGCCGCATCCGCTCAACGACGCCATCCCGCTGATGCTCGCGGGAGAGGGCGTGCGCCGGCACCACGTCATTACCAGGCCCGTCTCGCTTCTCGACGTGCCCGCGACGGTGCTCGACTGGTTCGGCGTGCCGGTGCCCGAGTGCTACGAGGGCACTCCGCTGCACGATGCCTTTGCGCAGCCGGCCGTGATGCCCGAAGCGGCGATCGCATGATGATGCGGCGCCTGACGCATCTGGGCGGCGCCCGGGTCACGATCCTGAGCGGGCTCGCGCTGACCGCGCTCGGCGGCGCCGAGCGGCGCGTCGGTCTCGCGGCCCTCGCGGGCAACGCGTTCTCGCACCTGCTCGTGCAGGTGCTCAAGCGC
>JBIOIA010000066.1:0-12025 GCA_044449445.1 Gemmatimonadales bacterium
ACGGGGCTCGAGGAAGAGCTGTCCCGCCCGACGCCGGCCGACATCGCCGCGCTCCGGGACCTCCCCGGCGACATGATCGTGCTCGGCGTCTCCGGCAAGATGGGGCCGAGCCTGGCCCGGCTCGCGCGGCGCGCCTCGGACGAGGCCGGTGCCGGTCGGCGCATCATCGGCGTCGCCCGGTTCTCCGCGCGGAGCACGCGCGATCTGCTCGAGCGGCACGGAATCGAGACGGCCCAGTGTGACCTCCTGGACCGCGCCGGAGTCGCCCGGCTGCCCGAGTGCCCCAACGTCGTCTACATGGTCGGTCAGAAGTTCGGCACCAGCAGCAATCAGCCGCTGACCTGGGCGACCAACGTGCACGCGGCCGCGCTGGCGGCGGAGCGCTTCGCGGCGAGTCGCATCGTCGCGTTTTCGACCGGCAACGTGTACCCCTTGAGCAGCGTGGCCGGGCGCGGGCCGAACGAGACCGATCCGGTGGGCCCGGTCGGCGAATACGCCGAGTCATCGCTGGGCCGCGAGCGGATGTTCGAGTTCTTCTCCCAGAAGAACGGCACGAAGGTGGCGATCCTGCGGCTCAATTACGCGATCGAGCCGCGCTACGGGGTGTTGCGCGATCTCGCCGACGCGATCGTCCGCGGCGAGCCGGTCGATCTCGCGATGGGCCACGTGAACGTGATCTGGCAGCGCGATGCGAATTCGGTGGCGCTGCGCGCCCTCACCCGCTGCGCCTCGCCGCCGTTCGTCGTCAACGTCACGGGGCCCATGCAGTCGGTCCACGATCTGGCCGAGCGGCTCGGGCTTAGGCTCGGCGTCAAGCCGAGGTTCGAGGGCACCGAGCGGGAGACGGCGCTGCTGAGCGATGCGGCGCTGTGTCGCGATGTGTTCGGGCCGGCGGCAATGACGGTGGGTGCGATGATCGAGCGGGTGGCCGACTGGGTGAAGGCGGGCGGCGGCAGCCTCGGCAAGCCGACGCACTTCCAGGAGCACGAGGGCGAGTTCTGATGCGCCCCTCGCAATCACTCGCGGCGCTGCGCGCCCGGCTGTTCAGCGGACTCGCGATTCCAGCACACCCGTTAGCGCTCACCAGCGCGCGCCGTCTCGATGAGCGCCGGCAGCGGGCGTTGACGCGCTACTATCTTGCGGCCGGCGCCGGCGGCGTTGCCGTCGGCGTGCACACCACGCAGTTCACGATCCGCGAGGCCGGGCTGCTCCGGCCCGTGCTGGCGCTCGCCGCAGAAACAGTGCGCGAGTTCGAGCGTCGCAGCAGGCGGCGCATCGTTCGAGTCGCGGGCGTATGCGGAAGAACCCGTCAGGCCGTGCGCGAGGCATCACTCGCCAAGGGTCTCGGCTACGACTGCGGGCTGCTCAGCCTGGCCGACCTGCCGCGCGCGAGCGTGGGCGATCTGGTCGCGCACGCGCGCGCGGTCGCCGAGGTGATCCCTCTGTTCGGCTTCTATCTCCAGCCTGCCGTTGGCGGGCGGCCCCTGGGCGCCGGGTTCTGGGCCCGATTCGCCGAGATCGAGAATGTCGTCGCGATCAAGATCGCGCCGTTCGACCGGTACCGGACGCTCGACGTCGTGCGCGCGGTGGAAGAGTCGGGTCGCGGGCGCGAGATCGCGCTCTATACCGGCAACGACGATCACATCCTGCTCGACCTGTTGAGCGGGCGGATGGCCGGAGGACTGCTCGGCCACTGGGCTTTCTGGACGCGGCGGGCGGTGCAGCACCTGGACGCGTGTCGCCGTGCGGTGCGCTCGGGCCGGATTCCCCGCTCCTTGCTTCGTCTCGCCGCCGAGGTCACCGATGCGAACGGCGCGGTGTTCGATTCGGCGCACGGGTTCGAGGGCTGCATCCCGGGAATCCACGAAATCCTGCGCCGACAGGGATTGCTGCGCGGAGGGTGGTGCCTCGATCGTCGCGAGGACCTCTCACCCGGTCAGCTGCGCGAGATCAACCGGGTGTGCGCCGCGTATCCGCATCTGGCCGACGATGCGTTCGTCGCGGAACATCTGGATGAATGGCTGCGCTGAGGCCGTTGCAGGAAACGGGTGGCGGCGCGAGCTTTCGCATCCCCAGGCGCCGTAGCCAAGTGGTAAGGCAGAGGTCTGCAAAACCTCCATTCGGCGGTTCGATCCCGCCCGGCGCCTCTTTCGACTTTCAACTTTCGACTTTGAGCTTGTAGGCCTCCTCCGTCGGCCGGAGCGGCCGCAGCAGCCAGTGCGGTCGCCGCATGCCGCCGGGGCCCGGAGCGGGGCGGGCCAGCTTCAGCCACTCCTTGTAGAGCTCGTGGCTCCTTCGCGTGTCCACCACGATGTCGCCTTCCTCGTCGCCCGGCTCGACCTTCGTCACCCGCACCTTCTGGTGCCAGGCGTGGGCGCCGCTGATCGGGTCGGGATGCACGGCAAACGTCAGGTTCTGGTGGACCCCGGCGCTCTGCCACCATACGCGTGAGCTGTCGGCGTCGTCGCTCTTCCACGGCGCGACGCCCTTGAGCCGGCGCAGCCGCCACGTCCCGCCGTCCTGCTCCTGGATCGTGACCAGCGCCGAGCTCCAGCGGTCGGTGCCCTCGGCCTCGACCACGCGCCAGCGACCCATGTGGTGCGAGCAGGCCACGACGCCGGGCCGCATGCCCTCGGTCACCCACGCGCGCAGGACGAACCACCCGATCTCGGTCGTCACGCGCAGCAGGTCGCCCGTTTCGACACCGAAGCGAGCTGCGTCGGCGGTGCTCAACCACAGCGGGTTGCTGTGCGCGATTTCGGTGAGCCACTTCGCGTTGCCCGAGCGCGTGTGGATCATCATCGGCAGCCGGAACGTGGGCACCAGCGCGAACTCGCCCTGCTCGGCGTGAATCGCGCGGGGACTGACGTGGCTTTCGACCTCGCCGGGAATGGCATGTTCCGGCCATCCCCAGGCCGCGAGCGTCGAGGAATAGAACTCGAGCTTGCCGGACGGCGTGGGGAATCCCCGCTTCGCCTTGCCGTCCACCATGACGCCGGCGGCACGCCGACCCTGCGCGTCGGCCGGCGGCACGGGCATCGGCACGATGTTGGGCGAGGGCGCCGCGGCTTTCGCGGTGAAGACGCGGCCCGTCGTGTCATCCACGGCCGACTCCGCCATCTCGTCCTCCGGCACGTCCTGATCGTGGCGCCGGAACGCGTCGGACGGAACGTCGAAGGCCGCGTACTTGCGCATGTACTCCAGCGGCGTGAGCCGCTCCGCCGCGGCCGCCTCGGGGAGTCCCGGCACGGAGTGCTCGAAGATCCAGCGGTAGTACTCGTCGATGCGCAGCTTTTCTCCCGGCCGGTACGGCGACTCGAAGTGCTTGCGGATGCCCAGCGCACCGTCCGGGTCGATGCGCCAGGACAGCTCGATCCAGAATTCGTTCTCCTCCCACACTTCGCCGGGATTCACGTCCCTGGTATCGCCTAACGTTTCGCCGAGTCGCTCCTTGAGCGCGCGTTGCACGGGCTGCCGGAAGCCGAGCCAGCTGCCGGCGTGCGTTTCGAAGCTGGCGAGATCGTGCCGCTCGCTGCCCAGGCCCACGGGCAGCACGTAGTCGGCGAACCACGCGGTCTCACTCCAGACCGGCGTCAGTGCCGCATGCCGGCCGATCAGCGCCTCGTCTCGGAGCACCTCGATCCACGTGAATCCGTCCGGGTTGGTCCACACCGGGTTGTAGACGCGCGTGAAGTACACGTCGAGCGTGCCGCGCCCCTCCTTGAGGAAGTGCGGCAGCAGGAAGCTCATCTCGAAGAACGCGAGCGGATATTCCTTGGGCCACGTCAGCTCGTTCCAGTGCTTCGGATGCGGGGGCCGCGCGTGCGGCGCGGGGACGAACTTGGTCCACGAATTGGGGATCGTGCCGCCCGGCGCGCCGACGCTGCCGGTCAGCACGTTGAGGAAGAACAGGCACCGCGCGGTCATCCAGCCGCCGAGGTTGCCGGCCGCCGAGGCGCGCCAGTTGTGCGCGCTGAACGCGGAGCCCGCCGCCGCGACCGCACGCGCGACCTTCACGATGGTGGCGGCGGGCACGCCGGACTCCTGCTCGGCGTACTCGGGCGTGAACTTCGCGTACAGTCGCTCGAGCTCGCGCTCGAATGTGTCAAACGTTACGGGCACGTCCGGGCAGCACGCGCGCAGGTACTCGTCCCAGTTGACCCAGCGCCGCACGAACTCACGGTCGTAGCGCTTCTCCCTGATCAGGATGTTCGCGATCGCGAGCAGGACCGCCGGCTCGCTCCCTGGCCATGAAGGCAGCCAGTGGTCTGCGTGACTCGCGGTGTTGGACAGGCGCGGGTCCATCACGATGATGGTCGCGCCGTTCTGCTTCGCCTCCATGATGCGCTGCGCGTGCGGGTTGAAGTAGTGCCCGCTCTCGAGGTGCGAGGAAATGAGGAAGATGCACTTCGCGCGCGCGTGGTCCGGGCTGGGCCGGTCCATGCCCATCCAGAACGCGTAGCCGGCGCGCGCGCCCGCCGAGCAGATGTTGGTGTGGCTGTTGTGCCCGTCCACGCCCCAGGCGGCGAGCACGCGCTCGGTGTAGCCGTCCTCGCCGGGGCGGCCCACGTGGTACATCACGCGCTCCGGATGCTTCCCGGTCAGGGCGTGGCGGATGCGGCCCGCCAGGTCGTCCAGCGCCTCGTCCCAGCTCACGCGCTCCCACTTGCCGGCTCCGCGCGCACCGACTCGGCGCAGCGGATACAGGATGCGTTCGGGGTCCTCGATCTGGTTGAGCGTCGCGGGGCCCTTGGCGCAGTTGCGCCCGCGGCTGCCGGGGTGGCGCGGATTGCCCTCGAACTTCTTGATGATGCGCGTTTCCTGGTCCACGTAGGCGAGGAGCCCGCACGCGGCCTCGCAGTTGAAGCACGTGGTCGGAACGAGGCTGTAGTGCCTGCCGCCCTCGACCCAATCACTCCATCGCTCGACGGGCGGGAACGCCGCGAAGCCGCGCTGCATGCGGCCCTCGTCGGAGGGATGCAGCGAGCCGCCGGCCCTCAGGGCCGGCTCGGAAGCGCGTTCGCGCGATTTGTGTTTGGCCATGTCAGCTGATTGGTGGTCCCTGGCCGGCGAGGACCAGGGCGTGTCCGTACTCGAAGAGGCCTGCCAGGGCGAGCGGCGTCGCGGCGAGGCCCCACAGGCCGGGACTCAGGACGAGCAGCGCGGCGGGCAGGAGCGTGCCGGCGCCGAGCGACAGCCAGAACATTACCGCCTGCGGCCCCCGCGTCAGTGCCCTCGCGGCGGCGGTACCGTTAGGCGTCGGATGGCGGCCGAGGCCGTCGAGCAGCATGAGGACGGCGCTCAGCACGAGGGCGAGCGCGATCCAGCGCGACAGGGGGACGAGCAGGGCGCGCGAGCCGAACACGGCTGCGAGCTCGCTCAAGGCGGCGAAGCCCGCGATCGGCGCGTGCAGCAGGAGGTGCGCGTCGAGGAGACGGCTCTGCCACAGGTCGCGGCCCTCGCACTGCGCGAACAGGAACGCGGTGTACACGGCCGTCAGCAGCGACAACAGGAGGACGGGCCACGCCAGCATGTCGAGCCAGCGCTCGTGCCCGTACCAGGAGGCCCAGGCCCACGCCGCGAGGAGCGCGCCGTACGCGGTGATCACGAACGCGCCGCGCGCGAGCCAGCTTCGCCACTGCGGCCTGACCAGGATGGTCCAGAAGCGCTCGGGCCGCTTGAGGTCGGCGACCAGCAGGATACCGGTGAGTGCGAGGAAGAGCAGCGCGGTCGCGGGCGCGACGCGCGAGAGCAGCGTGCCGCCGGTATAGCGGCCGGACAGGCGCAGCAGTGCGGGGACGAGCGCCGCGCCCGCCGCGATGCTCTTGGTCCAGATGTAGGCGGAGACTTTCACACCCCAGGTGCGCTGGCGCGGAACGTCGTAGGCGACGACGGGCGGACGCGACGGAGATCGCCGGGACGACCGTCTGCCGTTGCCGTTGCTGCGCCCGTCCGCCCAGGCGTACATCCCCGTGTGCTCGGCGGCGAGCGGATCGAGCGTGGCCTCGTGCGCGCCGACGTAGAACGCCTTGGGGCGCGTCATCTGCTCGGCGCGCCGAACCGTGACCTCCCGCTCCTTCAGCGTGCGCGCGACTTTGCTCGTGGCATCGTCCATGTCCCCGAACACCAGGGCCTCCACGGGGCACACGACGACGCATGCGGGCAGCAGCTCCTCGTCCACGCGGTGCGAGCAGAAGTTGCACTTGGCGGCGGTGTTCGAGTCGGGATCCATGTAGATCGCGTCGTACGGGCAGGCCTGCATGCACGCCTTGCAACCGATGCACAGCGACTCGTCGAAGTCCACCAGCCCGTCGTCGCGCTGGTACATCGCGGTCACGGGGCAGATCTCGACGCACGGCGCGTCTTCGCAGTGGTTGCAGCGCAGGACGGCGAAGTGCCGGCGGACTTCGGGGAACACGCCGACGTCCACGTTCTTCACCCAGGTGCGGAACACCCCGAGCCCGACGTGGTTCTCTGATTTGCAGGCGGTGGTGCAGGCGTGGCAGCCGATGCACTTCGTCTGGTCGATGACCCAGGCCCATCGCGTCACGCCGAAAACAATAACGGGGTGACGGGTAATAGGTGAGGTGTGATACGTGATAGATGATAGGGTAGTGCGGGACCCTGGTCACCTATCGCGTACCACACCTCATTCGTACAGATCAGTTGACGCTGGACCGGCCAAGCTGTTAAGAACCGACTGCCCGCCGTGACCCAACCCAACGTTCCGCGCCTCCCGCGCAGCCCCCTGTCGCCGACGGCCGAGAAGCCCAGCTGGAAAGAGCGCTTCGCGGCCCTGAAGAACGTACCTCCTTTGCTGGCAATGGTTTGGGGCACTCACCGCGGCTTCGCCTCGGCTATCGTGGCGCTCCGGCTGGTCCGGGCCCTGGTGCCGCTGTCCATCCTATGGATCGGCAAGCTGATCATCGACGGGGTCGTCACGGCCATGCGGGTACACGCCGCGGGCGGCGCGGTGAACTGGAACGGGCTCATCCGCCTGGTGCTGCTCGAGCTGGCGATCGCGATCGTCGGCGAGGCCATCGCGCGGGCGGGCACGCTGTTCGAGTCGCTGCTCGGCGACCTGTTCAGCAACATCGTCAGCGTGCGGCTGATGGAGCACGCCGCGACGCTCGACCTCCGGCAGTTCGAGGACCCGGAGTTCTACGACCACCTCGAGCGCGCGCGGCGCCAGACGGTCGGCCGCATCGGATTGATCGCGCTGCTGCTCGGTGTCGCGCAGAACCTCATCACGCTCGTCTCGCTCACCGCCGCGCTGATTCTGTACGTGCCGTGGCTGCTGGTCCTGCTCGTCATCGCGGTGCTGCCCTCGTTCATCGGCGAGACACACTACGCGACACTCGGATACTCGCTGCTGTTCCGGTGGACGCCCGAGCGGCGGATGCTCGACTACCTGCGCTTCACGGGCGCGAGCGACCAGACGGCCAAGGAGATCAAGCTGTTCGGCCTGTCGCGCTGGCTGACGGACCGTTACGCGGGACTCGCCGACGCATTCTACCGCGCCAACGCGGTGCTCGCGGTGCGGCACGGCATCGTCGCGTGGCTGCTCGCGGTGTTCGGGGCGCTCGGCTACTACGGTGCGTACGTCTGGATCATCGTCCTCACGGTGCGCGGCTACCAGTCGCCCGCGGGGCTGTTCACGCTCGGCGTGCTGACGTTCCTCGCGGCCAGCTTCCGCCAGAGCCGTGATCTCATCCAGTCCGTGCTGCTCTCGACCTCGCAGCTCT
Source organism: Gemmatimonadales bacterium (assembly GCA_044449445.1). Lineage (GTDB taxonomy): Bacteria > Gemmatimonadota > Gemmatimonadetes > Gemmatimonadales > JACORV01 > DASXPG01. Next base: position 7,746 of record JBIOIA010000066.1, read on the forward strand.
ACGAGCAGGCGCTGTACCTGCGCGACCTGTTCACGTTCTTCGACATGAAGCCGCAGATCGCCTCGCGGCCGGGCGCGCACGACGTGCCGCGGCCGGTCGCGCGCGGCGTCGAGTTCCGGGACGTGGGCTTCCGCTACCAGGGCAGCGACAAGTGGGCGGTGCGGCACCTGACGTTCACGCTCGAGCCCGGCGAGCGGCTGGCCCTGGTCGGAGAGAACGGCGCGGGCAAGACGACGCTCGTCAAGTTGCTCGCCCGGCTCTACGACCCGGACGAGGGCACGATCCTGCTCGACGGCGTGGACCTGCGCGAGTACGACGTCGCGTCACTGCACCGCGCGATCGGCGTGATCTTCCAGGATTTCGTGCGCTACGACTTCCTGCTGCGTGAGAACATCGGCGTGGGCGAAATCGGCGCCGTGGACGATCGCGCGCGCATCGAGACGGCGGCGCGCCGCAGCCTGGCGTCCGAGCTGGCCGGGCGCATGAAGGGGGGCTACGAGCAGCAGCTGGGCCGGCGGTTCGACGGCGGGGTCGAGCTCTCGGGCGGCGAGTGGCAGAAGATCGCGCTCGCCCGCGCGTACCTGCGCGACGCGGAGGTCCTGATCCTCGACGAGCCGACGGCTGCGCTCGATGCGCGCGCCGAGTACCAGGTGTTCGTGCGGTTCTCGGAGCTGACCAAGGGCAAGATGGCCGTGCTGATCTCGCACCGCTTCTCGACGGTGCGGATGGCGGATCGGATCCTGGTGCTCGAAAAGGGCCAGATCATCGAGCAGGGCACCCACGCCGAGCTGGTGGCGAAGCGCGGCACGTACGCGGAGCTGTTCGAGCTCCAGGCGGCGGGCTACAAGTAGCGGGCCGTCGTGTCGCTAGGCGCCTGCGGGCGCCTTCCCCGTCCCGTTCCCCGAAGCAGGAGCCACCGGCGGTGCCACCGCGGTCGCGGTATCGCCCGCGACTTCGGCCAGCCGCGCGTAGCGCCGCCAGCGCTCGTCGACGTCATGCTGTGCCAGTCCGGCCAAGGTGCGGGCTGCATCCGGATTGGTGCGGGCGAGATTGCTGTAGCGGCCTTCCTCCGCCGTGAACTGAGCCAGCGGCACGGTTGGCGGCTTGCTGTCGAGCACGAGGCGCCCGCGATCCCCGTCGTCTTTCGCCGGCTGGAAGCGGAACAGCGGCCAGTAGCCCGACTTCACCGCTGCCTGCTGGTGATCGAGACCGTGCTCGAGGTCATAGCCGTGCTCGATGCAGGCGCTGTAGGCGATGACCAGCGATGGACCCTTCCACGCTGCCGCTTCCTCCAGCGCCTTCAGGACCTGTGCGTCGTCGGCGCCAAGGGCCACCTGCGCCACATACACGTTGCCGTAGTTCATCGCGGCGAGCGCGAGGTCCTTCTTCGCGGCGGGCTTGCCGGCCGCGGCGAAGCGAGCGACCGCGCCGCGCGGCGTGGACTTCGAGGCCTGGCCGCCGGTGTTCGAATACACCTCGGTGTCGAGCACGAGGATGTTGACGTCGCGCCCCGAGGCGAGCACGTGGTCGAGTCCGCCGTAGCCGATGTCGTAGGCCCAGCCGTCCCCGCCCACGATCCACAACTGCGTTTCGACCAGCGCATCCGCGAGCGCGATGAGGTCCCGCGCGAGCGGATCGTCGGTGCCCGCGAGCGTTGCACACAGCTCGTCCACGCGCCCCTGCTGGGCCCGGATGAGCGGCTCGCTCGCCTGGTCTGCCGCGAGAATCGCGTCGGCGCGAGCGTCCCCGACCATCGGCCGCAGGCGTTCCAGCAGCGCCCGCGCGGCCACCCGCTGCTGATCGAGCGCGACACGCATGCCGAGCCCGAACTCCGCGTTGTCCTCGAACAGCGAGTTCGCCCAGGCCGGCCCGCGTCCCGCCGCGTTCACCGTCCACGGCGTGGTGGGCAGGTTGCCGCCGAAGATCGAGGAGCAACCGGTCGCGTTCGCGACGATCATCCGGTCGCCGAACAGCTGGCTCAGGAGCCGCAGATAGGGCGTTTCGCCGCAACCGGCGCAGGCCCCCGGAAACTCGAACAACGGTTGGAGCAGCTGCACGTCCTTCACCTGGGTGCGACGCAATCCATCCCGCGAGGGGTCGGGCAGCCCGAGGAACCACTCCCAGTCCGCGCGGGCGCGCACGCGGCGCGTCGTCGCCGGCTCCATGACGAGCGCCTTGCGGGTCGGATCTTTCTTGTCCGTGACCGGGCAGACCTCGACGCACAGCTCGCAGCCGGTGCAGTCGTCCGGCGCGACCTGGATCGTGTAGCTCTGCTTCGCGAACGCCTTCCACCGGGCCGGCGCCGACTGGAAGCCCTGGGGGGCGCCCACGAGCGCGGCGGGCTCGACCACCTTGGCCCGCATCACGGCGTGAGGGCAGACCAGGACGCACTTGCCGCACTGGATGCACAGGGCTTCGTCCCAGGCGGGAATCGAGGTCGCGATGGCGCGCCGCTCCCACTTCGCCGTCCCCGTCGGCCAGGTGCCGTCCGCGGGGAGCGCGCTCACCGGCAGCTCGTTGCCGTTGCCCGCGAGGAGCGGCATGGTGACTCGGCGCACGAACTCCGATGCATTCGACTGAGCGACCGGCTCCGGCGCCGCGCCGTTGAGCGAGGCGGGCACGCTGACCTCGTGCAGGGCTGCGAGCGCGGCGTCCACGGCGGCGAAGTTCATGGCCACGACGGCCTCACCGCGCTTGCCGTAGCTGTGACGGATCGCCTCCTTGATCGCGGCAACGGCTTCGTCCCTCGGCAGCACGCCGCTGAGGGCGAAGAAGCACGTCTGCATCACCGAGTTGATGCGGCCGCCCATGCCGGCGGCCTGCGCGACGCCCGCCGCGTCGACCACGTGGAACTTCAGGCGCTTGCGGATGATCTGCTCCTGCACGAGCCGCGGCAGGTGCCGCCATATGTCGTCCGGACCGAACGGGGCATTGAGCAGGAACACAGCGCCCGGCTGCGCGAACTCCAGTACGGAGAGCCGTTCCAGCAGGCCGAACTGGTGGCAGGCGACGAAACTCGCGTCGCGGATCAGGTACGACGAGCGGATCGGCCGGCGGCCGAAGCGCAGATGCGACACGGTCATCGAGCCCGACTTCTTCGAGTCGTAGACGAAGTATCCCTGCGCCTCGAGCGGGGTGCGCTCCCCGATGATCTTGATCGAATTCTTGTTGGCGCCCACGGTGCCGTCGGCTCCGAGGCCGAAGAAGAGCGCGCGCACGGCGTCGGGATCCTCGGTCGAAAAACCGGCGTCCCACGTCAAGCTGTTGTGCGTGACGTCGTCGGTGATGCCGACGGTGAAATGATTCCGCGGCGCGCTCTTCTTCAGCTCGTCGAACACGGCCTTGACCATCCCGGGCGTGAATTCCTTGGACGCGAGCCCGTAGCGCCCGCCGACGATCTTCGGCATCGCTGCGAAGCGCGAAGTGCCGGCGTTCCAGGACTCCATGATGGCGGTGAGCACGTCCTGGTGGAGCGGCTCGCCCGCGGCGCCCGGCTCCTTGGTGCGATCGAGGACGGCGATGCTGTGCACGGTGGACGGCAGCGCATCCACGAACCGCTGCGCGGCGAACGGCCGGAACAGGCGCACCTTCAGCACGCCGATCTTCTCGCCGCGCGCGCACAGCTCCAGGGCGGTCTCGTGCGCCGTTTCGGCGCCGGAGCCCATGAGCACCAGCACGCGCTCGGCGTCCTTCGCGCCCACGTAGTCGAAGAGGCGGTAATTCCGCCCGGTCCGCGCGCCGAGCCGCTCGAAGGCCGACTCGACGATGGCGGGGCAATTGGCGTAGTACGGGTTCCCGGCCTCGCGGGCCTGGAAGAAGACGTCGGGGTTCTGGGCGGTGCCGCGGATCACCGGGTGCGACGGCGAGAGGGCGCGGGCGCGGTGGGCATGGACCAGGTCGTCCTTCACCAGCGCGCGCATGTCGGCTTCGTCCAAGGGGACGATCTTCGCGACCTCGTGCGAGGTGCGGAATCCGTCGAAGAAATGGAGGAACGGCACCCGCGCCTCGAGCGTCGCGGCGTGCGCGACGAGGGCGAAGTCGTGCGCCTCCTGCACCGAGCCCGCCGCGAGCATCGCGAAGCCCGTCTGGCGGGCCGCCATCACGTCGCTGTGATCGCCGAAGATCGAAAGCGCCTGCGTCGCGAGGGAGCGCGCGGCGACGTGCAGGACCACCGGCGTGAGCTCGCCGGCGATCTTGTACATGTCCGGGATCATGAGGAGGAGGCCCTGCGACGCCGTGAACGTCGTGCAGAGCGCTCCGGCCGACAGCGCCCCGTGAAT
>JBIOIA010000067.1:0-11845 GCA_044449445.1 Gemmatimonadales bacterium
CCGGCGAGCATGCCGAGGTTGCCGTGCGCGAACGCGGCGAGCTCGCCGCCCTCCCGCGTGGCCGCGATGTTGCGCACCAGCGTGCGGGCCTGCCGCAGCACGTGCTGCGCGGTGGGCGGCGCGCTCGCGCCGCCGGCCCTGGCGTCGGGCACCGCGGCGCTGTCGCCGAGCGCCCACACGCCGTCCACGCCGAGCACCTGCATGGTCGGGGCGGTCTTCACGCGGCCGCGCTCGTCCGTCGTTCCGCCGAGCCGCGCGGCCAGTGGATTGGCGGAGACGCCCGCGGTCCACACCACGGTCTCGGTCGGGATCGGGGCGCCGGAGGCCAGGAGCACGCAGTCATCCCGCACTTCCTTGAGCGTCGTCCCGGTGCGTACCTCGATGCCCTTCTCGATCAGCCGCCGCTGCACCCGCATCGCGAAGTTCTCGCCCAGGTCGCGCAGGATCGACGGCGCGGCTTCGAGGATTACGAAGCGCAGCATCGCCTGCGTGAGCCGCGGATAGAAGCGCAGCGCGTCCATCGCGGTCGAATGCAGCTCGGCGGCGGTCTCGCTGCCCGCGTAGCCGCCGCCCACGAACACGAACGTGAGCAGGCGCCGCCGCTCCGCGTCGTCGGACGTCGCGTCGGCGATCTCGAGGTTGCGCAGCAGTCGGTTCCGGAGGTGGATCGCTTCGGCCAGCGTCTTGAACCCGATCGCGCGCTCGGCCAGCCCGGGCACCGCGGCCGGCATGCGGGTGATGCTGCCGAGGGCGAACACGAGCTGGTCGAAGGGCAGCTGCCGCACCGCTCCGTCCACACCACGGATGGTCACCGCCCGCATCGCGGCGTCGATCGCGATCACGCGCGCGATGATGATGCGGGTCCAGTCGAGCGCACTGCGCAGCGGCACGACGATGTGGCGCGGCTCGAGCGCGCCGGCCGCGGCCTCGGGCAACAGCGGTGTGTAAAGCAGGTAGTTCTCGTCCGAGACGAGGATCAGCTCGTGGCGCCACTGCGCGAGCCGTCGCTCGAGGCCCTGCGCCGTGTAGAAGCCTCCGAAGCCGCCCCCGAGCACCACGATGCGCGCCATCTGCCGCCTGCCCCTGCCGCCTTAGGTAAGAGTGTATTCCGGTCCGGAGCCGCCTTCGGGCGGCGTGAACCGGCCGCCCTTGGCCGTGATCGCGCCGCACTGCACGCAGTTGGGCGCATTCACCAGCAGGACCTTCTTTCCGTCTTCGCCCTCGCCCCACTCGTACACTGCCGCAGGACACATCGCGATCCACGCGTCGCCCACGTCCCGCGGCACGTCGGTGCGGATTCGCAGGTGGTTGGGCTGCGTGTCGCGCGTGCGATTGCCGCTCGCATACACGCTCGACAGCTTGTCGAAGGTCAGCTTGCCGTCGGGCTTGGGATGCCGGCTCGCGCCGTTCTTCAGCGGATACTCGCTGTCCCGGTGGGCGCCGAGGCGCCAGGGCGGCAGCAGGCCGAGCGACGCGGTCATGAGGCCCGCGAGCGCGGCCCCGGGCACGAACCCGGCGCCGAACGCCTGGCGCATGTTCCGCACGCGGAACAGGTCCTTGCCGATGAAGCCGCCGCGTACGGCCGTGTCGTAGTCCGCCAGCGCGCGCGGGCCGCGCAGGTTCACGCCGGCTTTCAGCGCCGCGAAGATGGTCTGCGCCGCGAGCATGCCGGACCACATGGCGTAATGAACGCCCTTGAGCGACGGTACGTTCACGAGTCCCGCCGCGTCGCCGGTGAGCAGCGCGCCGGGCAGCGCGAGCCGCGTCGGCGTCGCGTACCAGCCGCCTTCCGGGATCGTCTTCGCGCCCCAGCCCTTCTCGTTGCGCGTGCCGCCCTCGAGCACGTCCTTGACCAGCGGGTGGCTCTTGAGGTCCTGGAGCAGATCATGCACGGAGAGCGTGCAGTCGGCGTGGTCGAGCCCGACCACGAGCCCGAGTGAGACCTGCTTCTCGCCGAGCGGGTAGAGAAAGCTGCCGCCGAACTCGCGCCACTCGCGGCCCGGGCGCAGCGGCCAACCCATCGTGTGAATGACCTTGGCGAGCGGCTTCGGAACGTCCCACACTTCCTTCACGCCGAGCGCGTAGGACTGCGGATTCGGCCCGTGCAGGCCGAGGTACTCGACCAGCGCCATCGTGAGGTGTCCGAGGACGCCCTCGCTGATCACCGTCGCCCGGGCGTGCACCTCGGCGCCGGGCTCGTGGTTCGAGAGCGGCGCGCCGTCACGACCCAGGCCCTTGTCGCCGGTCACGATGCCGTGGACCGCGCCGTCCTTCATCAACACCTTCGCGGCGGTCGTCTCGGTGAGCAGCGTCACGCCGAGCGACTCGGCCTGCTCGCCGAGCCAGCGGGCGATCTCGCTGAGCGAGGCGCTGTAGTAACCGTGGTTCCTCATGGTGGGCGGCGTCGGCACGCGGGTCTGCCCGGTGCGGCTCAGGAGGTAGACGGCTTCCTCCCGGACGCGCGTTCGAAACGGGAAGTCGCTGTCCGCCTTGGCGGGAAACAGGGCGCGCAGCGCGACCGGGTTCACGACGGCGCCTGAGACCAGGTGCGCGCCGGGGTACTTGCCCTTCTCGACCACCGCGATGGGAACGTCGCCGAGCTGCGCCTTGATATCCGGCGCGGTCTCGAGCAGCTGCGCGAGCCGGATCGCGCCCGCGAGACCGGCCGGGCCGCCGCCGACGAACAGGACGCCGACCTCGAGGCGTTCGTCGTCCCCGGCAATGGGCTCGACGATGAACTCTGTAGGAGCGATGAGGGGGCTGTACCCTGCCGGAACGTCGGCCAAAGCGGCTCCTGGCGTGCGGAGTTGAGTGGTGAGAGAAGGTAGCGCCGCGGACGGCGGGCCACCAATATTCCGGCATGCTTGGCCCGACCGACGTCCAGCGCACGCTGACGGAGGGCGCGTACCGTTCGCTCCGGGCCTGCAGCGTTCCCGCCTTTGATCCGCTTCCCGTCTCGATCTGGCGCCGCCACCGCTGGAAGATCATCGGCATCGGCCTGATCCTGCTGGTCGAGCTGATCGGCCTCGGCAGCCTCATCACCGGCGGCATGCCCCAGCACTGATGAGAGGTTCCCCCATGACGCCTCTGCGTACGACGCACCTCCGGGCGACCGCTGCCGGCACCCGAATCGCAGCGCTTGCCCTCGTGCTCGCATTGCTCCCCGCGGTCCTCTGGTCGCAGGAGCATTACCGCACGCCGCCGCAGACCGTGGTCGACATGCTCGACGCGCCGCCGCCGCCCGCCGCGACCCTCAGCCCGGAGCGGACGTGGCTCGTGCTGGCCGAGCGAGCGAGCATGCCGTCCATCGCCGAGCTGTCCGAACCGATGCTGCGGATCGCCGGCCTGCGCATCAACCCGGCGACGAACGGGCCGCACCTCCAGCCGCGCTTCACCGGGCTCCTGTTCAAGCGCATTGCCGACGGGCTGGAGCGCCGCGTGCAGGCACCGGCGGGCGCGAAGCTCGGCGCGCCGTCGTGGTCGCCGGACGGACAGATGATTGCGTTCACGGTTACGCGCGGGAACGGCATCGAGGAATGGGTCGCCGATCTCGAGACCGGCGGCGCGTCGGCTGTCACCGGCCCCGTGCTCAACGCCGTGCTGGGTGCGCCGTGCAGCTGGATGCCCGACGACACGGAGCTGCTGTGCCGCCTGGTGCCCGAGGGCCGGGGCGCGGCGCCCGTGGCGCCGGCGGTGCCCACCGGTCCGAACACCCAGACCGCGGACGGCCGCGCGGCGCCGGTGCGCACGTTCGAGGACCTGCTCAAGAACGCCGACGACGAGCGGTCGTTCGACTACTACGCGACCGCACGCCTCGCCAGGATCAACGTGCGCACCAAGGCCGCCCAGCTGCTCGGCGAGAGCGGCGTCTACGAGGGCGTGGATGCCTCGCCCGACGGTCGCTTCGTGCTGGTGCAGCGGCTGCACCACCCGTACTCGTATCTGGTCCCGGCGCAGTCGTTCCCGCGCGCGATCGAGGTGTGGGACCTGGGCGGCCAGCTGGTGCGGCGCATCGCGGACCTGCCGCTCGCCGAGAACGTCCCGACGCGCGGCGTGCGCGCGGGAGCTCGCGCCGTGCAGTGGCGGGCGACTCGGCCCTCGACGCTGGTATGGGCCGAGACGCTGGACGGCGGTGATCCGAGGGCAAACGTACCGCGCCGCGATCGCGTCGTGTCGCTGGCGTTTCCGTCGCTGGACAGCGCCGAGATCGCGCGCACCGAGTGGCGTTTCAACTCCCTGGTGTTCGGCGAGCGCGACGGCTTGGCGGTGCTGTACGAGGCCGATCGGGCGACGCGGCACGCGCGCGCCTGGTTCCTGGATCCGGATCACCCGGATGCGGCGCCGCGGCAGTGGTTCGATCGCGGTACCGAGGACCGGTACGCCGACCCCGGCCGGCCCGTGCTCAAGGCCACGTCGACCGGCGACCGCGTCCTGCTCGAGTCGCCCGACGCGCGATCCATCTATCTCGTCGGCGACGGCGCCTCGCCCGAAGGCGACCGGCCGTTCCTGGACCGGCTCGACGTGCACACGCTGCACGGCGAGCGGCTGTTCCGCTCGCAGGACCCGTACTTCGAGTCGGTGCTGGCCGTGCTGGATGCCGAGGGGCGCCGGATCCTCACGAGCCGTGAGTCGCAGGCGGAGCCGCCGAATTACTGGGTGCGGGACCTTCGCGCGCGCATCGCGCCACGCGCGCTCACGAGCTTCGCCGATCCGCAACCGCAGCTGCGCGGCGCGCATAAGGAGCTGATCCGCTACACGCGCGCCGATGGCGTGGAGCTGTCGGGCACGCTGTACACGCCGCCCGGATACACGCCGGGTACGCGGTTGCCGCTCATTCTGTGGGTTTATCCCGCCGAGTTCGCCGACGCGGCGGCGGCGGGCCAGGTGCGGGCCTCGCCGAACCGCTTCACGCGCGTCGGAGGCCCCTCCCACCTGTTCCTCCTGACGCAGGGCTACGCCGTGCTCGGCAACCCGAGCCTTCCGGTCGTGGGTGGTGACACGGCGAACAACTCGTACGTCCAGCAGGTGGTGGCGGGCGCGCAGGCGGCGATCGACAAGGTCGTCGAGATGGGCGTCGCGGACCGCAACCGTGTCGGCGTCGGGGGCCACAGCTACGGCGCATTCACCACGGCCAACCTGCTGGCGCACTCGCGCCTGTTCCGCACCGGCATCGCGCGCAGCGGCGCCTACAACCGCACGCTGACGCCGTTCGGCTTCCAGAACGAGGAACGCACCTTCTGGCAGGCGCCCGCCGTGTACAACGCCATGTCGCCGTTCAACTATGCGGACCACTTCAACGCGCCGATTCTCCTGATCCACGGCGAGGCGGACGACAACAGCGGTACGTTCCCGATCCAGTCCGACCGCTTGTTCGTGGCGCTCAAGGGCAACGGAGCCACCGTGCAGCTCGTGACGTATCCATTCGAGGCCCACGGGTACGCGGCGCGCGAGACGATCCTGGACTGCGTCGCGCGCATGATCGACTGGTTCGATCGCTATGTGAAGCCCGAGGCCGCGCCGCAGCGCGCGGCTTCACCGTAATCGGCGGGAGACGCATGACGTCCAACTCCTTCGGCAGCCGCTCGTCGCTCAAGGTGGGCGAGCGCACCTACACCATCCACAAGCTCGCGCCCGCGGCGGGGAAGGGACGCGACGTGTCGCGGCTGCCGTTCTCGCTGCGCGTCCTGCTCGAGAACCTGCTGCGCACCGAGGACGGCATTTCGGTCCGCGCCGCGGACATCGAGGCGCTGGCCTCGTGGGACCCGAAGGCGGTGCCGTCGCACGAAATCGCGTTCATGCCCGCGCGCGTGCTGATGCAGGACTTCACCGGCGTGCCGGCGGTCGTGGACCTCGCGTCGATGCGCGACGCCATGCAGTCGCTGGGCGGCGATCCGGCGAAGATCAATCCGCTGCTGCCCGCCGAGCTGGTGATCGACCACTCGGTCCAGGTCGACGCGTTCGGCAGCGCGGCCGCGTTCCGGGACAACGCGGTGCTCGAGTTCGAGCGCAACCAGGAGCGCTACGCGTTCCTGCGCTGGGGCCAGAAGGCGTTCCGCAATTTCGCCGTCGTCCCTCCCGACACGGGCATCTGCCACCAGGTGAACCTCGAGTACCTGGCGCGCGTGGTGTTCACGACCGACGACAAGGCGCCGCTCGCGTATCCCGACACGCTGGTCGGCACCGACTCGCACACCACGATGATCAACGGCCTCGGCGTGCTGGGCTGGGGCGTGGGCGGCATCGAGGCGGAAGCCGCGATGCTCGGCCAGCCGATGTCGATGCTGATCCCGCAGGTCGTGGGCTTCAGGCTGAGCGGCGCGCTGCCCGAGGGCGCCACCGCGACCGACCTGGTGCTCACGGTGACCGAGCTGCTGCGCAAGAAGGGCGTGGTCGGGACGTTCGTCGAGTTCTACGGGTCCGGCGTCGCGAACCTGCCGATCGCCGACCGCGCGACGATCGCCAACATGGCGCCCGAGTACGGCGCCACCTGCGGCATCTTCCCGGTGGACGCCGAGACGCTGCGCTACCTCACGTTCAGCGGGCGGCCGAAGTGGCGCGTGGCCCTGGTCGAGGCCTACATGAAGGAGCAGGGCCTGTTCCACGGCGCCAATTCTCCGGAGCCCGTGTTCAGCGACACGCTGTCGCTCGATCTCTCGACCGTGGAGCCGAGCGTCGCGGGGCCCAGGCGCCCGCAGGACCGCGTCGGGCTCAAGCAGGCCAAGGTGTCGTTCGAGAAGGCGCTGCCGGGTCTCCTGCCGGCCGGTTCCAGGGTCGCGCCGACTTCCGACGGGAGCGCCGAGGCCAAGCTGCGCCACGGCTCCGTGGTCATCGCCGCGATCACCTCCTGCACCAACACGTCCAACCCATCGGTCATGATCGCGGCGGGGCTGCTCGCGAAGAAGGCCGTGGAGAAGGGACTGAAGTCGAGCCCGTGGGTGAAGACGTCGCTCGCGCCCGGCTCCAAGGTCGTGAGCGACTACCTCGCGGCTGCGGGGCTGATGACGCACCTCGAGAAACTCAACTTCCACCTGGTCGGCTACGGCTGCACCACGTGCATCGGCAACAGCGGGCCGCTGCCCGAGCCGGTGTCGGCGGCGATCAAGGAAGGCGACCTGGTGGTGGCGTCGGTGCTCTCGGGCAACCGCAACTTCGAGGGCCGCGTCCAGTCCGAGGTGCGCGCCAACTACCTGATGAGCCCGCCGCTGGTCGTCGCATTCGCGCTGGCGGGCCGCATCGACATCGACCTCTACGACGAACCGTTAGGCTCGGGCAAGGACGGCAAGCCCGTCTTCCTGAAGGACATCTGGCCGAGCGCGCGGGAGGTCGCCGACACGGTCGAGAAGTCGGTCCGTTCGGAGATGTTCACGAAGAGCTACGCCGAGGTGTTCGCGGGCGACGAGCGGTGGAATTCCCTGAAGGTCCCGGCCGGCAATCGCTACGCGTGGGACGGCTCGTCCACCTACATCAAGCGCGCGCCGTACTTCGACGGCATGCCGAGGCGGCCTGGCGCCGTATCCGACGTCGCGAACGCGCGCGTCCTCGCGTTTCTGGGCGACAGCATCACGACCGACCACATCTCGCCGGCGGGTTCCATCAAGAAGGACGGCCCGGCGGGCAAGTGGCTCGTCGCGCAGGGGGTGCAGCCGAAGGACTTCAATTCCTACGGGTCGCGGCGCGGCCACGACGAGGTGATGGTGCGCGGCACCTTCGCCAACGTGCGCATCAAGAACAAGCTCGCTCCCGGCACCGAGGGCGGCGTGACGCGCCACCTGCCGGACGGCGCTGGCATGAGCATCTACGACGCGTCGGCGCAATACGTGAAGGACGGCGTCCCGCTCGTCGTGCTGGCGGGCAAGGAATACGGCTCGGGCAGCTCGCGCGACTGGGCCGCGAAGGGGCCGCGGCTCCTGGGCATCCGCGTCGTGATCGCCGAGAGCTACGAGCGCATCCACCGCAGCAACCTGGTCGGCATGGGCATCCTGCCGCTCCAGTTCAAGGCGGGCGAGAGCGCCGAGTCGCTGAAGCTGACCGGCGAAGAGGTCTTCAGCGTGAAGGGCGTCGCCGCCGCGCTCCAGGGATCGAAGCAGGTCGTCGTGAGCGCGAGGCGCGAGGGCGCCGCCGAGATCACGTTCTCGGCGACGGTACGCATCGACACGCCGAAGGAAGTCGAGTACTACCGCCACGGCGGCATCCTCGAGTACGTGCTGCGGCAGCTCGCGGGGACCGCATGACGTTCACGCTCGTCCTGCTCCGCCACGGCGAGAGCACCTGGAACCGCGAGAACCGCTTCACGGGCTGGACCGACGTCGGGCTGAGCGAGACGGGCGTGGTGGAGGCGCACACGGGCGCGCGCGCTCTCAAGGAGGGCGGGTATGCGTTCGACCTCGCCTTCACGTCGGTCCTGAAGCGCGCGATCAAGACGCTGTGGATCACGCTCGAGGACCTGGACCTGATGTGGATCCCCGTGCACCGCAGCTGGCGGCTCAACGAAAGACACTACGGCGCGCTGCAGGGACTGAACAAAGCGGAAACGGCGGCGAAGTTCGGCGAGGCGCAGGTGAAGATCTGGCGGCGCAGCTACAGCGATCGGCCGCCCGCGCTCAAAGCGGATGACGAGCGCTTTCCCGGCAAGGACCCGCGCTACGCGTCACTCCCGAAGAGCGACCTGCCCCTGACCGAGTGCCTGAAGGACACGGTCGCGCGGGTCGTGCCGTACTGGGAGCAGACGATCACGCCGGAGATCCGCGCGGGCCGGCGCGTGCTCGTCGCGGCGCACGGCAACAGCCTGCGCGCTTTCGTGAAGTACCTGGACGGCGTGTCGGACGCAGATATTGTCGAGCTCAACATCCCGACCGGCATCCCGCTGGTCTACGAGCTGGACGCGTCGCTGAAGCCGATCCGGCACTTCTACCTGGGCGACGCCGCAACGGTCGCGGCGGCGCAGTCGAAGGTCGCCGCGCAGGGGAAGGCGAAGTAGGGCTTACCTCCGCATCCGCCGGAGCTCGACCTCCGAGGCGATGAACCCGAAGGCGGGCCATCCGCCGCTCGCCACCGATCGCTCGAACCACTCGCGCGCCCGCGCCGAGTCCCCGCGCACCAGGTACCAGTTGCCGAGCCCGAAGGACAGCGTCGCCACCGTGATGTCATCGGTATCGGCCGGCGTCATGACGCCCTCCGGAGCGATGCGCCCGCGGTAGAGCTTGAGGCGCTGAAGGTACGCGTGCGCTGTCGTCACGCCCGACGTATCCGTGATCGGTGCCAGCGCCCGGGCGGCGTCGGCCGCGCGCCCGGCGCGGCTGAGCGACATCCACAGCCAGTCGGTCGAGCCGGCGAGCTCGTTCGGGTTGGGCGCCATGCGCTGCGCGTGCGTGAATGCCTCGGACGCTCCGGCGAAGTCACCGCGCACGAAGCGCACCACGCCCAGGTGGTACCAGATGTCGTAGTTGGTCGTGTCGAGCCGGTTGCCGCGCTCGAGGTCGGCGAGTGCGCTGTCGAACTCGCGCACCGAAATGTAGCGGTGCCCGCGATACCGGTAGAGCAGCGCGTTGTCCGGCCACTTCGCCATGCCGCCGGCATAGGTGGCGATTGCCTCGCGGTAGCGACGGATCGCGGCCTGCGCGCCGCCCAGCCGGATCCAGGCGTCCGGGTTTCCGCTATCCGCGCTGAGTGCCGCCTGCAAGCGCGCCACCGCGCCGGTGTCGCGCTCGGACACGTACGTCGCGCCGGACGGCGAGCGGTACTCCGGATTCTGCGCTACCAGGCTGACCGGCAGCGCGGCGAGCAGGATCAGACTCGCGCGCATCAAGGCAGCAGGTGTCGATCCCGTTGCGCCGACTTCACGCCCAGCCCGACGCCCGCGCCGAAGATGATGGCGGTTCCCGCACCGACGAGCGGCAGCAGCCACACCACGGGCGCGGCGACCAGGGCCGCGATGCCGCCAGCGATCCACGGCGCCGCCGGCGAATGCGCGGCGTCCACGAACCGCAGCTTCTTCTGCGCGAAGTCCTTGGAGCCCACGTACCCGGCGATGCCCGAGGCTGCGGCGGCTCCCAGCGAGATGATCCCGAAGATGCTCATGGTTTCAGTACGATACCCAGGGGCCGAAAGATTCGCAGGACTGTCTCCCGGCGAGGACACGTCACGGAGAAGTGTCCTCTCTAAGGTGAAGGAGCTTCGTCACTTGAGAGCCAGGACCTCTTGACTCGCGGTTCACCCCAGGCAATGGTGCGGCGTTCTACTCAAAGTCGCTCCCAAACGCGAGGTTTCCATATGAATCCTGCCACGTCGAAAGCTGTTTGCGCGTTCACGATTGCCGGACTTCTGATCTCGGGGGGTTGCGGCGGGAGTAGCAGCGGAGGTCCGCAGGTTCCCGCGGGCATTCAGATGACGCCGACGAGTGTGGCCTTCGGGGCAATCGGCTCCACGCGGCAGCTCAGCGCTGCAGTCGTGGATGCCAATGGAGCGACGGTCTCCGGCGCCCCCGCCATCGTCTGGAGCCGGGCCGGCACCGGGGCCACAGCCTCGGTCAACGCCGCTGGCTTGGTGACGGCACTTGCAGTTGGCGCGAGCGACACGGCGGTCGCTTCGGCCTCCGGCTTCAGCGCCAAGGCACCCATCAGCGTCACGCAGGTCGCGGCCTCGCTGACGGTCTCGTCCACGGGCAGCGACACGCTCAAGACGACCGGGAGCACCAAGCAATACACCGCGGTGGTGAAGGACTCGAACGGCAACGCGATAGGTAGTGCGACGGTTGCCTGGTCGAGTAACAACACGGCGGCGGCCACGGTGAACGGCAGCACGGGCCTCGCCACCGCGGCAAGCTCCGACGGCAGCGCCAACATCACGGCGTCGTCGGGAAGCGCCAGCAGCCTCAGGACGCTCGTCGTGCGGCACTACGCGAAGACGTTCTCGCTCTCACCCAATTCGGCGCAGTCCATCGCGGCGGCGGGAGGCTCGATTGTCTTCACGGGCACGGCCCAGGACAGCGCGCTCACCGGCCTGACCATCACATGGACGTCGCGCAACACGGCAGTGGTGACGATGAGCGCCGCGTCGGGGACATCGGGATCCACGTCCACCGCGACGGCGAAGGGCAACGGCTCGACGTACGTGGTGCTGACCGGCGGGACACTTTCCGACTCGGCCCAGGTCACGGCCAGCAATCAGCCCACAGCGCCGATGACCGCCTCGGTCAACATCGGCGACGACTTCTTCACAAGCGTGCACAATGGTTCTTCAAATCCCGCGGTAGATACGATCGCCGCGGGCGGCACGGTGCAGTGGACGTGGCATGGCGCCATCAGTCACAGCGTGCAGTCCACCGGGTCGCCGTCGTTCTCGAGCAGCGTGATCCAGGTCGCCGGCACGTACCAGTTCTCGTTTGCGACGCCCGGCACGTACACCTACGACTGCGCGGTGCACGGCGCCGCGATGACCGGACGGATCGTGGTGCAGTAGCGGAGGGCGTCACTCCATCCAGCTGACGATCTCTCCCAGCGGCTTCCTGCGGGGCGTCGGCTCGGGTGTGCCGGCGAGGTAGCCCAGGGATATGATGCCCACGATCCGATAGCCGACCGGCACGCGGGCCAGCGCCATGACGTCCGGGTGCTCCATGATGCCGCCGGTCCGCAGGAACGTCCCGATGCCGTCGGCGGCCGCGGCGACCAGCAGGTTCTGGATCGCCATCATCGTGGCGCCGTAGTCCTCCTCGCGCCGGACCGGATCGTCCGAGACCGCGCACATCACGACGATGAAGGCGGGCGTGTCCAGCGCCTCGCGATACGTCTTCTCGATCGCCCGCGCCGAATCGGCCGCGGCGGGGTCCTCGAACTTCCCCGCACGGTGC
>JBIOIA010000068.1:0-11772 GCA_044449445.1 Gemmatimonadales bacterium
CAGCGGCACCGTGGACGAGACGACCTGGGCGTTGGCGCGCTGCGCCATGCCGCCGATCTTGCCGCGGCGGGCCGACAGGTCGCCCATGACGTCGCCGATGTATTCGGCGGGCGTAACGACCTCGACATCCATGATCGGCTCGAGCAGGACCAGCCGCGCCTTGTGGGCGGCCTCCTTGAAGGCCATCGAGCCGGCGATCTTGAACGCCATCTCGCTCGAGTCCACGTCGTGGTAGCTGCCGTCGGTGAGCTCGACCTTCACGTCCACGATCGGGTAGCCGGCGAGCACGCCGTTCTCGAGCGCTTCCTCGATGCCCTGCTCGACCGGGCGGATGTACTCCCGCGGGATCGAGCCGCCGACGACCTTGTCCTCGAACACGAACCCGCTGCCGGCCGGGCCCGGCTCGAGATTGATGACGACGTGGCCGTACTGGCCGCGGCCGCCGGTCTGGCGGATGAACTTGCCCTCGACGTCGACGACGCGCTGGCGGATCGTCTCGCGGTAGGCCACCTGCGGCCGGCCGACGTTGGCGTCCACCTTGAACTCGCGCCTCATCCGTTCGACGAGGATCTCGAGGTGCAGCTCGCCCATGCCGGAGATGATGGTCTGCGACGTCTCCGGGTCGGTGTGGACGCGGAACGTCGGGTCTTCCTCGGACAGCTTCTGGAGCGCGACCGCGAGCTTGTCCTGGTCGGCCTTGGTCTTGGGCTCGATGGCGACGTCGATGACCGGGTTCGGGAACTTCATCGCCTCGAGGATGACGGCCTTGTCTTCGTCGGAGAGCGTGTCGCCGGTCTTCGTGTCCTTGAGGCCGATCACGGCCGCGATGTCGCCGGCGCGGACTTCCTCGATCTCTTCGCGCTTGTTGGCGTGCATCTGCACGAGCCGGCCCACGCGTTCGCGCTTGTCCTTGGTCGAGTTGTAGACGTACGAGCCCGCGCTCAGGACGCCCGAGTAGACGCGGATGAACGTGAGGCGGCCGACGAACGGGTCGGTCGCGATCTTGAACGCGAGCGCGGCGAACGGCTCGTCGTCGCCGGCGCAGCGCGTGATCTGGGTCTCGCCGTGGTGCGGCGCGTGGCCGACCATCGGCGGGATCTCCAGCGGGCTCGGCAGGAAGTCCACGACCCCGTCGAGCAGCTGCTGGACGCCCTTGTTCTTGAACGCGGCGCCGCAGAAGATCGGCACGATGCCGAGCCTGGTGGTCGCCTTGCGGATCGCGCGGCGGATCTCGTCATCGCTGAGCTCGTGCTTCTCGAGGTACTTCTCGAGCAGCTCGTCGTCGTATTCGACGGCGGCCTCGATCAGCTCGTGGCGCAGCTCCTCGACCCTGTTCTTGAGCGCGTTGGGCACCGGACCCTCGGTCCACGTCTTGCCCTGCTGCTCCTCGTTGTAGACGATCTCGACGCGGCGGATGACGTCCACGACGCCCGTGAACAATTCGCCGAGGCCGAGCGGGTACTGCACGGGATAGGCCTTCGCGCCGAGCCGCTCGCGGATCTCCTTCACGACGGTCTCGAAGTCGGCGCCGACGCGGTCCATCTTGTTGACGAACGCCAGGCGCGGCACGCCGTACTTGTCGGCCTGCCGCCACACCGTTTCGGACTGCGGCTCCACGCCGCCGACGGCACAGAACACGGCGACGGCGCCGTCGAGCACGCGCAGCGAGCGCTCGACCTCGACGGTGAAGTCCACGTGGCCGGGCGTGTCGATGATGTTGATGCGATAGGGCGTGCCGAAGCGCGTCCACTGGGCCGTCGTGGCCGCGGACGTGATCGTGATGCCGCGCTCCTGCTCCTGCTCCATCCAGTCCATGGTGGCCGTGCCCTCATGGACTTCGCCGAGCTTGTAGGTGCGGCCCGTGTAGTACAGGATCCGCTCGGTGGTAGTCGTCTTCCCGGCATCGATGTGCGCCATGATGCCGATGTTCCGATACCTGTCGAGCGACGTGATGCGTGCCATTGCGTCCTTTATCCAGCAAAAATGCGGGGCGACCGTGCGCGGACAGTCGTCCGCAGGTCTCGCTCCGCGTGTCGTCCGGCCGCCTTCTCGCCAGGACGAGGCCGCTTCAGGCAGCGGCCTGCAAATTGTCAGTTGAAAGTTGAAAGCTGAAAGTCGAAAGTCGAACCGCTATTCGACTTTCAACTTTCGACTTTTGACTACCCTACCACCGATAGTGGGCGAACGCCTTGTTCGCTTCCGCCATCTTGTGGGTGTCTTCCTTCTTCTTGATCGTGTTGCCCTCGCCCTTCGACGCCGAGATCAGCTCGTTGGCCAGGCGATCGGCCATCGACTTCTCGCCGCGGGCGCGGCTGTACTGGAGCAGCCACCGCATCGCCAGCGCCGTGCGCCGCTCCGGCCGCACCTCCACCGGCACCTGGTACGTCGCGCCGCCCACGCGGCGGCTCTTCACTTCCACCACCGGCTTCGCGTTGGACAGCGCCTGCTTGAACACGTTCACGCCGGGCTGCCCGGTGCGCTGCTCGATGATGTCCATCGCGCCGTAGAAGATCCCCTCGGCCGTGGACTTCTTCCCGACCTTCATCAGGTTGTTCATGAACTTCGACACCGTCTGGCTGTCGTAGCGCGGGTCCGGCGGCACCACGCGCTTGACGTTGCGTGGCCGGCGGCTCACTTGGCCGCCTTCGGCCGCTTCGCGCCGTACTTCGACCGCCCCTGCTTGCGCTCGTTCACCCCCGCGGCGTCCAGCGTGCCGCGAATGATGTGATAGCGCACGCCCGGCAGATCCTTCACGCGGCCACCCCGGATGAGCACGATCGAGTGCTCCTGGAGGTTGTGGCCCTCACCCGGGATGTACGCCGTCACCTCGAACCCGTTGGTGAGCCGCACCCGCGCCACCTTCCGCAGCGCCGAGTTCGGCTTCTTCGGAGTGGTGGTGTAGACCCGCGTGCACACGCCCCGCTTCTGCGGATTCCCGCGCAGCGCGGGGGCCTTTTCCTTCTTCTCAACGTTGCGCCGGCCCGCTCGGACCAGCTGATTGATCGTCGGCATTCACCCTCGTCGGCACTGCTAAGCTGAATCGGGCGGCCCGTTTCGGCCGCAGACTTACAAACTTACCCACGGCCCAATTGAGGGTCAAGCGCACTCGACCTGACTATATTGGAGTTGCGGCACTAGCTGTCGTTATAATGTTACAATACTGACGTAATGATGTCGTCATCAGGAGGCTCTACGCCGCCCGCAACCAGCCCGGACCCCTTCGATCCGGCAACCGAGGACGTGCGCGAGCTCGGCGAGGCCGTCGCCGAGTGGATCGCGGGGCACTACGCCGCCCTGAAGGACCTGCCGGTCGTGCCGGAAACGACGCCCCAGGCGACCTTCGCGCTGTTTGACGAGCCGCTGCCCGAGCACGGCACGCCGTGGCAGGCGCTGCTCGAGCGGTTCCGGGAGGACGTCGTCCCCAACTCGTTCAACCTGCCGAGCCCGCGCTACTTCGGGCTGATGAACCCCACGCCTCTTCCGGTGGCGGTGTTCGCCGAAGCGTTAGGCGCCGCGCTCAACCAGAACCTCGGCGCCTGGCACCACAGCCCGGCGGGCACGGCGATCGAGCGCCAGGTCATCCGCTGGCTGTGCGACGTCGCCGGCTACCCGAAGACCGCCTTCGGCAGCCTCACCAGCGGCGGCTCGCTCGCCAACACGACGGGACTCAAGATCGCCCTCGCCGCGAAACTCCCGGAAACCACGCGCGGCGGCCTGTTCGGGCTGGCCCGGCGGCCGGTGATCTACGCCTCCACCGAGGCGCACTTCTCGATCGAGAAGAGCGCCAACATCCTCGGCCTGGGCGGCCGCGACGGCATCCGCCTGGTCCCGGTGGACACGAACAGCCGGATCGACGTCGCCGCGCTCCGGCGCATGGTGCGGGCCGACCGGGAGCGCGGGCTCGATCCGTTCTGCGTCGTCGGAATCGCCGGCGTGACGAGCAACGGCGTCATCGATCCGCTCGAGGCCGTGGCCGACGTCGCCGGGGAATTCGGCCTGTGGTATCACGTGGACGCGGCGTACGCCGCCGGCGCGTTGCTCTCGGCAAGACTCGCGCCGCGCCTCACGGGCATCGCGCGCGCCGACTCCATCACCATGGATCCGCACAAGTGGTTCTACATGCCCTACCCGTGCGGCGCGATCCTGACCAGGGACGGCGAGGCGGGGCTGCGCGCCTTCACCGCCTCGGACGTCTACATCCCGGATACGGGCCGCTCGATCGAGTTCCGCCACCACGGGCTCCAGGGCTCGCGCCCCTTCAGCGCCCTCAAGCTGTGGATGGCGATCCAGCTGGTGGGCCGCGAGGCCTACGGGCGCGAAGCCGAGCAGCAGGTGGCGTTGACGGAGCGGTTCGTCAAGGAGCTGACGAAGGACGGCGACTGGGCCCAGGTCACGCCGGTGGACACGGCCATCGCGGCGGTGCGCTACGTCGGGCGGACGGACGGACGGGCGGACGGGAGGACGGGCTCCGAGCTGGACGCAATGCAGGACCGGATAGTGGCGCGGGTGCTGGAGAAGCGCCGGCTCTGGATCTCGCCGACCACCACGGTCGGCACGCGCGCCATCCGCGTCATGGTCACCAGCTTCCTCACCGAGTGGCGGCACCTGGAGGAGCTGATCGCCGCGCTCAGGGAAGCGGCCGGCGCGCTCGCCGGCTAGACCAGCGGGGTCTTGCCCGGGCCGCGGTGCCGGCGCCCGGCGTGATGCGCCCTGGCACCCGACGGCTGGACCTCGGCGAGCCGCAGCTGCTCCGCCACGGCGCGCACGATGTCGGTCTGCGACACGACACCCACCAGCTTGTCATCCTCCACGACGAACAGGCGATGCACGTCCAGGTAGAGCATCTGCTGCGCGGCGTCCGCGATCTCCGCCGACGCCTCGATCGTGCGGACCCGCGCCGTCATCAGGTCGCTGACATTCGAGGACTCGAACAGCGCCGCCCGCGCCTCCGTGTCGTCGGCCTCCGCCTCCGCCTGGAGCACGTCGGTGGTCGAGATCACGCCCATGATCGCACCGTGCAGGTCGAGGACCGGGAGCGCCGACAGGTGCTGCTCCGACATCGTCGTGACCGCCTCCAGCACCGGGACGTCGGGAGAGACCGCCTGGAGCTTCGTCTGCATGATGTCGCGGACCTTCATGGCGCACCTCGAGCCTGTGAGTCAGGGGCACGCTAGCCCGGCAAACAGGAAGGCGAAGTGTGGGAGGGATGAACGTTCCTTCAACCTGCGGGTGCCGCGATCCACGCTAGTTCGTGCGCTGCTCCCGAAGCAGGGCCGACGCCTGGTCGGCATCCACCGGGTGCGAATACAGATAGCCCTGGCCACGCTCGCAACGAAGCGTGATGAGCCGGTCCGACTGCCGCGTCGTCTCGATGCCCTCGGCGACCACGCGGATGTTGAGGTCCCGGGCGAGCGTGATGATCGCCTGAACCACCGCCGAGCGCTCCAGGTGATCGCCGAGCGTGCTGACGAACGAGCGGTCGATCTTCAGGGTGTCCACGTGGAAGCGGCTCAGGTAATTGAGCGACGAGGAACCGGTGCCGAAGTCGTCCACCTGCACCTGGACGCCAAGGTCGCTCAGCCGGCCGACCACGGCGATGTGGACGTCCGGGTCGTCCATCAGCACGGCCTCGGAGATCTCGAGCTTGAGCCGCGACGGCGCGAGGCCGGTCTCGCGCAGCACGTTGGCCACGTGGTCCACCAGGTCGATCTGGCGGAGCTGCTTCGCCGACACGTTGACGCTCACCGACAGGTCGAGGAGATCGGGGAAGTTCCGGACCCACTCGGCCATGCTGCGGCAGGCCTCACGGATCACCCAGCGGCCCAGCGGGACGATCAGACCGGTTTCCTCGGCGAGCGGCAGGAACTCGGCGGGCTGGACGAGGGAATGCCCGGGGTGATCCCAGCGCACCAGCGCCTCGAAGCCGGTGATGCGCTGCGTCTCGAGCGCGACGACCGGCAGGTAGACGAGCCGGAACTGGCTCTGGTCGATCGCATAGCGCAGGTCGGTCTCGAGCTGGAGCAGCGCGACCGCGCGCTCGTGCATGCCGCGATCGAACACCTCGAAGCGCGCCTTGCCGCGCGCCTTCGCGCGGTACATCGCCGTGTCCGCGTTGCGCAGGATCTGGTCCACGCCGGTGATGCTGCCGTTCGTCACCGCGATGCCGATGCTCGCGGTCGTGAACACCTCGCGCTCGTCCATCGTGATCGGCGCCTTGAGCGCCGCCTGGATGCGCTCGGCGACGCGCGTGGTATCGCTGCTGTCCTGGACGTCGTCCAGCAATACGCAGAACTCATCGCCGCCCAGCCGGGCCACCACGTCGCCCGGCCGCACGCAGTCCTGCAGTCGCCGCGCGACCTCCTTGAGCAGCTCGTCGCCGGCCGCGTGGCCGAGGCTGTCGTTGATCACCTTGAAGCGGTCGAGGTCCACGAACAGCACGGCGAACGTGTAGTCCTTCTGGCGCTTGCGGCGCCCGATCGCGCGGCCGAGGAGGTCGGAGAGGAACGCGCGGTTCGGCAGCCCGGTGAGCGAGTCGTAGAACGCCTCGCGCGCCATCTGGTCTTCGGCTGCCTTGCGCAGGGTGATGTCCTCGCACGTCGTCACCACGCCGATCGGCTCGCCGGTGCTGCTGCGCACGACGTCCGACATGAGCTGGCACGGGAACAGCGTGCCGTCGCGGCGGATGTTGACCGTCTCCCGACGCCAGGTCCGCATCTCCGCGATCTGGACCGGGCTCATGCGTTTGCCCGCGCCCGGCGCGGCGAAGATCCGCACGTCGCGGCCGATCAGGTCCTCGTGGGGGTACCCGTGCATCGCGGCATCCGCGGGATTGACGTACACGATGCGGCCCTCGAGGTCGGTGACGGTGACCCCGAGCTGCATGTTCTCGACCGCCTTCTCGAACCGGCGGAACGCCGCGTCCACCTGCTTGGGGGACAGCCGCCGGCCCTTGGGCGTAGCCCGCTTGGCGCGCTTCATCGCGCTGAAGCTACGGCACTTAGGAGCCGGACCGCCAGCCGGGAGTGCCCGGTCGGCCTGTGCGGGAATCCTGCCCCACGCGCCACAGCGTAAGTTATTTATCTACAACCAGTTACATGGCACTGTGGCTAACTGCACGCACCAAACCCGGCGCGAAGCTGGTCCGGCGCACCTCGTGCAGCTGTTCGCCGCGGAGTTGTCCCTCGACGATCTCGTAGCCCAGCAGCGCGAACACCCGGCCGCGCAGGAACAGCGGCCGCGCGTTGCCGTACCAGTCCACGCACGAGGCGCGGCACGAGTCGTCGGCGTTGCGCACGGCGCCGGCGTGCAGCACGCCCAGCCGGCGGAAGCTGTGGTCTGTGTTCTGGAGGAACAGGATGGACGCCGATCCCTCGATCAGGTGCATGTAGCCCGGCTGGTTCTCCTCGCGCACCGGGAGTCCCAGCACGCCGCCCTCATCGGAGTCCGCGCGATAGAAGAACCCGTGGCTGCGCAGCTCGCCCTGCGAGGCCTGCGCCAGCGTGTAGCGCTGTTCGACCGCGGGACGCCGGCCGAGGTGGATGCCGCTGAACTCGAGGTCGCTGCCGTGCACGCCGACCACCACGGCCTGGTCGCCCATGACCTCGATGCGGTCGATGCCGTGCGCGAGATGCAGCGTCGTCGCGTCGCCACCGCGCCACGGCACGACGAACAGGTTGGCGTCGGTTTCGCCTTCGATCCCCCAGCCGCTGCCCGAGCCGTAGAGCAGGAAGTTGCCGACGAACCGGTTCTGCATCGTGCCGCCAGCAGGTGGCTGAAGCGCCCGATACCACCATGACGGGGCCGCGCGGCTGCCGTCACCCATGCGCGAGATGGGCAGGCGCAGCAGCGCCGCCGGCCCGCTGGCGTATTCGCCCGACCACATCGCGTCGCCCGCCGCTCCGCCGCGCGTCATCACGTTGAGGTAGCCGTCGCCGCTGTCGAGAAACGAGAACTGGTCTACCGGACTGCCGGCGACGCTCATCGCGCTGGGAGCGCCGCCGTCCAGCGGGATCCGGACCAGCAGCGCGCCGACCCTTGCATCGGCGAACCGCGGGGCCTGCCAGCCCATCATCCACACGAACACCGACTGCTCCGAGACGTAGAACACGTTGCCGGGCGGACCGACGACCACGCTGGCTTCGCACTTGATCTGCGCGGCCGCGAGATCGCACGACGTGATTGTGTGGAGCGCGACGTTGGCGGTCGCATGCCAGCCTGCGGGACGATAGAAGTGTTCCGGCAGCGCGATCGGCTCGAAGCCACGGCCCTCCGGCTGGCGGCTCCAGCGCCGCATCGCCGGCAGCATGTCGCGGATGTTCTCGCCGCCCCAGCCGAGGTAGATCGGCGCGTAGAACACCAGCCGGCTGCCGATGAGCCGCGCGGCGTAGTTGCGCGAGGAGTAGTAATCGTTGGAGCGGAGCTGGAACGTCGAGAGGTACCGCAGCGATCCGTTGTCGGAGATGCGGAAGATGCCCACCTCGGTGCCGCCGCGCTCGTAGCTGTAGCCGATCACGACGACCTTGTCCCCCGAGATCAGCATCTCGTCGTACCACGTGCCGCCGGGATCGATGCCGGGGCCGAACGAATTCACCGCGTCCACCGGCCTCAGAGCGTTGTCGCCGACCGCGACGGTGAACAGCCGGCCGCGACGCAGGATGACCAGGTAGTCACCGTGCAACTTGACGATGTCGCCCTCGTCCACGCCCGCTTGCTGAATGTTCGTGATGGCGTCCGCGGACGCCGCCGCCATGGTCGGCGCCTGCGCCGCGCCCATGGCGGCGCCGGCATTGTCCGTGTGCATGCCGCGCGGCGATCCGCCCTCGGCCAGCGCGCGGCGCAGGTACGCCACGAGCTCGCTGTCGGACGCGAAGGCCGGCATGGTGGCGGCAGGACGGTCCTGGGCCAGGCCGGCGCTCGCCGGAAGGGCCAGGGTCGCGACTATGAGCAGGGCGCGCGTGTTCACGGTCCGTCTCCCGAGTGGGGTCACATCGGGGGACGAGCGAGGCGGGAAAACTTGCACACGCGCCGGCGTCAGCCGGTGCGTGCCGAGAACAGGTCTATCTGCGGGGGTGTTGCGGGGAACTTCATGGCCGCGAGCACGGCGTCCACCCAGCCGTCGCGGTTCCTGGGATCGAGGCGGTGGCACGGCACGCTCAGCTCCGCGACCAGGCCGTCAATCGTCCGGTCCACCTCGGCCTGGAATGCGGCCGAGACGTCGCGGGTGCCGTCGAAGGAGGGCGGCGTCAGGATGGGCACCTTGAACAGGCCGTCGTAGGTCGCCACCCAGGTCTGCACCAGCTTGTCGTACTCGGGGCGTCGGCCGGCGCGGACGGTGAGATAGGCGTAGTTGTCGAGCACCGAGCGATCGCAGATCACCACCTGGTAGCGGCTCAGGGCCGCGATCTCCTCGGCGATCTGGGTGTGGAGGATCCACTCCTGCGCCTCGAGCGTGGTGTCCTGGTTGATCGGCAGCGGACAGGCGCGCGCGACTTCCTTGACGATGTCCACGGCGAGGTCGAGGCGCTTGAGGCGGCCCGCGAGGTCGAAGCAGAGGGTGGTCTTGCCGACGCCGTGCGAGCCGATGAACGCGATCTTCACGCGCTCAGTTTACCGCCCGCGCGGCGGCGAAGGAAGACGCCCTCTCATCTGCTACGCAATGCGCCGCCGCACCGGATCCCAGGTCACCCGGCGTCCCTCGAGGAACGAGCGCGTGGCCATGTGACACGTGATCGCCTCCTCGAACCCGCGCTCGATGTTGCAGCTCGTCCGGCCGCCCTCGCGGATCGCGTCCAGCCATTCCTTGACGTGCAGGTGATACGCCGAGAACCGCCGTCCGCCGTGATACGTGTACAGCAGCCCGCGGCTCGCGAAATACTCGGTCGAGGCCGACGTGACCGCGTCGATGCCGCCGAAGCCGGGCTGGTAGGTGAACATCGGCACGGACGGATCGATCTCGTGGCTCTCCAGCCGCTTCTTGAAGCGCGTGGACTCACCCTCCACCCACACCGTGAGGCCGTTGCCGAGCTGCATGCTGGCGTCGTGGCCCATGAACGTCAGGCCGCGGTCGCGGCCGTTGGCGAGCGTGGCGCTGTAGACGACCGTGAGGTCGCGCTCGGGATACTCCAGGACGGCCTGGAACACGTCCGGGACGTCCCGCCCGTCCTTGTAGAAGTACGTGCCGCCGCTCGAGCTGGCGGTGTGCGGGATGCCCATCTGCATGACCTGGTTCACCGCGTCGTACTCGTGCGAGAGCAGGTCGCCCGAGAGTCCGGTGGCGTAGTCGAACCAGCAGCGCCACCGGAAGAAGCGTTCGGGGCTGAACGGCACGCGGTGCGCGGCGGGCTCCTGGAACTGCTCCCAGTCGATCGTATGCGGGTTGCCGTCCTTGTGAATGTCCCACACCCATGCGCCGCCGGGGGAATTTCGGTTGGTGGTGGTTTCGACCAGCGTGACCTTGCCGAGGATGTTTGCCGCGATCACCTCGCGAGCCTTGTTGTGTGCCGCGGACGCACGGTTCTGGTGGCCGAGCTGGAACACGATGTTCGAATGGCTCACGGCCTCGTGCAGGGCGAGCGCCTCGGCCTCGGTGCGCGTCATGCACTTCTCGCAGTAGACGTGCTTCCCCGCGTCCACCGCGGCCAGCGCGATGCGCGCGTGCCAGTGGTCCGGCGTGGCGATGATGACCGCGTCCACGTCGTCGCTCGCCAGCAGGTCGGTGTAGCGGCGGTAGCGCTTCGCGGGCGGCAGCGCCCGCCCGCCGCTCGGCCGCGTGTCCACCCGCGAGGCCGCGATCGCCCGCTCGGCGCGCACGTCGAACAGGTCGCACACGGAGGTCAGCGCGGCGTGCACGTCGTCCTGGTGCAGATAGGTGTCGAGCTCCTTGTTGCGCGGGTCTGCGTCCACTGCCTTACGCTGGTCGTCCAGCCACTCGGGATGCGCGAAGCCCGCGTGGCGGGCCAGCGACTCGCCTTCGCCGCCGAACCCGATGATGCCCAGCCGGATGGTCCGGCTGGGCGGCCGCGAGATCGCGTTGGGAATCACGGCGGGCGAGCCCTCGCTCACGCCCAGGTCGGCGAGCAGCGCGCGCCGCTTCGCGTCGTCCATGGACTTCTTCTTGAGCACGCTCAGAGCCAGTCCGCCGAGGACCGGCACCGAGATCAGCGCCTTCAGCAGAGTGCGCCGGTTGATCTTGTCCCACAATGACGTGTCGCTCATGGCGTACGCCTCCTCACGCTTGCGTCGCGCTGGGCTCCTGCCCGGCGGCGCGGCGATGCAGAAGAGCATCCAGGCCGAATTGGCGCGCGGTCGGAAATACCAGCAGCACCCACAGCGCGGCCAGTTCGATCAGGACCTTGTTCACGATCAGGTAGGCGCCCTCCGCGGGTATGGGGTAGCTGAGCCCAACGAGCGGCGGTGCGGCGATGTAGTAGAGGAACAGCAGCGCCATCCCCGCCACGGCGGCGATGCGATTCAGCGAGCCCACGATGAGCAGCAGGCCGATCAGCGCGAGACCCCAGGCGTTCACGCCGTCGATCAGCCTCATCGCCGTGGGGTTGGCAGAGAGATGGATGAACAGGCCCTTGAACCACCATTGCGACGCCGAGAGGTAGCCCGCCGAGGTCCAGTACGGGTCGAGCAGCTTGGCGAGGCCTTCGTAGCAGAAGTGCCACCCCACGAGCATCCGCAGGGTCACCAGCGAGGCGGTCTGGAACCGGTTCATGACGTCAGCTCCTTCCAGTTGCTCGAGCGATGCAGCGAACCGTCCGGCAGCAC
>JBIOIA010000069.1:0-11733 GCA_044449445.1 Gemmatimonadales bacterium
GAAGCCCACCAGCTCCAGCTCCTCGTCCACCTTCACCTTGCCCCGGTCCACCCGCCCCGTGGCCACCGTCCCCCGGCCCGTGATCGAGAACACGTCCTCCACCGGCATGTTGAAGGGCTTGTCGATGTCCCGCTTCGGCTCCGGGATGAACGTGTCGATCGCCGTGAACAGCTCCATGATCCCCTTGACCGCCGCCGCCTCGCCCGCGATCGCCTTGATCGCGCTGCCCCGGATCACCGGCGTATCGTCGCCCGGAAACTCGTACTTCGTCAGCAGCTCCCGGACCTCCAGCTCCACCAGGTCCAGCAGCTCCGCGTCGTCCACCAGGTCGCACTTGTTCAGGAACACCACGATCGCCGGCACGTTCACCTGCCGCGCCAGCAGGATGTGCTCCCGCGTCTGCGGCATCGGCCCATCCACCGCCGACACCACCAGGATCGCCCCGTCCATCTGCGCCGCCCCCGTGATCATGTTCTTCACGTAGTCGGCGTGCCCCGGGCAGTCCACGTGCGCGTAGTGCCGCTTGGGCGTGCTGTACTCCACGTGGCTCGTCGCAATCGTCAAAATCTTCGTCGGGTCGCGCCGCCCCTGGCTCTCCGAGGCCTTCGCCACCTGATCGTAGCTGACGTACGTCGTCCCCCAGCCCTGCTCCGCCGACACCTTCGTCAGCGCCGCCGTCAGCGTCGTCTTCCCGTGGTCCACGTGCCCGATCGTCCCGACGTTCACGTGCGGCTTCGTCCGCTCGAACTTCGCCTTGGCCATTGGACTACCTGTTGAAAGTCAAAAGTTCAAAGTTGAAAGCAGGAACACACCGAGTCGGGTCGCGTTGAACTTTCAACTTTCGACTTTCGACTCGCCTTATCGCAGAGCTCGCGACCGGGATTGAACCGGTGACCTCATCCTTACCAAGGATGCGCTCTACCGACTGAGCTACGCGAGCGAGCGGGCGACGGGACTCGAACCCGCGACCCTCAGCTTGGAAGGCTGACGCTCTACCAACTGAGCTACACCCGCAACCGCTCCAGGCAGCAGTGGTGGGGGAAGGATTCGAACCTTCGTAGGCGCATGGCCGGCAGATTTACAGTCTGCTCCGATTGACCGCTCCGGCACCCCACCAAGCGTCCGCATCGCCTTCCCTCTCGAGCCCGTTGCCGCTGAACAGATCACCCCGCGGTGCGCTCTCGCGGGGTGATCTGTGCGGCGATTGACGTCTCCTTCTCCACTGGAGCTGACGCTGGGACTCGAACCCAGGACCTGCTGATTACAAATCAGCTGCTCTACCAGCTGAGCTACGTCAGCGCTGAGCTCAATCCCTGACCGCGCTAGCCTTGAAGCATAACCGGGATACCAACATGGGGTCAAGTATCGGTGGGAGGCGGAGTTACCCTGCGAACCTCGAACCCGCCGTCCCTGGTATCCCGCACTTCGAATCCCTTGTCCAGCAAGGTCTTACGGATCTGGTCGGCGCGGGCGAAGTCGCGGGCCGCCTTCGCACGGCGGCGTTCCTCGGCCAGCTCGCTCACCCACGCTGGGATCACGAGGAACCCAGAGGTGCCACCGGTCACAGCTATGGACGCACCCTTAGCCTCGACCACGAGCTGTCGGGGAACGACTTGGAGCACACGCGTCACGCGGTCGAACGCCTCGAGCGCCGCCTGGCGCGCGCCCGCCGCCACGTCGCCCTTGTCGAGCTCCGCGTTGGCCTCGCGCACGAACGTCATGAGTACGGCGAGCGCGCCCGGCACGTCGAGGTCCTCGTCCATCGCGGCACGGAAGCCGGTCTCCATACGCGCCGCGGCATCGGCCAGCGCGCCGCTCCTTCCCAGCGCCCCGGCCGGCGGCTCGACGAGGCGGCGGCGCAGCTCGGCCAGTCGCTGCGCACCCTGTGAGGCGGCCTTGATCGCGTCGTCGGTGAAGTTGAGCTGCCTGCGGTAGTGCGTCTGCCCGAACAGGTAGCGGATTGCCGCGGCGTCCCAGCCACCTTCCTTGAGATCGCGCGCCGTCAGGAAGTTGCCGAACCGCTTCGACATCTTCGTGCCGCCCACCTGAAGAAACTCCCCGTGCATCCAGACGCGCGCGAACGGCTTGCCGCTCGCGGCCTCGCTCTGCGCGATCTCGTCCTCGTGGTGCGGGAAGATCAGGTCTACGCCGCCGGCGTGGATGTCGATCGTGTCGCCGAGGTACTGCTGCGCCATCGCCGAGCACTCGAGGTGCCAGCCGGGCCGCCCGCGGCCGAACGGCGCGTCCCACGCCGCGCCCGCGGCCTCATCGTCCGGCTTCGCCGCCTTCCACAACACGAAGTCGCGCGCATCCTCCTTCGAATACTCGTCCGAGTCCACGCGCGCGCCGTCCTTCAGCGTTCGGCTTTCGACCTTCGACAGTTTCCCGTAGCCTGGAAACCTCGCGATCGCAAAGTAGACCGACCCGTCCTCGCCCTTGTACGCCACGCCCTTCTTCAGGAGCCGCTCCACGAGCGCGATCATCGCCGGGATGTGCGTCGTCGCGGCCGGGTAGTGCGTGGCCGGCTCGATGCGCAGGTAGTCGCGGTCCTCGAAGAACGCCTGCGTGAACGGCTTGACGTGCTCGGCGAGCCTCACGCCCGCCTGGTTCGCGGCGTTGATCGTGCGGTCGTCCACGTCGGTCAGGTTCATGACGTGCAGGACGCCGAAGCCCGAGTACTCGAGGTAGCGCCGCAGCACGTCCTCGAACACGAAGGTCCGGAAGTTGCCGATGTGGGCGTAGTTCCAGACCGTCGGGCCGCAGGTGTACAGCGTGACCCTCTTCGGATCCCGCGGTTTGAAGTCTTCGATCTGGCGACTGAGGGTATTGAACAGGCGGAGCGGCATGGTGAAAGATACCTTCGTTCCAATGCCCCGCTCCACCCTCGTCATCGGCGGCACCCGCAACCTCGGCCCCGACCTCGTGGCCGCGCTCGTCGCGCGCGGCGACCGGGTCACGGTGCTGAATCGTGGCGTGACGCGGGCCGATCTGCCGCGCGAGGTGCTGCGCCTGCGCGCCGACCGGTCGGACGCCGCCGCGCTCGAGGTCGCGTTGCGCGGGCGAGCATTCGATCTGGTCGTGGACACCACGCTCTACGCGGGGCCCGACGCCAAGGCGGCGGCGCGAGTGCTCGACGGCCGGGTGGGTCGCTACGTGTTCTGGAGCACCGGCCAGGTGTATCTGGTGCGCACCGGGCTCACCGCGCCGTTCGGCGAAGACGACTACGACGGCCCCGTCATGGTGGAGCCGCCCACCTCGAGCACGATCGACCACGACAACTGGCGCTACGGCGTGGACAAGCGCGCCGCCGAGGACGCGCTCAGGACGGCATTTCGCTCGCACGCCTTTCCTTTTGTGTCGCTGCGCATGCCGATGATCAACTCGCCGCGCGACCACTACACGCGGCTCGCGGCCTACGTCCACCGGTTGCTGGACGGCGGCCCGATCCTGATCCCCGACGACCAGGACGCGCTCCGGCTGCGCCACGTGTTCGGCGGCGACGTGGTGAAGGCGACGCTCCGCGCGGGCGAGCCGGGCGTGCCCGCGGGCAGCTGCCTCAACATCGCGCAGGACGAGACGTTGACGCTGGAGGAGATGCTGGCGCCGGTCGGCCGTCAGCTGGGTCGCGCCGTCGTCCTGAAACCGGTTCCCCGCGCCGAGCTGGAGCGGCGCGGCCTGCTCCCCGGCTGCTCGCCGTGGAGCGGGCGCTGGATGTCGGTGCTGGCCAACGAACGGGCCCGGCAGGTGCTGGGCCTGCGGTTTATGCCGCCGGCCGAATACCTGCCGGCGCTCGTAGAAACGGCCCGGGCGCTGCCGGCGTCCCAAGTGGTGGGATACCAGCAGCGCCCGAGAGAAGCCGACGTCGCGAGCTAGGGCCGGACCGTTGGGTCCTCGAACAGGTTCGGATGCCTCTGGTGAAGCCTGGGGCGAATCCACCTGAGGACCGACGGGCTCGTGAGCACTCCCGCGAGCAATCCGAGGCCGATGGGCCAGCCGAGCTGGCTGAGCGCGGAGCGGTTTCCCGGCACGCGAACAAGCGTGAACATCCCCACAACCGCGAAGACGGTCCAGGCGACATGCACCAGGTGATCCAGGACGTCGAGTCCACGGCCTCGGCGTGTCATTGTCCCTCCCTCATTCCATGTTCTGATAGGCATAGATTCCCGACCCGATGGCGGCCCCGCCGAAAAGAGCGGCGGCCAGCAGATACGGGTGGACTGCGCCGACCGCCCTCGCCAGAGTAACCCCCGCCATGGCGCCCTCCAGGTCAGCCTCGGCGAATCCCAGCCACGAGAACCCGGCTGTCTCGGACACGAGCATGGGCTGGGTGCCGCCGCCGGTTCCGGCGACCCCGTACTCGTACCAATACCACGCCGAAGAGGTCTCGAGCGACGCAACAGCCGCCAGGACCTCGAAGTCCGGTTCGGGCAGCGAGGAGGCCTGGCTCAGCACCTGATCGGCCGCGGCGGCCACCTGGTCCGGCGAGGTCGCGCTGCCGAGGGCGCTCTTCAGCTGAGGAATGAACTGTTCGTACGCGCCCGTCACGCTGTCGTCGGCGGTTTCCAGCGCGGCGAACGCAGATGCCTGGAGGACGGACGGCGGCTCCGCCGGTTCGTCGCAGCCTGCCCGGACGCCGGCCCCCCTGATGGCACGTTCAAAGACCGCGTCGAGGCCTTCGGTCGCGTGACCTGTCGCCCGCTTCACGTCAGGCAGGAATGCCCGCGCGAGTTGAAGGGCCCGGGCACAGGCATCCCCCCTGCGGAGCAGCGCGAATGCGCTGCGACCTCTCATCCACTGCTGCATGGCCTCGGTGTGGAGGCCTCCAACCCAGGCGACCGACGCGCGGCCGTGCGGTAGCCGTGGAGGTCCTCCCCAGAGGCCTGTGCTCTCCGTCGGATCCGTCTGAGGCGCCGACGCAATCTGCCGGTCGTGCGCGCAGCCCCCGACGATCCCCGCGAGCACGACCGCCGCGGAAAGCAGCCACAAGCGCTTCTCGTTGTTCATTGTGACACCCTCTCCATTCGACGTGGCGGCGGATGCACCGTCCGCGACACGACGCACGAGGCGACGATGCCGATGCGGCGCTCCCGGCAGTAGGCGAGGACGCTCTCGGGCGTCTCGCGCCTGCCGACGGCCACCAGCACCGAGCCCGTCTCGCAGCGCACGTGCGGAAAACGCTCCGCCAGAACGGACGCGGCGATCCGGGCCGGGCCTTCGGTCACGAGCACGAGGGTGAGCGAGCAGTCCATCGTGTTCTCCCGCGAACGACGGCGGGCCCGGAACGGCCACGCCGCCCCGGACCTCCCGGGGCGGCGCCAAAGTAGAAGGAAGCGATCAACGAGCCGTCACCCGCACGCGGCGGCGCGGGGCAATTCCACGCGCTGCGCGCGGCCGGGCCGCCCGGTCACATCATCGCGAGCATGCACGAGGCGAAGTTCACCATGGACTGCATGTAACCGGACAGCGCGGACTGGAACAGCGGAAACGCCGCAGCGCCGAAAATCATGACAGCAGCGCTCGCGAGCTCCAGAACGAGACCCGAGCCGACTGCACCCCCAAGGTCGCAACTCATACCCACACCCTCCTTCGCGTGAGGGCGGCCGATCGGCCGCACCGCTCCGGAGCTGCCGGAGCGGGGCGAAGATGGGATGGAGGTCTGGAGGGTCCGTCACCCGCGCTAGGCGGCGCGGGTCGATTCTACGCGACAAGCGAGAGGCGGATCGCGCTCAGCGCGCGCGCGATTTCTTCCAGTCGGAGTGCGCCCTGGCGATGGCGTCCACGAGCGGAGTGGAAGGGAAGCGCACCGGGTCGGTCGCCGGCAGGCCCGTCGTCCGTTCGGCCTCCGCGACCCTGCGCCGGGCGTCGGCGTCGGACAGGTCGTACGTGTTGAGCGCGATTCCGATCACCTTGGCCGGGTGCACCGGCCGCGCCGCATCCTCGTGGATGCGCACGAGGTCACTGAGCGGCGGGATCGGCACCCAGGCTTCGCGGCCGCTGTAGTCGCCGATGTGGGTCCGCGAGCTCTGGTGGCACAGGATCATCGCGCGCGGGCAGCTGCCGTGCAGCAGGCCGAGCGTGACGCCGGAATAGCCGGGATGGATCAGGCTGCCCTGCCCCTCGACCAGCACGACGTCCGCGTCTTCCGCCGCCTCGAGCACCAGCTGCTCGGCGGCACCTCCGATGAAGTCGGCGACGACGGCATCCACCGCCGTGCCCCAGCCCTCGATCAGGATGCCGGTCTGCCCCGTGGCCGCGAAGCGCGTGCGCAAACCGCGCGCCCTGAGATCAGCCACCAGCTGGAGCTGCGCGGTCATCTTGCCGACGTTGCAGTCGCTTCCGACGCTGAGCACGACCAGCGCGTCCACGTCGCGCGCCCGGCCGTCCGAAACCGGCAGCACGGCCGGCGGCCGGCGCAGGTCTTTGAGCGCGACGCCCTTCGCACGGGCACGGGCGGCGAATTCCTGGTCGTCGCCGAGATGCGTGTGCAGGCCGCTCCAGATGTCCAGGCCGCGATCGATCGCCGCCAGGATCCACGCCCGCCACTCGTCCGGCAGCTTGCCGCCCATTGGCGCGATGCCGATGAGCACGGCCGTCGGGTCACGCGCGAGCCCTTCGGCCATGGTCTTCACCACCGGGATCGCGCCGCCGAAGCCGAGCACCTCCTGGCTGGTGCGACCCTTCGCGTGGCTGTCGAGCACCGCGACGATTCGGTCGGGCAGGTAGCGGATGGCGGAGTTGGCGGTCTTCGAGGTCTCGGGGCCGAACGCACCGTCGGCGATGATCAGGAATCTGGGCTGGGACATGGCGGCGGAAATCTACTGCTCTCGAATGAGGAACTCCTGCACCTTGCCGTCCGGCGACCGGTACATCAACGCCGTGATCGCGCGCGCGGGGAAGGTGAAGCGCGTCACCGTGACCTCGAGCCCGCCGCGCTCGGCGCGCGAGAGCCGCTCGACGCGCGTCGGCTCGCCGAGCGGCGCCAGGTGCTCGGCGGCGCGGCGCACCCGCTCGTCGTTCAGCCACCAGCTGAATTCCTCGCCCAGGAGCGAGCGATCCACCTGCCCCGCCTGCACTTGGCGGAACAGCGTGGTCGCCTGGTCGGTCGCATTCGGTCCCCGCACGGCGGGCACCGGACGCGGATCGGCCGTTGCGTTCGCGGCGGGCGCTGGCCGCGAGGAGTCGCGGACCGGCGGCGGCGGCCGCGACGAGATCGCCATCCGCACCAGCGGGCCGGACGTGACCGATGCCTCCGCGTTGGACAGCACCACGACGGCCGAACGAGTACGCGGCACCATCGTGTTCTGCGCGGCGAACCCGCTCACAGCGCCGCCGTGCGAATAGATCGTGTCGCCGTTGAAGACGCCGATCGAAAGCCCGAAGCCGTAGTTGGTGCTGGCGCCGTTCACGAGTTGCCGCGCGCTCGTCATCATGTGGAGGAATTCGACCGGGACGACGCGGCCGGCGAGCAGCGCACGGTCCCAGATCAGCAGGTCACTCGGAGTGGACCAGATTCCGCCCGCCGCCGCGGCCCAGCCCGGGGCCTCGGGCAGGGCCGGCTCGGGATCGCCCAGGCCGAACCACGCATAGCCCTGCGCGTACGAGGCGTCGCGCCGTGCCGGCTCGTAGGCTGTGTGGCGCATGCCGAGCGGGGCGAAGATCCTCTCCCTCAGCAGTCGAGGGTAAGGCCGATGCGTCACGAGCTCGGCGATCCGCCCGAGGATGATGAATCCCGTGTTGCTGTACGACCAGCGCGTGCCCGGCTCGAAATCGAGCGGCTGGTGGCCGTACCAGCGCGCGAGCGAGTCGGCGCTGATCGGGACGAGCATCCTGCGGTCCACGAAGTCGAGCGGGTAGTAGTCCGGGTAACCGGAGACGTGCCCCATCAAGTCGCGCAGCCGGATGTCGCCCGCGCGTGTCAGGTCCGGCAGGTACTTCGCCACCGGATCGTCCACCGAGAGCTTCCCCTCGGCGGCGAGCTGGAGGACGATCGCGCTGGTGAACTGCTTGGTGACTGATCCGATCGCGAACCGCGTGGTCGTGTCCACGCGCGCGTGATTGGCGAGGTTCGCGGTGCCGTAGCCCTTCACGAAGACGATCCGGCCGTCCTCCATGATGCCCACCGAGAGGCCGACCAGCCGGCGCGCGGTCATGCCGGCCGCGACGATCGAGTCGATGCGCGCGGTGTCGAGGGCGGGCGCGCGGTCCTGCGCGGCAAGCGCACCGGGCAGCGCGATGAGCAGCCCGACGATCACGGCATGACGAGACATGCTCACGCCGTGGCCGCCATGGATGAGCGCGAAGGCCGGAGCACGGCGTGCGCCATCGGCTCTCCCGGCCGCTCGCCGTAGAGCTGATAGATGACCACGTGGCGCAGCACCACGAGGAGGGTCGCGAGCAGTGGCACCGCCACGAACAGGCCGAGCAGGCCGGCCAGGCGGCCCATGACGAGCACGCTGAAGATGGTGAGCACGGGCGGCAGCGCGACCTTGTGCTGCATGATCAGCGGGCCGACGACGTTGGCCTCGATGATATGCACGACCACACCGATGGACGCCACCGCGAGGAACGCGATCGGGCCGCGCTCGGGCAGGATGAGGAGGGCCGGCAGCAGGGTCGAGACGATCGAGCCGAAGAACGGGATCATCACGACGACACCGGCGAGCGCGCTGAACGCCAGCCAGTAGGGCACGCTCATCGCCCACAGGCCGATCCCGGTCAGGGTGGCGAGGACGACCATCGCGAGAAGCTGCGCCCCGGCCCACGCGCGCAACGTATCGTTGGCGTCGTCGAAGATGACCCGGGCAACGGCTCGCGCGCGCGGCGGAACGATCTGCACGATGCCGTCGCGGTACAGCGAAGGCCGCCACGCCAGGTACAGCGCCATGACGATGACGGCAACCGAGTCGATCGCGAGCGCTCCGCCGGCCGTGGCGTACTCGAACACGCTGCGCCGGGCGAACGCGATGGCGTCGTTGATCGCGGTGGTCACGATGCCCGTTTCCGATGAGGCGATGCCGGTGCGGCGCAGGAACGCGGACGAGGCGGCGAGCCTGCGCAGCCACTGGTCGAACGCGGCCAAGTAGCGCGGCACGGCTTCGGCGAAGTCCTGGACCTGGTTCCCGACCGCCGGCGCGAGGAGGGACACGAGCGCCGCCAGGAGGCCGAGCATGAGCGCCAGCGAGAGCACCAGCCCGAGCCCGCGGGGCACGCGCAACCGGCGGCTGAGGATGTCGGTGAGGCCGCCGAGCACGACGGCGAGCAGCGCGGCGATGAACAGGACGAGCAGCAGGTCCGCGATCTTGACCAGCACGAACGCGACGAGGGCGAGGACGAGAAACCAGACCCCCGCCGCCCGGCGCGGCGCGGCAACCTGGGCGGCGGGGGCGGGAGCGGTCACGACCGGCTACTTCTTCTCGCCCTCGTCGTCCACCAGCTCGGCGTCCTGCACGTCGCCGGCCTTGGAGCCCGACTTGAGCTGCTTCGTGGGCTCGCCCTTCCCCGGGCCGATCAGTCCCATGCGCTGCTTGAGCGCGAGCAGCTGGGTGTCGGCGTCGGCCTTGTACTCGAGCTGCGCGAACTGCTTCTGGAGCTGGTCGCCCTCGAGCTCTTCCGACAGCTCGACGTTGGCGAGCGCCTTGCGCTCGTTGTGCTCGATGCGCTCGCTCATCCGCTCGAAGGTCTCGAACGCGCTCTTGTCGCTCATCGACGACATCGTCTCGTGGATGCGCTGCTGCGCCTCCGCGCGCCGCTGCCGGGCGATCAGGATGTTCTTCTTGCGCTTCGCCTCTTCGATCTTGTCGTTGAGCGTGCGCAGCGAGTTCTTGAGCGACTCGGTCTCGGCCGCGTGCTTGCGCCATGTCTCGTCGAGCTGCTGCGCGTTCGTCATGTGCTCGGCGTGGCGCAGCAGCGCCTGCTTCGCCAGGTCGTCGCGCCCCTCCTGCACCGCGAGCATCGCGCGCTTCTCCCAGTCCTCGGCGAGCTTCTTCTCCTGCTCGGCCTGGGCCTGGAGCCGCTTCTCGTCGGCGATCGCCGCGGCCACCTGCTGCTTGGCCTTCGCCAGCTGGCTGCGCATGTCGAGCACCAGCTGGTTCAGCATCTTCTCCGGATTTTCGGCGCTCGAGATCAGGTCGTTGAGGTTCGACCGGATCATCGTCGTCAGACGGTCAAAGATTCCCATGGCTCATGCCTGCCGGTAAGGGGCGAGCGTCTGAAGATGCGACGCGAGCGCGAGCATCAGTGAATCATAGCTGGCCTGGAACTCGTTGAAATCCATGTTCTCCAGCTCCAGCGCGTCCGTCAGCACGACGGCGTTGTCGTCGATGCCGTAGGACCCGTGCACCAGGTCGGTCGCGTTGAGCCGCAGGAGGTGCTTGTAGAGCTCCTCCTTCGTGCTCTTCTTGTCCTTCCCGCCCTGCTTGCCCAGGTCGAGCACCTTGACCCGCATCAGGAGTACCGGCGGGTTGTAGTGCACGGCGACCTCGGGGCTGTCCTGCGAGCCCGACAGCACCCACAGGCCGGGCTTCACTTCCTTGGCGTGGACGCCCTCGGTCTCGAGCCGAGTGATGAAGTTCTCGACGTCTTCCTTGGATGTCATTGCTGCTCCTTGTCCTTCGACGTACGCCGCGCCCTCCACGAAGGTTTCACCCGGCGACGTCGGTTCCGCCAGTCAGCGCCTTGTCCTTCCGCACCTGCGCCAGCATCCGCTCCGTGAAATCCTGCCGTTCGGCCAGCTCCGCGAGCTGGTGGCTGATGGTATCGAGCCGATCGCGCAACTCGTCCAGCTCGCCCGCGGCCACCGCGGCGTCCTTCCGGTCCGCGCCGAACAGGTGGCGAACGATGTCGCCGATGGTGCGGCCGATCGGGCCCATGACGATCATGCCCGTGATGGCGACGCCCGTGAGCATGCCGAACACCGGGACGATGATGTTGGGATCGGGCGCCGACTGCATCAGGTCGTCTCCTTCGCGGGCCCGATCGCCGCCTTGTCCTTCGCCTTCGCGAGCAGCCGCTCGGTGAAGTCCTGCCGCTCGGCCAGCTCGCTGATCTGCTCCTGGATGCTCTGCAGCTGCGCGCGCACGTCGTCGATTTCCTCGGTGGGCAGCGGCTGCGCCGAGTGGCCGCGCAGCCGCTCGGCGATCGCCTTGCCGATCGGGCTGAACGCGACCACCGCGAGCATGCCGGTGCCGAACACCATGATGATCGCGAGGATGTCTTCCACTCAGCCGTTCCTCGGTGAGGGCAGCGCGTTCTTCTCGCGCACCTGCGCCAGCATCCGCTCGGCGAAATCGAGACGGTTCTGGATGTCGTCCAGCTCGGCCGAGCGCGCCCTCAGGTCCGAGACCTCGGCGCGCAGCTGGTCCACCTCGTCGCGCAATTCCTCGATCGCGTGCGCGCCCCCCTCGCCCCCTCCGAACTGGCGCAACGCATCCCTGGCCACGCGGCCCCTGCCGTACGGTCCCGCTATACGCCGGGCAATCGCGGCCAGCAACCCCATTGTGCCCATGGCCAGTACCACCACGGTAGCGTAGCCGGCGAAGTCTGCTGGACTGATGATGGTGGCGCTCCCTGCACCGGGTTCCTCGTACCGACGCTCCGACACGCCGGAAAGTTTCGCTAACTCGCCAATCTAGGCCGACTTGGCATGCGCCGCCAGCACGCCGGCCAATGCCCTCCCGGTGTGCGACTTGGGCAGCTTCACGACCGCCTCTGGCGGCCCCTCGGCCACCACCCGAC
>JBIOIA010000070.1:0-11730 GCA_044449445.1 Gemmatimonadales bacterium
ACTGAACACGAGCACCAGTCCCAGGCCGAGCACGTACGAGGGCACCGACTGGAGCGCAGTCGTGAAGGTGGTGAGCAGGGCGTCGGTTCGGCTGCGTCGGCGCGCGGCCTGCAAGCCCCCGATGGCGACGCCGAGCACGTACGTGAGCAGGAGCGAGGCGCCCGCGAGCAGCACGGTGGGTCCCAGGGCGTCGAGGAGTACGCCCGTGACGCTGCGGTGTGCGGCGATGCTGGTGCCCCAGTCGCCGGACGCGAAGCGCGTCAGCCAGTGGGCATATTGGACCGGCAGGGATCGGTCCAATCCCAGCTGGTGGCGCATCATCGCGGCGGCCGAGGGGTCCGCGGCCGGGCCCAGATAGAGCCGGACGGGATCGCCGGGCGCGAGGTGGAGCCCCGCGAACGTGACGGTCAGCACGATCAGCACCGTCACCGCCGCGAGGGCGATCCGCCGTGCGAGCACCAGGCGCATCGCGCCAATCTCGCGCCGCGGAGCGCAATTCTCTAGTTTCCGCCTCTGTGCACGTTCGTCGCTTGCTGCTCGCCCTTGCCCTCATGGGCTGCCGTTCCCCGGAGCCCGCGGGAACGGTGTTCTACGCCTCGGGCGCGGACCTCCAGTCCATCAATCCGCTGCTCACG
This sequence comes from Gemmatimonadales bacterium, assembly GCA_044449445.1. GTDB lineage: Bacteria > Gemmatimonadota > Gemmatimonadetes > Gemmatimonadales > JACORV01 > DASXPG01. The sequence continues at coordinate 636 of JBIOIA010000070.1, forward strand.
ACGCAGCCGCTGGCTCGCCAGCTGCAGCGGTACGTCCTGTTCACCACGCTGGTGCGCTACGACAGCGCCCTCGCGCCGATGCCGTATCTGGCGCGCTCCTGGGCGTGGAGCGACGCACACCGCACCCTGACCTTCGTGCTCCAGCCCGGTGTCCGCTGGCACGACGGCGTCAGGACCACCGCCGCCGACGTGAAGTTCACACTCGAGGCCGCGAAGGACCCGACGACCGGGTATCCGCGCTCGGGTGAGCTGGAGTGCCTCGCGAACATCGACGCACCGAGGCACAGAGGCACCGAAGCACCGGACACCGTCCGGCTCACGTTCTGCAAACCGCAGGAGCGCATTCCGGACGTGCTCTTCGATCTGGCGATCCTGCCGGCGCACCTCCTGGCGGGGCTGCCGCACGCGGCGCTGCGCAGCGCGACGTTCAACGAGCATCCGGTCGGCAACGGCCCGTTCCGGTTCGTCGCGCACGAGAGCGGGCGGCGCTGGGTCTTCGAGGCCAACAAGGATTTTCCAGCCGCCCTGGGCGGCCCGCCGGCGACCCAGCGGTTCGTGATCGTGATCGTGGACGAGTCGACCACGAAGCTCGCGGCGCTGGTGGATGGCGAGCTCGACGTGGCGGGGATCAACCCGATGCATGCAGCCGTGGTGCGCCGCATCGCGAAGCGGGCGGTGCTGAGCTACCCGATCCTGTTTACCTACGGCGTGGTGTGGAACACGTCGCGCGCGCCGTGGGACGATCCCAGGCTGCGGCGCGCGTTGACGCTCGCGCTCGATCGCCGGCAGATGGTGGACGCCTTCATCTGGGGCTTCGGGGAAGTCGCCGACGGACCGGTCCCGTCGTGGCACCCGCTGGCGGCTTCTGTCCCGCACATTCCGTTCGACCGCGCGGCCTCGGGCGCACTGCTCGACTCGCTGGGCTGGCGCGTGAGCCCCTCCGGTGTGCGCGAGCGCGGCGGCAGGCAGCTTGCGCTCACGCTCACCACCGTGGGCTCCTCCGACAACGTCCTCGAGCAGCTGATCCAGGCGGACTTCGCGGCGGTCGGCGTGCGCGCCGACATCCGCCAGCTCGAGCTGGGCGCATTCCTGGCCGAGGCCGAGGGTGGCGCGCGGGACTACGACGCCCTGGTCACGGGCATTCCGGGCGACCCGGCGCTCGGCTACCTCGGCGCGTTGTTCGATTCGAGGCGGCTCGAAGGGCCGATGCAGTATGCCCGGTACCGGAACGCCGAGGTCGATCGCGCGCTGGATGCGGGCGACCTCGCGGCGGTGCAGCGCCTGGCGGCGCGCGACCTGCCGATCTCCTTCCTCTTTCATACGCGTGGCGTGCAGGGCCTGAACACGCGGGTGCACGGCGTGCGCATGGACCTGCGCGGCGAGCTGGCGACGGTGGCCGCGTGGCACCTGGGAGCACGCAACTGATCCGCCGTGCCCGGGCGCCGATGCGCATCGATCTGGCCGGCGGCTGGACCGATGTCGCGCCGTACGCCGGCGCGCACGGCGGCGTCGTCGTGAACGTTGCGATCACGCTGTACGCGCACGCGCTCGTGCGCAGCGGCGGCCACGAGGTGCTGGTCCGCGCGCTCGACCTCGGCGCGAGCGTCAGCGCGCGCCGCGCCTCGGACCTGCGCGCCGACGGCGAGCTCGCGCTCCTCAAGGCGGCGGCCCGGCGCCACGGGCCCGCGGGCAACTTCGAGCTGACGACGCGCAGCGACGCGCCGCCGGGCTCGGGCCTCGGCGGATCGGGGGCGATGGGAGTGGCGCTGGTCGCGGCGTTGCTCGCCATGAAGGGCGACCGCCGCATGCCCGCGTTGATCGCCGCCGAGGCGTTCGCCACCGAAACCGAGGAAGCGGGCGTGGTCGGCGGGAAGCAGGACCAGTACGCCGCGGCGCTCGGCGGACTCCAGTTTCTCTCGTTCGGTGATCCGGAGGTCACGGCCACCCGCATCGTCATGCCCGAGGACGCGCGCCACGAGCTGGAGCATCACCTCGTGCTGTGCTACACGGGCGCGTCGCGTTTCTCGTCCGCGACGCACGAGAGGGTGTGGGCGGGCTACGCGCGCGGCGAGAAGGCAATCGTCAGGGCCTTGGACGGGCTGCGCGTGTGCGGGCTCGACATGAAGGCCGCGCTGGAGCGCGGAGACCTGGGGCAGGTCGGTTCCGTGCTCGCCGAGAACTGGCGACTCCAGCAGCAGCTCGCGGACGGCATGCAGACCGACACGATGCGACGCCTCGAGGGCGTCGCGAAGGCCGCCGGTGCCGATGGCGCGAAGGCATGCGGCGCCGGCGCGGGCGGCTGCGTGGTGTTCCTCGCGCGGCCGGGGCGGGAGTTCGAGCTGGCCGAAGCGCTCCGCGCCGCGGGCGGCACGATCCTGAGGTTCGCGTTCGATCCGTCGGGTGTGGCGGTCTGGGAATCGGTGGAGCGATGAGCGTCCTGCTTTCGGGCGACGCGCTGCTCGCGCGGCGCGAGGTGATCGCGGGCTCGCGCGACCTCACGGAGCTGCGTGCGTACCTCGACGACGAGGTCGCCAGGGCGCTCGCGCATCCGCTCCATGTGCCGGACACCAAGGCGCTGCTCTCGAGATGGGGTGGGGTCTGCCGGGACGACGGCGCGGAGCTCGCCTTCGATCCGTTCACGCCACATGCTCAAGCCTGCACGAGGTGCGGCCGGGTATGGGATACCGAGCAGTCGCATCGCTGGTGGGTGGGGTGGTACCAGTTGTGGCTCGCCGAGCGGGTCCTGCTGATGGCGCTGCTCTTCGCGCAGGGCGGCAGCGCCGACGGCGAGGCCCGAGCTGCCGAAACGCTGGCGGCGCTGGCCGCGGCATACGAGAGCTGGCCCAACGCCGACAACGTGCTCGGTCCCTCGAGACCGTTCTTCTCCACCTACCTGGAGTCGGTGTGGGTGTTGCACCTCGCCGCCGCGACCTCGATCCTCGGCGAGATGGGTCGGCTGCCGGCGGGCCTGGAGCGCGATCTCACGCAACGGTTGTTCCGGCCGAGCGCGGCGCTGATCGCCGACTTCGACGAGGGCCGCTCGAACCGGCAGGTGTGGAACGCCGCGGCGCTGCTCGCCGTCGGGCGCCTGGTCGGCGATGAGCCGATGGCGCGCGCCGCCGCGCACGGTCCATCGGGCCTCCTGGCCTCGCTCGAGCACAACGTGCTGGCCGACGGGCTCTGGTACGAGGGCGAGAACTACCACTGGTTCGCGCTGCGCGGCCTCGTGTGGGGCGCGGAGATGCTGCGCACCGCCGGCGAGGTGGATCTGTGGAAGGGCGACGGCGAGCCCGCGCGGAGGCTGCGCGCGGCGTTTCGCGCACCGATCCTCACCGCGCTGCCGGACTTCACCTTCCCCGCACGGCGCGACAGCAAGTTCGGCGTGTCACTGCGCCAGCGGCGGATGGCCGAGATGTGGGAACTGGCGAGGGCAAGGGCGGACGGGCGGACCGGCGGACCGGCGGACAGCACCGCCGACGCGACGTTCTACTCGTCACTGCTGGCGCACGTGTACGACCCGTCGATTCTCGAGACCGGCGACGCCGCGCGGGACATCACCGACGTGGAGCGCACGGCGCCGCGGGGTGGCGTGCGTCGCACCCGCCTCGGCTGGAAGGCGCTCGCGTGGGCCGCGCCCGAGCTGCCGCCCGCCGAGCCGGGCGCGTGGCGTCCAGGCAGCGTGCACCTCGAGGCGACCGGACTCGCGATCTTCCGGCGCGATGAGGGAAGGACGTACGTCGGCCTCGACTACGGCGAAAGCGGCGGCGGGCACGGACACCCCGACCGCCTCAATGTCTCGGCGGTGGCGCGTGGCGTCCCGTGGCTCCTCGATTTCGGCACTGGTTCCTACGTCTCACCCTCGCTCGCCTGGTACCGCACCACGCTCGCGCACAACGCGCCGCTGGTGGACGGCATCTCGCAGCTTCCGGCCGACGGCGCGTGCGTCGCGTTCGACGATCGCGGTTCCTGGGGCTGGGCTTGCGCGGTGTTGCCCGAGGGCGCGGCGTACGACCACGCGACGATCCAGCGCACGCTCATCGTCGCGCCCGACTACGTTCTCGACGTCGTTCAGATGCGCAGCGAGAGCGGCGATCGACAGCTCGCGCTGCCGTGGCATGGCCTCGGCGCGGCGCGAGCCGACGAGCACGGCCTGACGTTCACCGGCGATGAGGGAGTACTCCGCATCCACCTGTCGGCGCGCCATCCGTTCTCGGTGGTGGTGCAGCGCGCGCCCGGACCGCCGGCCGCGAGCCCCGGCGAAACCACCGCGGACCTGGACTATGCGGTCGCGATCGCGACGGGCGAGGAGCTGACCCTGGCCGCGTGTCTGGATCCCTTCGGCGTCGTGACGGAGCTCGAGTGCGTGGACGAGCGCTTCCTGGTGCGGCGCGCGGACGGCAAGCTCGACGTGCACCAGGCCAGCGACGAAGGCTGGCTGGTCGAGTTCGAGCACGGCGACCCGGTGCAGCTCGGGGGGCTGCGCGAAGTGCCGGATGCCGCACCAGCCGCGGCTCCCCCCGAGACCGCCGCACCAATCTCGCCGCCGCTCGTGCTCGATCGCGCCGAGCAGTTCCGGCGCGCCGAGGAACCGTGGGATGGCAAGGACGCGTTTTCCGCGGTCTGCAATCTGAAGGTGGAAGACGACGACCTCGTGGTGGAGGTCGACGTGACGGCGCCCGAGCCGTGCTTTCGTCCCGCCGGCGCGGCGGACCCCGAGTGGGAGAACGAGAATCCCGACATCCATGGGGACGGCGCGCAGGTCTATGTCGAGACAGCCGGCGGCTTCTTCGGCTGGCTCATCGTGCCCGACGACTCCGACCAATCACACCTTCGTGTGTCCGCGGTGAGGGGCACCGATGCGGAGGCCGAGATGGTGACGGGCGGGGAATGGTCGCCCACGCCGCACGGGTACAGCCTGCGGCTGAGGATCACGCTGCCGGAGCCGCCGAAGGACGGTGTCGGGTTCGACCTGTATGTGAATCGAGGCCGCGCGGGCCGCGAGCGCCGCACGGGACAGCTGGTCTGGTCAGGAGCGCGAGGCGCGCGACTCTATCTGGCCGGTGACCGGGCGCTGCCGGGACCGCTGCCGCAGGTGAGGATATGACGCGCAGGACGCACAAGACGCACCAGACGCGTACAGGCATCCGCCAGACGAGCGCAAAGGGCGCGGCGTGGGCGACGCGCGCGGCCGACGCCGTCGCCGGGTTCACGTCCACGCGATCGAAAGGGCCGGAGGCGATGTTCAAAGGGCCGGGCGGGCCGACGCACATGGTCCGCGCAGCCGGGTGCCGGGTCGAAACCGCGGACGGCCGAAAGCTGACCGACTGGACGATGGCCCTCGGCGCCGTGTCGCTCGGCTACGGCAATCCGCGCGTCACGCGGGCCGCGGTGCGCGCGGCGAGGGACGGCGCGGTCGGGCCGCTCGCGCCCACGCTCGAAGTGCGGGTTGCCGAGCGCCTCGCCGCCGCCTATCCGGGCGCGAAGCAGGCCCGCTTCTTCAAGAGCGGCGCGGAGGCGGTGGCCTGCGCGGTGCGGCTTGCGCGTGTCGCGACGGGGCGCGAGAGCGTCGTGCACTGCGGATACCACGGCTGGCTCGATGGACCGACCTCCGGTGCCGGCGTCGCGTCGGGCGCATCGGCGCTGTGGCATGCCGTGCCGTTCGACGACATCGCGGCGCTCGAGACGGCCGTGCGGGAAGTCCGTCCGGCGGCGATCGTCCTCGAGCCCGTGGTGGAGCGCGCGCCGCTGATCGCCTGGCTGCGCGCGGCGCGCAGCGCCGCCGACGCGAGCGGCGCCGCGCTGATCTTCGACGAGGTCAAGACGGCGTTTCGCCTGGCCCGTGGCGGAGCCGCGGAGCGCTGGGGCGTGCGGCCCGACCTGGCCGTGATCGGCAAGGCCCTGGCCAACGGCTTTCCGCTCGCGGCGGTGGTGGGCCGAGCGGACCTCATGGCGCGCGTGCGGGAGACGTGGGTATCCTCGACGCTGTCCACCGAGCTGGTCGCGCTCGCCGCGGCCGACGCGGTGCTGGATGTCTGGGAGCGGCAGGACGTGGCGGGTCACATCACGCGGATCGGCTCGCGGATCATGGCGGCGCTCGACCAGGCGCTCGAGGGCGGGGAGGCGCGCCTGCTCGGGCTGCCCGAGATGTGGTTCCTCAGGTTCGCGGACTCGGATATCGAGCGCCGGTTCCTGCTCGGCTGCGTCGAGCAAGGCGTGCTGCTCAAGCGCGGCGCCTACAACTTCCCTTCGCTCGCCCACACGGAGCGTGACGTGAAGCGGACGATGGCGGCGGTGACGACATCCATGAAGGCGGCGCTCGCGTGAACGCGAAGCGTGCCCCGCTGGTGGACGTCCACGTTCATTTCCTTCACGAGCGTTGCGGCCGCGCCGACTGGGAATCGGTGAACGCGCGGCGGCTCGCGTGGGGCGAGCGGTTGGGCGTGACGCTGCACATCGCCTCGATCCTCGGCAGCTTCGGCCACACGTCGCCGACCTACTTTCCCTCGCCGGAAGACCTGACCTGGGGCAACGAGGCGATGCGGCGCATCGAGGCCACACACCAGGGACTCGTGCGCAGCTACACGACCGTGAATCCGAACTTCACCGACCACGCCGAGAAGGAAGTCGCCGCGGGCGCACGCGCCGGCTTCGCCGGCATCAAGCTCGCGGCCAGCCGCCGCGCGAGCGATCGGCTCCTGAATCCGATCGCGGAGCTGGCCGCCGAGCACGGGGTGCCGATCCTCCAGCACGTCTGGCAGCACCGGCATGGCGAGGTTTCCAACCAGGAAGTCTCGGACGCGCCCGACCTGCTCGCGCTCGCCGCGCGGCATCCGGCGGCCCAGTTCATCCTCGCGCACATCGGCGGCGGAGGCGACTGGGCCCACTCGCTGCGCGCGCTCGTGGGCGCTCCCAACGTGTGGGTGGACCTCTCGGGCAGCGGCGTGGACCGCGGCATGCTCGAGTTGTGCCTCGAGTGCGTCGGCGCCGGTCGCCTCCTGTGGGGCACCGATCTCACGATGGATACCGGCATCGCCAAACTGCGCGCGCTCGAGGCGATGGGGATCGGAGCGAACGAGATGGAGGCGATCCGGTGGCGCAACGCCGAGAGGATCTTCCGTGTCTGAGCTGATCGATCATAACGCGCTGATCGGGCCGTTCCCGTTCCGACGGCTGCCGGATCCGACGCCGGCGCGCCTGCTGGCCGATATGGACCGCCTTGGCATCTCGAACGCGTGGGTCGGCCATGTGCCGAGCGCGTGGTATCGCGACGCCGCGGCGGGGAACGACGAGCTGTTCGCGGCGCTCGAAGGTTCGCGCATGAAGCTCGAGCCCGTTCCGGCGGTGAATCCGGCCTGGCCGGGCTGGGAGCGCGAGATCGCGCGCGCGAAGTCGGAGCGCTGCCCCGCCGTGCGCACCTACCCCTCACACTACGGCTTCGCCACTTCAGGGCCTCACATGACGGCGCTCGCCGGCGCTTGTGCCGCAGCCGGTCTCGACCTCATGCTGACGATGCGCTTCGAGGATTCCCGCCAGAAGAGCCGGCTCGACGTCGCCGCCGACCTGCTCGGCGCGGACGTGCGCGCCACGGTGCGCGCGCATCCGTCCGTGCGGATGCTCGTCACCAATGCGGACCGCGCGATCGTCGAGGAGATCCACTGGGGCTCCACGCCGGAGGAGGCCTCTCGCATCCGCTACGACATCAGCTGGATCTGGGGCGAGCCGGAGGACCACCTGGCGCACCTGTATCGCACGGTGGGGCGCGAGCGGTTCGTTCTCGGCACGCACTTCCCGTTCCGGCTCCCGGACAACGCGGTCCACAAGCTCGAATCGCAGCAACCGTGACACCCGGTTTCGCCGAAATCACCTTTCCGGGCTTCGACCCCGTAGCGCTGCACCTGGGCCCGATCCAGGTGCGCTGGTACGGCCTCGGCTACCTGGCCGGGTTCGTCATCGCGGACTGGATCCTGAGGCGCCTCGGCAAGGACGGATTCGTCGCGCTCACCACGAGCCTGGTGAGCGACCTGCTCGTGTGGCTGATGGTGGGCGTGCTGGCGGGCGGGCGGCTCGGTTACGCGCTGTTCTACGAGCCGGCACTGCTGACCCATCCGCTCGAGCTGATCGCCATATGGAAGGGCGGGTTGTCGTTTCACGGCGGGCTCCTGGGCGTGGTGATCGCGTCGTTCGTGTTCGCACGGCGGCACGCCATCGTGTGGCGCCGGCTCGCCGACGCACTCGCGCTCGCCGTGCCGTTCGGGATCTTCCTCGTCCGGTGCGCGAACTTCGTCAACGCCGAGCTGTACGGGCGCATTGCAAGTGCGAGCGTGCCGTGGGCGATGCGGTTCCCGACCGACCCGGTCGCGCGCGCGCTGTCGCCCGCGCTGGCGCAGGGCGGCTCGTTGCACTGGTACGACGCGTACCGTCAGCTGCGGCAGAGCGGCGACTGGGCGCGCCTCGCCGTGGGCGTGCCGCTTCGCCATCCGTCGCAGCTCTACGAGGCGCTGCTCGAGGGCGCGCTGATCGCGGCCGTTCTGTGGTCGGTCTACCGCGTGCGTGGCCCAAGGGCCCTCGCCAACGGGACCATCGCGGCGCTGTTTCTTCTGCTCTACGCCGCGGCCCGATTTCTGGTGGAGTTCACGCGCGAACCGGACGCCCAGCTGGGATTCGTCCTGGGCCCGCTCAGCATGGGGCAGATCCTGAGTCTGGGCGTCGCGGCCTCTGCGGCGTTGATTCTGTGGTGGCCGAGGCCCGCCGCCACCGGCGCAGCCCCACCGAGCGCCTTGTGATTCTTTTCACCTGTCTGTAGAATGTCTCGCAGCCTTCCCGGGCACTCACAGCACGTACTCGACCACATCCCAGGGCCTGGATGACGCGGACTCGTGTGACTATCGCCGGCGGGATCGCGCTGGGTATCGGCGCCGTCCTGGCCGGCGTTTCTCTCGCGCGAGGGCAGGGCGCCCAGGCACCGGCCGACACGGCCAGCCCTCCGGCCTGGACGTTCCCGCTGCCGCCGGTACACGGCTCCGGGTTTTCCGAGATCGCGGCGGCGCGTCCCAACGGGGCGTGGCCCGTGCTGCCGGGCACGCTCAAGGGGCCCGAGCAGCCGATCTTCTACCGCCACGACATTCACGCCGGTCAGTATCGCATTCCCTGTCTGTATTGCCACAACAACGCCGCCAACAGCTGGACCGCGAACCTCCCGACGCTGTCGACCTGCATGGGCTGCCACCTCGTGATCGCAGCGGCCGACTCGGCGGGCAACGCGAATCCCGAGATCCAGAAACTGCGCACGGCCGTGGACAGCGCCCGCTCGGTGCCCTGGATCCGCATCTACAAGATCTCGGAGCACGCGCACTTTCCGCACATGCGTCACGTGAACGCGGGACTCGCGTGCCAGACATGCCACGGCAACGTCCAGCAGCAGCCGCGGGTGTTCGCGGTGCAGGACATCAACAACATGGGCTGGTGCACGGACTGTCACATGCGGAAGGGCATCACGAGGGACTGCACAGCGTGTCACTTCTAGCATGAAGCGTCGTCGCTTCCTCCGGGTCGCCGGCGTCACCGGCGCCGGGCTCGCGGCGGGCTGCGGCTCGGGCGAGCCGGATCGGTGGATGCCGTACCTGGTCCCCGACGACGACCTGGTTCCCGGCATTCCCACGTGGTACGCGAGCACGTGCAAGGAGTGCCCGGCCGGGTGCGGGGTCCTGGTCAAGACGCGCGAGGGGCGGCCGATCAAGATCGAGGGCAACCCGCAGCACCCGGTGAACCGCGGGCGGCTGTGCGCGCGCGGCCAGGCGGCGCTCCAGGGGCTGTACGATCCGGACCGCATCACGCAGCCGATGCAGAAGGACCGCACCGGTCAATGGAAGCCGATCAGCTGGGACGACGCGCTGACCCAGGTCGCCACGGCCCTCAGCACGGCGGCGACGGCGGGCCCGGACCGCGTGCTGTTCCTGACCGGCGGCGGCAGCGGCCCGCTGGATCGGCTGAGCGACGACTGGCTCAAGGCATTCCGCTCCAACCGACGCGTGCGCTACGAGGCGTTCGCGCACGAGCCGCTGCGCGAGGCCGCGAAGGCGACCTTCGGGCAGGCCGCGGTGCCCGCGCACGATTTTGCGGCCGCGAAGTACGTGCTCTCCTTCGGCGCCGACTTCCTCGAGACCTGGCTGTCGCCGACCGCCGACGCCGCGGGATTCGCCGAGAGCCACGGCTATGGCAACGGCCGGATGTCGAGATTCGTCGCGGTGGAGCCGCGCCGCGGCATGACGGGCTACAGCGCCGACGAGTGGGTCGCGCCGAAGCCGGGCACCGAGCACCTGGTCGCGCTCGCCATCGCGCATGCGATCCTGACGCAGGGCAGGTCGCGCGCGAGCGGCGGCGACGCCGACATGCTGCGGGGCTTCCTCGCGCGGTTCGATTCCAGGACCGTCGCCGCACAGAGCGGCGTCGCCGAGAGCGTGATCGAGCGCCTGGCCACCGAGTTCACGGCCGACTCGCCGAGTCTCGCGGTAGCCGGCGGCATCGCGAACCGGCACGAGCAGGCCACGCAGCTCGCCGTCGCGGTGAACCTGCTCAACTTCATCGCGGGCAACGTCGGCAGGACGGTGACGTTCCCGTCCGCTCCCGCCTGGGACGGCCTCTCCGGCTTCCGCCAGGTGATGGCCCAGGTCGAGGCGATGCGTGCGGGCGATGTGGACGTGGCGCTGGTGCACGGCGCCAATCCGGCCTACTCGTTGCCGCAGGGCGCGCATTTCGCCGAGGCGTTTGCGAAGGTCGGCCTGAAGGTGTCGCTCTCCATGACGCTCGATGAGACCGCGCTGCTGTGCGACCTCATCCTCCCGGATCACCACGCACTGGAGTCGTGGGACATCGTCGAGCCGGTAGCGGGAGTGAAGGGCATCGTCCAGCCGACGATCCGGCCGCTCCTGGACACGCGGCAGACCTTCGACGTGCTGCTCGCCCTCGCGCAGCAGGCCGGCCGCCACGCGGCGCCGGCGGGGGTGAGCGACGCGCGGACGATGGTCGCGAAGAACACGCCGGTCCTCGAGGCGACGCTCCAGAACGGCGGCACGTGGACGGCCGCTGTGGCCCGCCC
>JBIOIA010000071.1:0-11680 GCA_044449445.1 Gemmatimonadales bacterium
CTGGTCGCGATCACCAACGCGACGATCATGACGGCGAGCCACGGCACGATCCAGCGCGGCACGATCGTCATCCGGGACGGCCGGATCGCGGAGGTCGGCGAGAACGTCCAGGTGCCGGCCGGTGCGCAGATCATCGACGGCACCGGACGCTACGTGATCCCGGGCATCGTGGATTGCCACTCGCACACCGCGCTCGAGGCGGTCAACGAAGGCACAAAGTCCGTGACAGCCGAGGTGCGGATTTCCGACGTGGTCCGCCACGACGCCATCGCCCTGTACCGCGAGCTCGCGGGGGGCGTGACGAGCGCGATGTTGCTGCACGGGTCGGCGAACACCATCGGCGGGCAGAACGAGATCATCAAGCTGCGCTACGGCCTGCCGGCCGAGAGCCTGCTGTTCCAGGGCGCGCCTCCCGGGATCAAGTTCGCCCTCGGCGAGAACGTCAAGCAGTCGAACGTCACGTTCCAGCCGGGCCAGGCGCGGCGCTATCCCGAGACGCGCATGGGCGTCGAGCAGGTGCTGCGTGACGCGTTCACGCGCGCCCAGCGCTACAAGGCGGAGTGGACGGCCTACCGAGCCGACAGCTCGGCCTGGGCCCGCAACCGGAGCCGCACCCGCGGCGCCGAGCCGATCCCGCCGGCCCGCGACCTCCAGCTGGATGCACTGGTCGAGGTGCTCGACGGCAAGCGGATGGTCCACGCGCACAGCTACCGCTCGGACGAGATCCTGATGTTGCTGAACGTGGCGCACGACTTCGGCTTCAAGATCCAGACGCTGCAGCATGTGCTCGAGGGCTATCGCATCGCGGACGAAATCGCCGCCGCGGGCACCGGGGCCTCGACGTTCGCCGACGACTGGGCCTACAAGCTCGAGGCCTACGACGCGATCCCGCACAACGCGGCGCTGATGGCCGAGCGCGGCGTGCTGGTGTCCATCAATTCGGATTCCGACGAGCGGGCCCGCCGGCTGTACCAGGAGGCCGCCAAGGCGATGCACTATGGCGGCGCCTCGGAGGAGTCCGCGCTCCGGATGATCACGCTGAACCCGGCGCAGCAGCTCGGCGTCGGCGACCGCACCGGCTCGATCGACGTCGGCAAGGACGCGGACCTGGCGATCTTCAACGGCCATCCGTTCGCGCCCGCGAGCCGGGTCGAGATGACCCTGATCGACGGGCGCGTCTTCTTCGACCGCACCACGGCGCCCACGCTCGAGTACCGCATGCAGCAGCAGCGTCCCTCGCGTCCTGCGCGGGCCGCGAGCGGAGGTGGCGAATGAACACGACATACTTGAAGGCGACCTTCACGGTGGCGGTGCTCGCGGCGGCCTCCGCCGCTCCCGCCGGCCTTTCCGCCCAGATGGCGTTTCCGCCGGGCCACCCGATCGCGATCACCAACGCGACGATCGTCCCGGTGGTGGGTGAGCGGATCGCGCGCGGCACCGTGCTGATCCAGGACGGCCGCATCGCGGCCGTGGGCACCAGCGTTTCGGTGCCGCAGGACGCGCAGGTGATCGACGCGAACGGGTTGTTCGTGTATCCCGGCATGATCGACGCCGGCACCGACATGGGCCTGATCGAGATCGGCCAGGGCGCGAACGGTGATGACGACCGGCGCGAGCTCGGCGAGTTCAATCCGCAGGACGCGGCGCTGACGGCGGTCAATCCGTTCTCCGAGATCATCCCGACCGTGCGCGTCAACGGCGTCACCAGCACGGTCACGTCCCCGGCGGGCGGCCAGATCAGCGGCCAGGCGGCCCTGATCGAATTGTCCGGCTGGACGCCGCAGGATATGGCCGTGCTGCCGAAGGCCGGCATGGTCATGACGTATCCTCGGGCCGGTGGCGGCGGCCGGTTCGGCGGCGGCGGCGGCGGACAGCAGCAGACGCCGGACCAGCAGCGCCAGCAGATCCTCCAGCAGGCCCGCGCGTTGCGTGATTATCTCGCGAGCGCGCAGGCCTACGCCGAGGCGAAGGCGCGTGCCGGCGCTTCGGACGCCGAGCCGGTGAACCTCGCCTTCGAGGCCATGACGCCGGTCATGCGCGGCGAGATGCCCGCGATCTTCGACGTCGAGACGGCCGACCAGATCCGCGGCGTACTCGCGCTCGCCGATTCGTTCCACGTCAAGGTGATCCTGCGCGGCGCGATCTACGGCTGGCAGATGGCCGACACGCTGGCCGCGCGGCACATCCCGGTGATCGTCGGGCCCACGACGGAAACGCCCCCGCCGACCGATCCATACGACATGATCTACGCCAACCCGGGAGTGCTGGCGCGGGCGGGCGTGTCCATCGCGTTCCGCACCAACTCGGCGAGCGACTCGCGCAACCTGCCCTACAACGCGGCGCTGGCCACGGCGTACGGGCTGGATCCCGACGAGGCGCTGCGGGCGCTGACGATCAATGCGGCGCGCATGTTCGGCGTCGCCGACAAGATCGGCAGCATCGAGACCGGCAAGGTCGCCGACCTGATCGTGACCACGGGCGATCCGCTCGACGTGCGCACGACGACGCGCTACCTGTTCATCCGAGGCGAGCTGATCCCGTTCAACGACAAGCACACGCTCGAATACGAGAGGTGGAGGGCACGGCCAAGACCGAACAGATGACGCACCTGCGTTTCTTCTGCTCCTCAACGCACGATTTCGATGACGGTGCGCTCGATCTGGGCGCGTATCGTGAGCCATGCGCGGCGTGACGCTCCCCGAGGTGGCCACCGTCATGGTGATCATGGGGATCGTGGCCTCCGTCGCGATTCATCCGATGAACCACGCGCTCGACCGGGTGGCGGTGGACGAGGGCGCGCGCCGCTACGGCGCGATGTTCGAGACGGCCCGCGCCTTCGCGGTCGCCCGCGCCCGGCAGTCACGGCTCGAGCTCGATACGGTGCGGGCGGTGGTACTCATCGAGTTGAAACGCGGCCAGAGCGCCTGGGACACCGTGGACCAGCGGCCACTGGGGAGCGCGCACGTTGGCGCCACGGCGACGCTGGTCACGTTCAGCAGCCTGGGTGTCGGGCTGGGGCTCTCCAACGGCCGGATCGTCTTTTCACGTGGAAACGCCGCGGACACGCTCACCATCTCCAGGACCGGCCGGCTGAAGCGGTTCTGAGCCGGCGCCATTGCAACCTTCCCGCGCCCCCGCACATCCAACCTTGTGTACGGGGCATATGTGGCGGAGGGCCGAGCGATGGTGGCACTGGACTCACGGTGGCAGCAGGACAAGGAGCGACTCCTGGGCGCGCTGCGCGAGCTGAGCGTGGCGCTGGGCGGCGGGAGAATCGAGGAGGCCAGAACCGAGCCGCACCTTCAGCCGACGGTGTTCATCCCGCGGCGTCGCGGCGAGGATATAAGCTGGAACGACGTGGTCGCGCGCAGAGTCTGACGGCGGCTTTGCCCGACCATCCGGCCCGGGGGCGCAAGCTCCCGGGTCGCTTTTCTTAGCTCAAAGTCGAAAGCTGAAAGTTGAAAGTGGTCTGCTTCAGGCCGAGGCGGTCTGGGTCGGCTCGGGCGACGGGCTGGCCGCATACGGCGCGCAGATCTCGCGCGCGATCTCGTCGAAGCGTCGTGGCGTGATGTTGAACGTGGAGGGCAGCGCGTTGGAAGACGTGGTCGGGCCCTCGAGCAGCATCTGGAGCTGGTCGGGCGTGATGGGATTGAGGTTAGGCAATACCATGCCGGCGTTTGCCGCGAAGCGGACCATCGAAACGGGCACCGCGACGCGGCGCCGATGCACGCCGAGCGCCTCTTCGAGCTCGTCGAGGATCTGGTGGTACGTCAGCGTGGCGGGCCCCGCGATGTCGAGCGTGCCAAGGGTCGCCGGATTCTCAACCGCGGTCGCGATCGCATCGGCCACGTCGTCGATGGCGACCGGCTGCATCTGGTAAAGCCCGTTGCCGATCACCGGCACGATCGGCGACATCCGCAGCATGTTGACCAGCATCTTCATGACGTCGTTGCCGCTTCCCGCGATGAGCGCCGGCCGCAGGATCACGTGCGGCAATCCGCTGGTGCGCACCAGCTCCTCGGCGGCCGCCTTGGTGCGGTGGTACGGCGTCGCCGCCTGGTCGGGACGCGCGCCGAGCGCGCTCATGTGGATGAAGCGCGGAGCGCCCGCGCCGCGTGCCGCCGCGAGCATCTGCCTCGTGCCATCGACGTGGACGCGCTGAAAGGTCTGCCGGCCCGTCTCCAGGATGATGCCGACCAGGTGCACGACGGCATCCGCGCCGGCCACCAGCTGCTGGAGCGCGGCCTGGTCCTCGAGCGAGCCGTGCACGAGCTGGAGCGCCGGACGGTCCTTCAGCCAGCCGTGCCGCTCGGGGTCACGCACCAGCAGGCGCACGTCGTGCTCGCGCCGGAGGAGCGCCTCCACGACGTGGCCTCCCACGTACCCCGTTCCACCGGTTACCGCGACGAGCATGTCCCAATATTGGAAACGCGGCGCGGCGGCGAAACATCGAGTTCTGCGGACGGGCTATGTTCACAACTGAAACAACGGGAGATCTGCGGGGAAGCCCTAGTCTTCGACGAACTCAGCCTTCACTCTCGGAATCAGGCGGGCGGCGTGGGCTTCGTCCATGAGGCGCTGCACGGCGGCCCGGCCGGTGGGTCCGTAGTCCACCGTGTAGTCGTTCACGTACATGCCGACGAAGGTGTCGGTGCGCGCGCTGTCCAGGCCCCTCGCGTACTGCTGCGCGTGCTCGAGCGCGCTCGCGCGGTGCGCGAGCCCATACACGATGCTCGCGCGCAGGTCGCGGGAGACCTGCCGCACGAGGGCCTCGCCGAGATCCTTGCGCACCACGTTACCGCCTAACGGAAGAGGCAGGCCGGTGCGCTGCTTGAACCACGCGCCGAGGTCTTGCCACAGGTGGAGACCGCGGTCCGCATAGGTGAGCTGGCCCTCGTGAATCAGCAGGCCGACGTCGGCCTTCCCCTCGAGCACGGCGTCCTCGATTCGGTCGAACGGCACGAGAGTGGTTCGCACCTCGGGACACAGCAGCTTGAGAACGAGCGCGGCGGTGGTGCGCTCGCCGGGGATCGCGACGAGCCGGCCGCGCAGTGCGGACGCGACGTCACCGGTGAGCGGTGTCCTTGCCACCAGGCGCGGCCCGTAGCCGTCGCCCATCGAGCCGCCGTGCGGCAGCAGCGCGTAGCGCTCGTGGAGATAGGCGTAGGCGTGGAACGAAACGGCGGTGATCTCGAGTTCGGCGTTCTGGGCGCGGCGGTTCAGCGTCTCGATGTCGGAGAGCTCGTGGACGTAGCGCCGGTCGCCGGTGTCGATCTTCCCGGCGGCCAGCGCCCAGAACATGAACGCGTCGTCCGAATCGGGGCTGTGCGCGAGGTGCAGCGTCGGCATCTACCGACCGCGGGCGCTCTCGGCGGTCGTCTTCAGCTCCGTCAGGATCGTGGCGTGCTGCTCGTATTCCGGCAGGTTCTTGCGCCGCTCAGCGTCGTAGTTGGCGAGGAACGAGCGGTAGGCCTGCTGCAACGCGGTGTTGTCGCCCTTGAGTTGCGCGACGCGCGCCTTGAGCAGCGGGCCGAACAGGTGCGTGCGCGAAGCGCGAACGATCGTGTCGGCCTCCGCGGTGGCGCCGTCCAGGTTGCCGAGCGCGATGTCGATCATGCCGAGGTGCAGGTGGGCGTCGATGTCGAGCGGCGTGACCGCCGCGTACGCCTGGATCGCCATCGGTCCGAAGAACTGCACCTGCTGGGAGTCACCCGACTCGCTGGCGCGCGCGACCCGGTCGTACAGCCGGTCGGCCGACTGGCGCGGCGTGAGACTCGAGATGTCCGTCGTGGCGCGCGCGTTGGGGCTGAATCCGCCGCTCTGCGCGGGAACGGCAGAGTTCTCCGTGCCGGTGACCTGGCCGCTTGGCGGACGCAGCGCGAGGATCAGCGCGAGCGTCTGGATCGCGATCACGCTGACCCCGGCAATGAACCAGGGCAGGATCGGGTTTGCGGCCGCGGGCGCTCCGGGTGCTGCGGCACGGGCGGCGGCCGGGGCGGCGGGCGCCTTCACCGCGGTGCCGCACTCGGCGCAGAACTTGGCCCGCATGGGCAGTGAGGCACCGCAGACCGGGCAGGGAAAAGTGGCGTCGCTCATGTCCCAAAGCTAAACTCTTTCCCACGATGTCGCCCGTGTCAGAGGCCCGCCGCCAGGCGGGGGAAATCATCGCCCAGCACGCTTCGGCCATCGCCGAGGAGTGGCGGGAAGCGGTGCGGAAAGACCAGGAAATCGGTGGAGACGACCGTCTCCCCGACCTGCTGCTGACGAACCAGGTTCCCGCGCTGCTGGCCGACATCGCCCAGGCCCTGGCCGGGGGCGACGACGCGGTGCTTTCGGACCTTTCCATCATGCGCCGCCGCCGCGGTCTCAGGTTCGGGAAACTGCGCGGCCTGGCGCGCTATGACGCCGCCGAGCTGTACCGCGAGTTCAAGCACCTGCGCCACGCGATATGGCGCCTGCTCAGGCAAGAGCTGGACTGGGGCCGCGGCGATGCGTTCGAGGTCATGCTCGCGGTGGACCAGTACCTGGACGAGGTGATCGGGGCGAGCCTGCGCGGATTCTTCGAGACTAGCGAGCGGATCAGCCGGGACTCCAACGAGACACCGCGCGTGACCACCAAGGACATGGAGGCGCTGCCGCGACCTTTGGCCGATGAGCCGCCCGCCGGCGGCAGCAAGAAGTAGTGGATAGCTCGCCCGCCTTTTCCTGGAGCAAGCACGCGACACACATGGGCCACCTCGTGCGCGCCGACGTGCGCTGGGAGGTCTTCCTCGAGACTCTGGCCGACGCCGACAAGTCGCTGCGCCGGGGGCGCGTGCATTTCGTCGCCGGCGAGCGGCACCGCGAGTCGGCGTGGATCTTCGTCGAGGTCGCCGAGCGCGACGTGCTCGAGCGGTTCAATGAGTTCTCGGCGGTCGAGCTGTGGAGCCTGCTGGAGAGTCTGGGCCCGTGACGGTATAACGACACCGTCGATACAGTATTCGCAGTTTGTCCACATTTCGGTGTGCGTTTGTCATGATTCATCTGCAATTATCTGTTCTTATCTACTCCTGTCTGCATTTTGCACATATTTCAATTGACATAGTGCACGCCTCGGTGTAGTGTTGGGGCGCCTCCAACCCCAACCTCCACACGGGATCCTCATTCATGGCAACGAAGAGCGGTAAAGCCGGCGGAGCGAGCCCTGCCTCGGTCCTCAAGATGGCGCGCGATGCCGGCTGCCAGGTCGTGGACGTTCGCTTCACGGACCTGCCGGGCACGTGGCAGCACTTCACGGTGTCCATGAAGGAGTTCGACGAGAGCGCCTTCAGCGAGGGACTCGGCTTCGACGGCTCTTCGATCCGCGGCTTCCAGGCGATCAACGAGTCGGACATGCTGCTCTTCCCGGACCCGGCCACGGCGTTCGTGGATCCGTGCCTCAAGGTGCCGACGCTCGCCCTCACGTGCGACATCGGCGACCCGATCACCGGCGAGCGTTACTCGCGCGATCCGCGCTACGTCGCGCAGAAGGCCGAGGCCCACCTGGCAAAGAGCGGCGTCGCGGACATCTCGTACTGGGGACCGGAAGCGGAGTTCTACATCTTCAACTCGGTGCGCTTCGACCAGAACGCGCACGAGGGCTACTACCACATCGATTCCGAGGAAGGCATCTGGAATTCCGGGCAGCCGGGCAACGGCTATCGCCCGCGCCACAAGGAAGGGTACTTCCCGGTTCCGCCGCTGGACCACCTCCAGGACCTGCGTTCGCGCATCATGCTTGCCCTCGAGTCCATGGGCGTGCGGGTCGAGGTGCAGCACCACGAAGTCGGCACGGCCGGCCAGGCCGAGATCGACATGCACTACGACACGATGGTGCGCATGGCCGACAACGTCATGAAGTACAAGTACGCGGTGCGCAACGTCTGCAACGAGTACGGATTCACGGCGACCTTCATGCCGAAGCCGCTGTTCGGCGACAACGGCTCCGGCATGCACGTGCACCAGAGCCTGTGGAAGGGCGACACCAACGTCTTCTATGACAAGAAGGGTTACGCGCTGCTGTCGGACACGGCGCGCTGGTACATCGGCGGCCTGATCCATCACGCGTCGGCGCTGCTCGCCTTCGCGGCGCCCACCACCAACAGCTACCGGCGGCTGGTGCCGGGCTTCGAAGCGCCGATCAACCTGATCTATTCGGCCCGCAACCGCTCGGCGATCGTGCGCATCCCGATGTACTCGACGTCGCCGAAGGCGAAGCGCCTCGAGTTCCGCGCCCCCGATCCGGCTGCCAATCCCTACCTGACCTTCGCCGCCCTGCTGATGGCCGGCCTGGACGGGATCAAGAACCGGATGGAGCCGCCGAAGCCGATCGACAAGGACCTCTACGAGTTGCACGGCGCCGAGAAGGCGAAGGTGAAGAACACGCCGGGCTCGCTGGCCGAGGTGCTGGACGCGCTCGAGGCGGACCACGCCTTCCTGCTCAAGGGCGACGTGTTCACGAAGGACCTGATCGATACCTGGATCTCGATGAAGCGCGAGAAGGACGTGAAGCCGATGGCGCTGCGGCCACATCCGTACGAGTTCTTCCTCTATTATGACGTCTAAGGAGGTTCTGGCGCGCGCTGAGAAGCTCAACGTCCGCTATCTCCAGCTCCAGTTCACCGACATCCTCGGCATCAACAAGAACGTCGAGGTGCCGCGCAGCCAGTTCGAGAAGGCCCTGGAAGGGCAGATCATGTTCGACGGCTCCTCGATCGAGGGCTTCGTGCGCATCGAGGAGTCCGACATGCTGCTGGTCCCGGACCTCGCGACGTTCCGGGTCTACCCTCGCGAGTCGGCCGACGGGGCCGTGGCGCGGCTCATCTGCGACGTCGCGAACACCGACGGCACGCCCTTCGCCGGCTGCCCGCGCACGGCGCTCAAGCGCCAGCTGGAGCGGGCCGGCGCGCTCGGCTTCCAGATGATGGCGGGCTGCGAAGCCGAGTTCTTCCTGTTCACCAAAAACGGCCACGACGAGCCGACAACGATGACGCATGACGTCGCGGGCTACTTCGACGTCGGGCCGGTGGACAAGGGCGAGGCGGCGCGCCGCGCCATCGTCGCCGACCTGGAGGCGATGGGGTTCGAGGTCGAGGCGGCCCACCACGAGGTGGCGCCCGGCCAGCACGAGGTGGATTTCCGCTACGCCGACGCGCTCACGACCGCGGACGACCTCACCACGTTCCGGCTGATCGTTCGCGCCGCCGCCGAGCGCCACGATCTGGTCGCCACCTTCATGCCCAAGCCGATCTTCGGTCAGAACGGCTCGGGGATGCACACCCACCAGAGCCTGTTCAGGGGCGAGGCGAACGCGTTCTTCGACCCGAAGGGGCAGTGGGAGCTTTCGGCCACGGCGCTCTCCTACATCGCTGGGCTGATCGTGCACGCGCGGGGTTTCTGCGCGGTCACCAATCCGCTGGTCAACAGCTTCAAGCGGCTGGTGCCGGGCTACGAGGCGCCGGTCAACGTGGCGTGGTCCATGAAGAACCGCTCGCCGATGATCCGCATTCCGGATCGGCGCGGCATGGGCACAAGGGTCGAGGTGCGCCTGCCCGATCCGTCGGCGAATCCCTACCTCGCGCTCGCCGTGCAGCTCGCGGCGGGGCTCGACGGGATCGAGAACCAGCTCCAGCCGCCCGAGCCGGTGAACAAGAACATCTTCGAGCTGACGTACCGCGAGAAGCGGCATCACCGCATCGACGACCTGCCGCGTGACCTGCACGAGGCGCTGGACGAGCTGGAGAAGGACCAGGTGATCCTGGGCGCCCTGGGCGAGCACATCGGGGCGCGGTACCTCGAGGCGAAGCGGGCCGAGTGGCAGGAGTACATCACGCAGGTATCCGAGTGGGAAACGCGAAGGTACCTGGGCACCTACTGACGGCTTAGTTTTCCTGCGTGCCTCGCGCGATTCTCTTCGATCTCGACGGAACCATCTACGAGGACGGCGTCCCGCTGCCCGGCGCCGCCGAGGCCGTCGCCGACCTCTCCCGGCTCGGCATCGAGGTCGGCTTCGTCACCAACACCACCAGCCGCTCGCGCCGCCTGCTGAGCGAGCGCCTGCGCGGGATGGGTATCGAGGCCCCGCCGGGGCGCATCGCCACGGCACTCCTGGCGGGCGCCGCGCACCTGGCCGCCGAGGGGTACCGGCGTGTTGCGCCGCTGGTGCCCGCGCTCGCCCTCGAGGACCTCGCCGGTTTCGAGATCGTGACCGAACGCCCCCAAGCCGTGGTCGTCGGCGACCTGGACGACCGCTGGAACTTCGACATTCTCAATACCGCCTTCAACCAGCTGATGCACGGCGCCGAGTTGATCGCGCTGTCGGCCGACCGCTACTGGCGCAAGGATGCGGTGCTCCAGCTCGACTGCGGCCCGTTCGTGAAGGCGCTCGAATACGCGTCGGGCAAGACGGCGGCGGTGTGCGGGAAGCCTTCGGCGGAATTCTACCGCACGGCCTTGGGATCGTTAGGCACGTGGGCGGTGGAGAGACCCGGGGACGTGCTGATGGTTGGTGACGACATCTGGGGCGACATCCGGGGCGCGCAGGAGGCGGGCCTCGAGGCCTGCCTGGTGCGCACCGGCAAGTTCCGCGCGGACGTCCTCGAAGCGAGCGGCGTCCGCCCCGATCACATCATCGAGGACGTGCGCGAGATCGCCTCGGCTCTCTAGCTCCTTGGCCTTCCTATCCCCAGGCTCCGCACCAGGAACGCCCAGCGGTCGGCCTGCTGCTCGATGGTCTTGCTGAGCGGAGTTCCGCCACCGTGGCCTGCCCGCGTCTCGATCCTGATCAGGATCGGCGCCGGTCCGCCCTGGGCCGCCTGGAGCGTGGCCGCGTACTTGAAGGAATGCCCCGGTACGACGCGGTCGTCGTGGTCCGCGGTCGTGATCATGGTCGCGGGATAGTGCGTCCCCGCACGGATGTTGTGCAGCGGCGAATACCGGTACAGGTACGGGAACTGGTTGACGCTGTCCGCCGAGCCGTACTCGGTGACCCAGGCCCACCCGATCGTGAACTTGTCGAAGCGCAGCATGTCCATGACTCCGACCGCCGGCAGCGCGGCGCCGAACAGCTCGGGCCGCTGGTTGAGCACGGCGCCGATCAGCAGCCCGCCGTTCGAGCCGCCGCCGATCGAGAGCCGCTCGGTGCGCGTCCAGTGCTGCGCGATGAGGTACTCGCCCGCGGCGATGAAATCGTCGAACACGTTCTGCTTGTGCTCGTGCATGCCCGCGTGGTGCCACTCCTCGCCGTACTCGCCGCCGCCCCGGATGTTGGCCACGGCGAGGATCCCACCCATCTCCAGCCACACGAGATTGCTCGCCGAGAAACCCGGCAGGGTGCTGATGTCGAAGCCGCCGTACGCGGTGAGGTAGACGGGGTTGTTGCCGTCCGCCTGGAGCCCGCGGCGCATGGTCAGGAACATCGGCACGCGCGTGCCGTCCTTGCTCGCGCGTAGAACACCTGGCGCGTCTCGTAGCGACTCGCATCGAAGTCGAGGTGCGGAGCTTTCCACACCGTGTTGGCGCCGGTCGCGACGTTGTAGCGGAAGATGGTCGACGGATAGAGGAACGACGTGAAACTGTAGAACATCTCGGGGCTGTCCTGGCGGCCGCTGATTCCGCCGACCGTTCCCAGGGTCGGCAGCGGCACGTCCGCGACGCGCCGGCC
>JBIOIA010000072.1:0-11511 GCA_044449445.1 Gemmatimonadales bacterium
GAGCGGCAGATGCTTCTCGTTCGCCAGAGCCCCGATGGCTTCGGCGACGGCGAGCGGCATGACCTTCCCGCCCGCCACGTTGTGCGTGTTCTCGATGCTGATCGCGCTCGGCCTGGGCAGGTAGTTGTAGTCGGGCCGCAGCGCCGCGCGGATGAGCTCCGCCGTGAGCAGGCCGTCCGGCGTCGCGACCGGGCGGATCTGCACACCCGAGAGCGCGGCGGCGCCGGCGATCTCGTGGTGCACGTGGTGCGCGTTCGCCTCGAGCAGCAGCTCGGTGCCGGGCCGCGTCAGCAGCCAGATGGCGGCCTGGTTCGCCTGCGAACCCGAAGGAAAGAAGAGCGCGTCTTCCTTGCCGAGCATCGCGGCGACGCGCTCCTCGAGCCGGCGCGTCGTGGGATCGCCATCGAGAACATCATCGCCCACTTCGGCGTCGGCCATCGCCCGCCGCATGGCGGCGGACGGGCGAGTCACGGTGTCGGACCGGAGGTCGATGGTCAATGCAGCAGTACCCGCTGCGCCGCCTGCCGGCGCCACAGCTCGTACACCTGCGCGATCTGCGCGCCGATCAGGAACACGAACGTCACGTAGTAGGTCCACGCCACGAGCAGCAGCAGCGCGGCCACCGTGGCGCTGCGCACGATGACATCGGGGCGCGCCATGTTCTCGAAGTAGACGCTCAGCACCTGCTTGGCGACCTCGAAGCCGACGGCGCAGACCAGCGCCGCGA
This sequence comes from Gemmatimonadales bacterium, assembly GCA_044449445.1. Taxonomy (GTDB): domain Bacteria; phylum Gemmatimonadota; class Gemmatimonadetes; order Gemmatimonadales; family JACORV01; genus DASXPG01. The sequence continues at coordinate 728 of JBIOIA010000072.1, forward strand.
CCAGAGAGGTGTCCCACTTCACCGGATGGGCCGGCGCGACGCGGAAGATCACGATGAACAGCACGAGCACCGCGCCGAACGAGAGGAGCTGGGCCCCGAAGTACTCCGAGAATCTGAAGCCGATGCGGGTGCTCGCCAGGACGGAGGTGCCTTCCGAGATCGCGGTGCTCGCGACGAACAGCAGTGTCGTGACGATCACGAGCACGCAGTCCACGGCCTTGCCCTTGAGCCAGGGCCGCGTCTCCTCGACGTCGAAGATCTCGCACAGCGCCGAGCGCAGGGAGCTGAACAGGCGGGTGGCGAACCAGACGAAGAGGGGAATGCCGAACAGCTCGAGGCGGCCGCGGCCCTCGACGACCTTCTCGATCAGCGCGACGATCGGCGCGAACGCGCTCTTCTCGGGCGTGTCCGATGGCAGGAACCGCTGGATGTATTCGTGGACTTCGACCTGGGCGCGGCCGGCCTTGGCCGAGAGGATGTAGCCGCCTACCGACAGGAGGAGCAGCAGAAACGGGATGGCGGCGAGCAGCGCGTCGAAGGCCAGCCCGCTCGCCAGGAACGGGACGTTCGATTCGTCGGCGCCCTCGATGACACGGCGCACGAAGTTGCGGACGTCGTGCCAGGCGAACAGGGCGCGGTCGATACCGCCTCGCCGCGCCACGTGTTAGGCGACCGGCTCCTCTTCGCTCGTGGAGCGCGGCGAGCGACGCGCCTCGCGCGCCTCCGCCAGGCGCCGCTCGAGCTCCTCGCGCGCCGTCGCGGCGGCCGACTTCCCCGCCTCGGCCACGTCGTGGGCGAACTGCTTGCCCTCGCGCGCCACGCGCCGCGCACCCTCGACCTTCTCCTCCACGCCGCGGCGGGCCCGGCCCACGCGGTCGTGGATCATTTCCTCGAGCTCCTCGGCCTTGTCGGCCGCGAGATCCTTGACCCTGCGGCCGCGACGGCCTATCTCGGCGCGCAGCTCGTCGCCGCTCATCGGTGCGAACAGCAAGCCGAGCGCCGCGCCGAGCGCGATGCCCCACAGGAACGGGGCGACGCTGGAACCCTGCTTCACCACCACCACTTCCTCGTCGTCATCTTGATGACGGGACATCGGGACCTCCTGAGAGCCGAAAGTTCAAAGCTGAAAGTTGAAAGCGTTTCGACTTTCAGCTTTCGGCTTTAAGCTAATGTACCCCCGCCCTCAGACCTCCACCACCAGCCCGTCATAGGCGGGCCGCACCTCGGGCGGCAGGTCGCGCTCCAGGTCGGCGTGGGCGGTCTCGTGCGTGAGGTGGGTCAAGAACGTGCGGGTCGCCCCGATGGCGCGGGCCGCGGCGACCGCCTCCGGGACCGACAGGTGCGTCGGGTGCGAGCGGTAGAAGAGCGCGTTGAGGACCAACACCTCGACGCCCGCCAGTGCGGCCACCGCGGCCGCGGTCACCTGATGCACGTCCGTCACGTACGCCAGCTTCCCGAACCGATAACCGAAGACGCGCGTGGGCCCGTGCTCGAATGCAATCGGGAACACCTCGGTGCCCGCGATCAGCGCAGGGCGGCCCGGCTCCAGCACCGTCGCAGTGACCCGCGGGCGCGCCGAACCGGGAAGGGGCCGCACCTCGGGATCGAAGACGTAATCGAACTTGTGGCGCATGCGTGCCAGCGACTCCTCGGGTCCGAACAGCGGCAGCGTGCCGCGTGACCCGCCGGAGAGCGCGCGGAGGTCGTCGATGCCGTGGGTGTGGTCGGCGTGATCGTGGGTGTAGAGGACCGCGTCCACGGCGCCGACGCGCGCGGCGAGCAGCTGGAGTCGCAGCTCCGGCGGGGTGTCGATGAGGATTCGCGAGCCGCCGGATTCGACCAGCGCCGCGGTGCGCGTCCGCTTGTCTTTGGGATCGGTCGACGTGCACACGCGACAGGTGCAGCCGATCTGCGGCACGCCGAAGCTCGTGCCGGTCCCGAGGAGCGTCAGCCGCACGGCGGCTTCGGCGTCGTCACACCTCTTCGACCTTTGCCATGTTGGTGGATCCGGGCTTGTCGAACGGCACGCCCGCGATCACCACCACGCGGTCGCCCTTCTTCGCGTAACCGTGGACGAGAATGCGCTCGCGTGCCGCGTCCAGCATCGCGTCGTAGCGCGGCGGCTCGTCGGTGTACATCGGCACCACGCCCCACTGGAGCGCGAGCTGGTTGTACGCCTTCACGGTGTCGGTCACCGCAAGGATCGGCACGGGTGGCCGCGCGGCCGACACCACCCGCACGGTGAAGCCGCTCTTGGTGAAGCACACGATGAGCGGCGCGTGGAGCATCCGCACCGCCGCCACGGCGGCGGCGGCAACCGCGTGCTCCGTGCGCACCGGCTCATCACCTTCGGCGTGCCGTTCCTCGCGGCCGCGCGGCGCGGCGCCGTGCCGCTCGATCTCGCGAATGATGCGGTCCATCGCCTCGACCGCCTCGCGCGGGTACTCGCCCGCCGCAGTCTCGGCCGAGAGCATGACCGCATCGGTGCCGTCGAGGATCGCGTTGGCGACGTCGCTGGCCTCGGCGCGCGTCGGCCGCGGCGAGTGCACCATGGACTCGAGCATCTGGGTCGCCGTGATCACCGGGCGCCGGTGCTGCTGCGAGACCTTGATCAGCCGCTTCTGCTCCAGCGGCACCTTCTCGAATGGCAACTCGACGCCCAGGTCGCCGCGCGCCACCATGATGCCGTCGCTCGCTTCCGCGATGCGGTCGATGTCGTTCAGCGCGGTGTCCTTCTCAATCTTCGCGATGATCCGCACACCCTTCGGCAGCAGGCCGCGCAGCTCGCCGATGTCCTCGGCGCGGCGCACGAACGACAGCGCGACGTAATCCACGTCGTGCGCGCCGCCGAACGCGGCGTCCTCGCGGTCCTTCTCCGTGAGCGGTGGCGCCGAGACCTGGATGCCCGGCAGGTTCATGCCCTTGTGGCTCTTGAGCTCGCCGCCGTAGATGACCTTGGCCTCGACGAGCGGCGCCCTGACGGCGGTCACTTCCGCCGCGATCAGCCCGTCGTCGAGCAGCACGCGCGCGCCCTTCGTCACGTCGCGTGCCAGGTCGTAGGTGGTCGGGATCTGGCCTTTCGCCGCCGTGCCTTCCGGCGCGAAGGTGATCTGCTGACCGGGCGCGAGCGAGATCGGCGCCGGCAGGTCGCCCACGCGAATGCGGGGGCCCTGGAGATCGAGGAGCACGGCGACCGGGCGACCGGCGCGCGTCGCGGCCGCGCGCACCAGCTCGACAAGCTGGGCGCGCTGCGCGGCGGTGCCGTGGCTGGCGTTGATGCGCGCGACGTCGATGCCCGCCGACACGAGCGCGGCGAGCGACGCGGCGCTGCTCGTCGCGGGGCCGAGCGTGGCGACGATCTTCGTTCGTCTGATGGTCACGCTAAAAGATAACCTCCACGCCGAATCGAACGAGCCGCGGCGGACCGAACGCGAACAGCGGCTGGAAATAGTCCTGCGCCGCGGCGCGATACAGCGTCAGCAGCTCGGAGCCGGCGATCAGGCCGTCCCCGTTCGCGTCGGCCCACGCGCGATAGCGCGGCGACTCGTACGGGATCGGCTCGGGGTGCGCCTGGTACGCGACCTGCGCGAGGCTGTCGAGTGCCGTACTGCCGAGGCCCGGCGTCCCGGTGTCGCGGCGCACGGCGACGACGTTGCGGCGGTTGGTCAGGTTGCGCACGTCGAGGTAGATGGAGCCGCGATGCCCGCCGAGCACGAACGGCCGGCGCAGCAGCACGTCCAGCGTGAACTGGCTCGGCAGCCGCGCGCTGTTCGGCAGGCCAATGATCGTGTCGCCGTTCGCGCTCGTGCGCGAATACGGCAGCCCGGTGGCGAACCGCGCGATCAGCGATCCCTCGGCGCCCGCCATGACGGACGCGAAGGGCGTGCCGCGACCCCATCGCTCCGGCGCTGTGCCGTACAGGATCGCCGTGCCGCCGAAGCGCTGGTCGTAGTCGAGCGGGAACTCAACCGACCCTGGAACGATCGTATCCGTCATGTTCGGCGCGATGCGGATCCGCTGGAACAGCTGGTAGGCATTGGTCGCCGTGGCCTGCGCCGACTGAAGCGTCGCCAGCAGTCGCATCCCCCAGCCGTCCGCGTACTCCCGCTCGTAGAGCGCCTCCACGCCCTTCACGTCCCCGTAGTCAAGGTTGCCGAAGATCGTCGAGTCGGGGTTGACGCCGAACGGTACCGACGCCACCAGACCCTGGAGCTGCTTGACATACACGTTGAGCCGGAGCGCGTAGCCCGGAATCGGCCGCGCGCGCAGGCTGAACTCGTACTGGTTGGCGTGCTCGTACCCGAGCGACGGGTTGCCGACCCGGAATCGCCCGGTGCGCGCCGTGTCGTCGAACGCGGCGTCCACCAGGTACTGGAAATCCGGCGGCTGCGCGAACCGCCCGTAGCTGACGACGATCGTCGCGTTCGGCAGGACGGTCGAGACGGCGAACCGCGGGCTGGCCGCCGTCTGCGCCTGCGTCACCGTACCGCCGACCGTGGTGTTCGCGTCGAAGTGGTCCACGCGCAGTCCGGCCGTGAAGGCGAGATCGCTCCAGCGCGTCTGCACTTCGGCGTACCCGGCCGCGATCAGCGGGTGGAAGTCCGCCGCGGTCGCCGGCGGCGCGAGTCCCGGGCCGACGGGCAGGTACGGCTCGGCGCGCTGGAACGTCTGGACGTGCTGGCGCGACAGCTCGCCGCCGAACCACAGGTCCGCGTCGCGCCCCCCGACGTTGACGTCGAGCTGGGTCTTCAGCTCCATGAAGTGGTTCCAGCCCAGCGATCCGGTCCCCGAGCCCGACAGGAAGAAGGCCGGGACGCCCCAGGGGGTGTTCTCGGCGAACTCCGGCGTGCCGTAGCCGGGAATCGGGGCCTGCGCAGCCAGCGTGTCCATCGCCCGGGCGACGTCGCGGCCGACGATGTGCAGCGGCTGCGCGAGGAAGCCGCCGAAGCGCGGCGCCGGTGTCGTCGCCAGCTGGCCGCGCAGGAAGTCCCGGGAGTAGTACGAGACGCGCAGGTCGCTCACGAGCGAGTGGGCGGCGTGGCCGCGTGGCGCGTACTGCCAGTGGGCGGCGAGCAGGTTCCCCAGGACCCGCTGTCCGGGCGCGTCCTGCTCGTCGTACTTCAGATCCGGGTCGTAGAGCAAGCGCTGCTCGAGCGAGCCGAGTTCGAACAGCCGCACTACGTTGTGTTCGCCGAGCGGGACGGTGAGCTTCGCCGCGAGATCGTAGGTCTCGCCATCATCGTGCGGGAGCAGGTTGGGCCGCGCGCTGCGGGGGTCGAGCGGGTTCGACGGCGCCGGCGCGTTCACTGGATCCGCGTCCAATCGGCCCGAGGCGTCGGCCGCGAACGCCAGGCGCATGCCCGCCGGCAGCGGGCCATCGGCCGCGAGCACGAACCGGTCGAGCCCGTAGTCCCAGCTCTCGGGCGCGGGACGGTCGGTTTCGTAAGCCGCCCGGCCGCTCCACACGTCCCCGCCCTCGCGGGTCACGACGTTCACCAGGCCCGAGATCGCCTGCCCGTAGCGCGCCGAGAACCCGTTGGTCGTGAGCGCAGCCTCCGTCAGCATGTCCACCGGCACGCGCAGGCCGAGCCCGCCCGTCGAAGCGTCGAGCTGGTTCTTGACCTGGAGCCCGTCGATGATGAACGACTCCTGACCGAGCCGGCCGCCACGGTAGCTGCTCCCCACCGCGCCGGCCGACAGCGAGATGGCCTCGTCCACCGTGGAAACGGGCAGGCGCCGCACCTCCTCGCCGCTGATCCGCTGGGTGGTCGCCGTCGCCAGCGGGTCGAGCACGACGTCCGGCGCGCTCGTCACGTCGATGGGCTGGAGCGTATCCACCGTCCGGGCCGGCTGCATCACGAGCACCAGGACGACGGTCTCGCCCGCGCGTACCAGCACGCTGTCGCGCTGGACCGGGCGGTAGCCGATGCGCACGGCGCGCACCCGCCGCCACCCGGGCTCGACCTCACGCAGCCGGAACACGCCGGCCGTGTCCGTGATCGCGCTGCGCTGCGCCCCCGGCACGCTCACCAGCACGTCCGACAGCGGCTGGCCGTGGGCGCCCTCGCGCACGGTGCCGGCGATCGTGCCCCCGCCCTGCGCGCGGAGCGGCGCCACCACGAAGGCGCACATCAGAAAGCCCAGCAGCCCGCGCGTCATGGTAGCCCAAGCAGCCACAAGTCGCCCGCTCGCGCGGCGACCAGGCGCTTCCCGTCCGGCGACAGCGCGAGCTCCTCGTAGGCGAGCGTGTCCACGCTCGTTGTGGTCCCGGCTGCCAGGTCCACGACCTGTATCCTCCCGTTCACCAGGGCGGCGAGGCGCGTCCCCGCGAGCTGCACGGCGCTGGTCGCCCCGCCCGCGAAGGCTTTCAGCACTGACGTCGCCCCGCTCGACAGCGCTTCGCGGTGGACCGTCGAGTCGCCGCTCAGCGTGAACACGATCGTGTCCGAGTCCGCCACGGCGACGCTCGTCGCCCCGTTCGTGCCGGGGACCGCTGTGAACGTGGCCGGGTCGGTACGGAGATCCACCGCCGCGATGAACAGCCCGGTGGATTCGTCCACCGGCGGGCAGTGCGGACACAGGAACGCGACCGTGTACAGGTCGGCGCGATAGACGAAGCGGTTCTCGTCGAGCCAGCGGATCTGGGAGAGGCCGCTGTAGGGCGACAGCGGGCTGGTGAACGGCAGCGTCAGCACCACGCGCCGGGCAGCGTGCGGGTCGAGCCGCGTCACGATGAGCTGACGTGACTTCCACCCCAGATCGATGCGGCTGCGCGCGCTGCGCAGGTAGGCCAGCTGGCCGCCGGGGGAGACTGCCCCAGCCTGCAATGCGCGGGTCGAGTCCAGCGGCACCGGCAACTCCGGGCAGATCGATCGCGTCGCCTGGCCGCCGTCCGGCGGCAGCAGCTCCAGGCAGCCCGTGGTGTCCGGAAAGTCGATGCGCAGCGCGGTGTACAGCAGCTCGGACCCGTCCGGCAGCCACGACGGCCCGCTGCTCGAGAGGGCGCTGTACGTGAGCCGGGTGGGCGCGCCGGGCGCGAAGGGCTGATCGCTGCCGTATGGCGGCACGCCGTACGGCTCGCCGTGGGAGCACGCAGCGCTCGCGGCGCACACCACCACCAGCGCGGCCAGCGGCGCGCGCCGCCCGGGCGGCCCGATCCTCACGGCGCGCTCACCTCGCCGCGGACGCGAGCGACACCCAGCCCGTGCCCTCGTGCCCGAAGTGGAAAGTCTCGGGATGCAAGACCTCGGACAGGATCTCGAGCGACTCGACGAGCCGCGGTCCCGGCCGATGGAAGTAGGCGTTGCCATCCGCGACGTATACGCGGTCCGCGCGCACCGCCTTGAGGTCGCTCCATCCCGCGAGCTTCTCGAGCAGCGGCAGCTCCTCCCTGGTGCGCGCGATGCCGAACCCGCACGGTGAGATCAGCAGCACGTCCGGGTTCTTCCGCACGAGGTCGCTCCACTCCATCCCCGGCGAATGCTTCCCCGCATCGCCGAAGACCGACGTGCCGCCGGCCAGCTCGATCAGCTCCGGCATCCAGTTGCCGGCCGCCATCAGCGGATCGATCCACTCGATGGTTGCCACGCCCGGCCTCTCCAGCTTCGCCGCGCGGACGCCGATCTCGAGCACACGGCGCCGGAGCCGCGCGATCAGCGCCTCGCCCTCCTCCGGCACGCCGAGCGCTGCGGCGACGCGGCGGATGTCTTCCCACACGTCACCGAGGCGATTGGGCTCGAGCGCCACCACGCGGACGGAGTGATCGGCGAGCTCGCACACGGCGCGCTCGACGTCGCCCGGCGTCACCGCGCACACCTGGCACTGTGTCTGCGTCAGGATCACATCGGGCTGGAGCCGCTTCAGCAGCGCCGCATCCACCTCGTAGATGGAAAGGGCCTTCGCCAGACGATCCTTGACCGCCAGGTCGATCGCGCGGCTGCCGCCCTTCGTGGCGAAGCTCGGCCGGCTCGCCCGTGGCAGCCGCGTGATCCCGGCGGGCCAGTCGCACTCGTGCGACCGCGCGACCAAAAGGTCCTCGCAGCCCATGGCGCACACGATCTCGGTCGCCGAGGCGATGAGCGAGACGACGCGCAGGTCAGGCACGCAGGCGCCGGACCAGGAATTGGCGGAAGGCACCCGCCCGGCGGAGCGCGCGCACGTACGGGCCTTCGCGGCGCGCCTCCTTGGCGAGCACGACGGCGGCGAGCTGCCGGCGGTCCGCCGCGGGCCAGCGCGCGAGGTCCGGAATCAGGGCGACGACCGGCACCAGCCGGCCGTGGACCCGCGCTCCCAGGGCGCGCGAGACCCGCGCGCCCAGGGTCTCCAGGGCGCGGCGGCGATCGCCGTCAAAGCGCCGCTCGATGAGCCGGGTGACGGCGAGCCCGACGCTCCGGACCGCGACGTCGCGGAACCGCTCGACCGGCGTGCCGTCCAGGCAGAGCACCATATCGCTGCGCGAGAGCCGCCTCAGCATTTCCGGATTCGAGCGTGCGCCCCTCCGGCGCGCGAGCCGGGCAGACTCGCCGGCGGCGAGCTCGCGCACCCGTTGGTCGATGGGCCGGAAGCCCAGCCTGTAGTAGAACCAGAACGACCCGGTCTCGATCCCCTCGGGGTTCTGCCAGCCGACCTGGTAGCGACGCATGACCAGCTTCTCGGCGCCGAAGTGATGGTGGAACAGCGCCGCGAACCGCGAGAAGATGAAGGGCGACTCGCCGGCACGATACGTCTCGAAGACGTTGATCGCGATGTCCGCGCGGTCGAACAGCAGCACCGCGAGGCCGTAGCCGATCGGCACGCCGTTCTTGACCAGCAGCGCACCGTAGTCGGCCTCGAGCGTGAGCCGCAGCCGCCGGTCGAGCCCGAACACGTAGATCTCGAGCCCGCGCCCCGCGTCGAACCGGTACGTCTCCTCGCGGTTCGCGTGCACGATCACGTGGAACTCGCGCTCGCGCTGGCTGAGCGCCGCGCGCGCCGCGTCGATGATCCGGTCGGCGCGGCTCGGACGCAGCAGCTCGAGCGCCGCCGCCGGAGCACGCACGTCGCCCGCGAAATCAGCGGGGCGACCCTGGAGCAGCGCCCGCGTGTAGAAGACCCGGCCCACGGGCAGTCGCGCGGCGGTGACGGCGTCGCGGCAGCCCGCGAGGTCCCAGATGAGCGGCAGGTCGAGCGACTCGTAGATGTGGCGCTCCACCTCGGGCTCTAGACCGCGGCGCTGCAGCATCGCGATCAGCCAGGCGAGATCGCTGCGCCGGTCCCCGCGTTTCGCCCACGCGATCCAGTCCCACGACGGCACGTCGTCATCGTCCAGTCCCTCGTTCTCGGCCCACGCCACGACGAGCGAAAGCGCGGCCGCGACCTCGTCCCACTCGTGCCGCTTGTAGGCGCGCCAGTCGATCGTGATAGCGCGGCCGTGGCGCGCGAGGAGCCACTGCGCCATCCGGTAGTTGAACGGGTAGCGGACGAGCGTGCCGGCGATGCCCGTGTTCTCGAGCTCGTCCTTCACCGGGCGGGCGAGCCGCTCGAACCGCGCGAGACCACGCAACGCGCGCCGAAGCTCGGCGGCGCTCCGGGGGAATGCCCGGGCGAAGCACAATCGCTCGTGCAGCGCAGCGAGCCGCTCCACGTGGGTCGTCAACGGCCTCTCAGGATGCGCCACCGATCGGCCACCGCCTCGCCGCGCATCACCCAGTACTCGTCGAACATCGCCGCCGTGAGGCACGAGTGGTTCGGCATCACGCGCAGCTTCTCGCCGACCTTGAACCGGCCGCGCACGTCGCTGTCGCGCGCGCCGCTCACGAACCCGTGCTCCTGGGAGACGCTCGCCAGGTTGACCCGCGGCTCGAGCAAGGGGCCGGTCAGCCCGGCGTGCACGGGACCCAGCCCGCGACGCAGGTCGGGGGCGGAGGGGCCCGCGTCCTTCGACATCGCCAGCGCTCCGGCGTCCACGATGCAGTGCGGCAGATCGTCCCGGTGCGAGATCACGGTCGTGAGCACGCTGACGGCCACGTCGGACTCCGCGCACACGCCCGCGGCAGCCTGCATCCAGTCGAAGAAGACGTAGTTGCCGGGCCGCGCCTCGTCCACGCCCGCGAGCGATTCCGTGGCGGTGATCGTCGGCGTGGAGCCGATGCTGACCGCGCGCACCTTGATGCCGTCCCGCCGCAGCCGCTCGGCGAACCCGACCGTGACCTCGCGCTCCTCCCGAGCCGCAGCGCGCCGCCCATCGAGGTCGCGCGCGTGATAGCTGTGTCCCGCGTGGGCGAGAACCCCGTCGAAGGCGAGGTGCCTGCTGTTCGCGATCCGCTGCGCCAGCGCCGTCGCCGCCGCTCCGTCGGGGTCCACGCCGGAGCGATGGTAGCCGCAATCCACCTCGAGCCACGTGTGCACCTGGAGATCCGCGGCTTTCGCGGCGCGTTCCAGGGCATCCACCGCGTCGGCCGACTCGACGAGCACGCGGAACGTGATGCGCCGCGCGAGCGCGATGACCTCATCCATCCGCCCAGGGATCAGCGGCACGGCCCAGGTGATGTCGTCGAATCCGTGGTCGGCGAAGTCCTTCGCCTCGACCAGGGTCGCGACCGTGATGCCCTGCGCGCCGTGCCGGCGCTGGAGCTGGCCGACCTCGATGCACTTGTGCGTCTTCACATGGGGACGCAGCCGCGCGCCCAGCCGCCGTACCTTGTCGGCCATCGCGGCGACGTTGTGCTCCAGCACGTCGGCATCGAGCAGGAGTGCGGGAGTCGGGATGTCGTGGATTGTGCGGGGAGGCGGCATGAATGAAAAGC
>JBIOIA010000073.1:0-11500 GCA_044449445.1 Gemmatimonadales bacterium
GCCGGGTACTGGGCGTCGTACATCAGCAGCTCGGCCATGATCTGGTGCGGCGCCGTTTCGCCCGGCGCGACCGCCACCCAGCGTTCGGCCCAGGCGCGCGCGACCGCGCGCGCCGCGCGGTGCATCGCGGCCAGCGAGTCCTTGGGAATCGTGGCCACGGATTCGGCGGGCACCAGCACGATGGTGTCCCGCAGCACCGGATAGTAGATGCGCACGTGCTCGCGCTGCTGGAACGACTGAATCAGGTCCTGGAGCGAGCTCGGCGCGCGATCCACGCCGATCACCGGGTTCGACCCCGGAATCCCGGCCTGGGCGTGGATCTGCGAGAGCATGGCGTAGACCGTGTGACGCGACGGGTCCAGCTCGATCACCCGTTTCGCCAGGAGGGCGGCGCGATTCAGCGAGCCGCGCGGGCGCTGCGCTCCTGCGGGGCCGACCAGCACCGGGTCGAACATCTCCAGCGCCACCAGCTGCTCGAGCGCGTCCACGTCGTTCGAGTCGGCCGCGAGCAACCCGCCGAGCAAGGTGCGGCAGTCGGCGAACTGCATGCGGAGGCTGGCGTCCACCGCCTGCACCAGCTGGCGCTGCCGGATGGGCAGTCGCGCTGCGAGCGCTACGGCGCGCGCCGCCGCGCGATGGCCGAGGCTGGCCGGATTGAACAGCGACGCGGGATCCGAGGCGGGCGCCGTCTCGGCGAGCCGCGCCCAGGCGAGGGCGAAGCCGCTGTCGCGCCGGACCGCCTCGTTGTAATCGGCCATCGCGGAGCGGACCTCGCCGCGGCGCTGGTGCGCCACGCCGGAGAGGTACGCGCGGTAGGCATCGAGGTCGTGGGTCGTCGCTTCCGCGAGGTCGGCGGCCGCCGAGTCGAGACCGGCCAGGCGCAGCAGCCGCAGGCTCACCGAGTCGTACGCCGCGCGCACGTCGCCGCCGGCGGCGACATCGCCGCTCGCGCGCACCAGCTCGCGGTTGGTGGGCACGTCGAAGGCGCGGGCGGTGATGCGGACCCGGCCGCCGGTCGCGATGATGTCGCCGGTGACGGCGGTCCAGCCGCCGGTTTCCTCGGCGACCCGCCGGACGCGCGGCAGCTCCATCACGGCGCCGGGCACGATGCCGGCGCGGCGCAGCGCCGGGTAGAGCCGCTCGTCCGAAACCACCGTGATGCCCTGCCAGCGGCCGAGCGCGTCGGCGAGCATCGTCGTCGAGCCCTCGACGAGCCAGTCCTGCTCGCTCTGGCGGGTCACGTTGCGGAACGGGAGAAGAAGGAAGCGGCGTGAGCGCTCGGCCGGGGCCGGCACGACGACGCGCGCGCGTGCCCGCGCTCCCGCGCACGGGGGCGGCGTGCCGTCGGGGCACTGGGCGCGGGCCGCGGCGAGCGGGCCCGCGAGCAGCGCGCACGCGAACAGGAACGACCTGTTGAATGTGCTCAACGACTACGAAACTACCGTGCGGCGGCCGGTGGCGCGAACCAACCGAGCATCCGGCGCGCGAAGCGCCGAGCGGCGTTCGGCCGCCCGTGGTTTCCCTGCTCCGCGAGATCGTCCCTCAGGTCCTCGGCGGTGCGCCACCGACCCTTGGGATCGCGGCGCAGGCACCGGTCGATCGCGGCGCCGAGGCCCGCGGGCAACCCGGCCGCGTAGGCCGCGACGCTCGGCACGTCGCGCGTGAGGTGGGCGGCCGCGATCTGGCGCGCGCTGCCTTCGAACGGGAATCGCCCCGTCAGCATCCGGAAGCCCAGCACGCCTAACGCGTAGAGGTCCTGGCGGCCATCACACTCAATGGTGCCGCCGAAGATTTCCGGCGCCATGTACTCGGGCGTGCCGGCGCCGCTCGTGATCTCCGCGCGCGAGTGGTCCGACGTCATGACGATCGCCACGCCGAAATCCGCGAGCACGGCCTCGCCGTCCGCGTCGAGCAGCACGTTCTCGGCCTTGAGGTCGCGGTGGATGATGCCGCGCGCGTGGACGTGCGCGAGTGCGTCGGCCAGGCGGAGCATCACGCGGCGCGTCTCCTCGGCTGAGCGGCGCGCGCCACCATCGAGGTGCGCGGCGAGCGAGCCGTTCGAGAGGAACGGCATCGCATACCACGGAACGGGCGACTCGCCCGACGCGAGGACGGGTACGATGCCGGGATGCGCAAGCGAGGCGAGGATGCGGGCTTCGCGCCGGAACCGGCCGCGCTCGTCCGGATCCTGCGCGCGGGCCTCGGCAAGCACCTTGATCGCGACCTCGCGCCCCAGGCCCGGCTCGAAGGCACGGTACACCGAGCCCATGCCGCCGCTCGACACCAGCTCGCCGATCGCTTGCACCATGATTCTCTGATACGGAAGTACCGTGCCACGGTTGCAGAGGCTCCCCGTGCTCGCGCGGGCTGGGGCGATGACTCGTTGGTGGGAATCGCTGTCCCGGAATCGGGACAGTGAACTGGGCGCTACCAGGCCTGGGCCGCGGCCCAGTCGGCGAACTTCGTCGGTTTGACGCCGTACTTCTTCGCGTTGGCCGCGATGTCCACGTCGTAGCCGACCCGGTCGAACCACTCCAGCATCGTCGCGAAGTCGTCGCTGGCCTTGCGCACGTCGGCGATCGGGACTTGGAAGTGCGTGATCGGACGCTTGGCGACCTTGCTGAGAACCGCGGCGGCCTCGGGCGTCGTCGGCTCGTCGCCGGCGATGTCGAGCGCGGTCCCCTTGAGGTCGGCACGCTCGAAGGCGAGCCGGCCGTATTCGCCGATGTCCTGGAGCGCGATCATCTGGAGCCTGGTGCCGGGCTTGATGCCGACGGCGAGCGAGCCCTTGTCGATGTAGGGCTTGAACGAGGGCGAGAGGAGGTTCTCCATGAAGAACACGGGCCGGATGATGGCCCAGGATGGAAAGCCGACCGAGCGGACCGTCTCCTCGACGCGAGCCTTGTTGTCGAAGTGCGGGATGCCGGTCTTGCGGTGCGCCGAAGCAACCGACGTGTAGACGTAATGCTGGACGCCGATTTCCTTCGCGACCTTGGCGAGCCGGTGGCCCTGCGCTTCCTCGCCCTCGACGCCAGCGGTCCAGGTATTCTGAACGCCGAACACGCCCCAGGCTCCTTTGAGCGCTGCGCGCAGCGACGCCACGTCGTCGAGCTCGGCGCGGGCGATTTCGGCCCCTTGCTTTGCGAGCGCCTTGGCGGCCGGGCCGTCGGGGTTGCGCGTGATCGCGCGGATCTTGTGGCCGGCCTTGAGCAGGGCGTGGGCGACGGCGCCGCCCTGCTGGCCGGTGGCACCGGTGATGGCGATGAGGTTCGTAGGCATCCCCGCCTAGTCCCCCGTCAGCGCCCGCACCGCCACCGCCAACGTCCGCACCTTCGCGGCATCGCCGGCACCGTTCACGTCACCGTCCAGCCGGTTCGCCAGCTGCACCAGCGTCTGCTGCCGCCGCCGGCCGGTCGCCTGCTCGGCACTCTGGAGCGCCGCGCGCGCGGCCGAGATCTTGTCGGCCGCGAGCCCGTTCCCGCGCTCGAGCTGGTCCAGGTAGGCCCGCGCCAGCTGGAAGCTGGCCGGCCACACCAGCCTGGGCTGGGACTGAACGTTGAGAAAGTCGAGGTGCACGGTCTTCGCCGCGTCGATCTCGTTCTGCGAGATGAACCCGCTCGGCTGCAGCTCCATGACGTCCAGCCCGCGCGCGATCTCGGAGCTGTAGATGTAGCCGTTGTACCAGTACGCCGACCACGTGCCGCCCATCGCCAGCCGTGTCGAATCCACCGGGCCCCGGTCGAAGAAGGCGATCTCCCTGGGGTGCGCCGGGTCGGTCCAGTCGAACACCGACACGCCGCCCTGGTACCAGGACTGCACCATCACGTCGCGCCCGGGGATCGGGATCAGCGACCCGTTGTGCGCCACGCAGTTCTCCTGCGGCGTCTGCGGCGCCAGCATCTTGTAGTAACTGTGGAAGTGCAGCGCGCCGTATTCCACGGTGAAGATCGCGTCCGCGCCCCACTCGGGACGGTCGGTCGCGCGGCACTTGGGCGCGCCACCCCCGCCCCACTCGTCCGAGAACAGCAGCTTGGTCCCGTCGTTATTGAACGTCGCCGAGTGCCAGTAGGAGAAGTTGGAGTCGGACACGGCGTACATCCGCCGCGGATGCGCCACGTCGCGGATGTCGAGCAGCAACCCGTACCCGGCGCACGCGCCGCCCGCCAGCCCGATCGCGGGATAGACGGTGATGTCGTGGCACTGGTCCGGCCCCGGCCGCACCTGGCCCGGCGCCGTCGGCGTGTTGCCGACCAGCGAATCGATGATGCCCTGGATCCGCCCGCGCAGCGTCGCGCTGTCGGCCGCCGTCGGGGCACCCGTGCCGCCCCGCGCCCTGACGATGTCGGGCATGAAGCGGCTGATGAAGCCCGGGCCCAGCACGATGTCCATGCCGTTGATCTTCGCCGTGAAACCGCCCGCGGCCCGCGCCGAATCGGCGGCCCGCGCGGCCCGCGCGATGTCCTCCTGCGCCTCGGCGTGGGTCGGCGGCGCGGTCAGGCTGTCGAAGATCCGCGGCGAGGACACGATGTGCGCCTGCTCGGGATGCGCGAGCGGCACCTGGATGACCTCGATCCTGAACCGCGCGCTGTTGGGGTCCAGGCTCGGCGCCAGCGCCGAGCAGCCGGCCAGCTCGCTCGGAGAGCGCACGCCCGCCTGCCCCGAGATGTAGACGTAGACGTTCCGCGTGTCGTTGACGTCGGGCACCACCGTGTGGGTGTGCGAGCCGCGGCAGGTCTGCACGTTCGCCACGTAGCGCGGATTGGCGATGTCCGTGATGTCGAAGATCCGCAGGCCGCGCAGCCGGGCGGTGCTGACGGAGTCCTGCACGCCCTGCGTGCCGCAGTCCAGCCGGCCGCCGTTCCCCTCACCCGAGACGAACAGCAGGTTCTCGTAGACCGACACGTCGCTCTGCGAGGCCGGGCACAGCTGCGAGGTCTTGAGCTGGGGCGCGGCCGGGTTGCTCACGTCCCACACCTGGAAGCCGTTGTAGCTCCCCTGGATTACGTAGTTGCCCGTGAACGCCATGTCGGAGTTGGTGACGCCGCGGAAATGCTCCGACGGCTGGACCCTCGCGATCACGTGCAGGTTCCACGACGCCTCGGCCGCGTCATACAGCCCGGCACGCAGCCCGACGCGCGGATCCGGGTTGGGCGGCGTGGTGGACATAATTCCTTGAGCCAAGGAGGGCCCTGCCAACAACATTAGCAAACTCGCGGCCTTCAGCGTGCGATTCATTGATCCCTCAATGTGAGAACACGAGTGTTGCGAGCATTCCCTGCATGCGAGCGATTTCGGTTGTCTGATCGGCGAACACGCCAAGCGCGAACTTGTTGACGGTTTCCTCTTCGCCGGCGCCCACGCCGAACAGGTTGTTCACCATGTCCACGGCGCCGTGGTGATGCTGAATCATGAACCGCAGGAACAGCTCGTCGAACCGCATCCCGCGTGCCGAGTCGAGCTGCGCCATCTGCTGCGGCGTCAGCATGCCGGGCATCAGCATCGGCTGGTCCATGCCGGCCATGTGCATGCCCCGGGGGTCGGGCTGCGGCACCGGCTGGTGCTTGTCCTCCAGCCAGTTCTGCATGAGTACGATCTCGTCGCTCTGCGCGTTGATGATCCGCGCGCACAGGGTCTGGACCGTCGGGCTCGCGCCGTGGCTCGGCGCCCAGCGGGCCATCGCCACCGCCTGGGCGTGGTGCGCGATCATCCCGGTCATGAAATCCACGTCGGCCGGCGTGAAGCGCAGCGCCGCCCGGATGGTGTCGGGCTGGGCCTGGGCCAGTGCCCCGCCCGCGCTGCCGCAGGCCAGGGCCATCAGTATGAGGAGTGTTCCCAAGCGTTTCATCGGAGGCAAATGATAGTAACCACGTCCGATACTAGAGGTACAGGGCGGCCGGAAGGTTGTTTCCCCGGCGGCTGAAGCCGCCGGGCCCTCAGGCCGCGGCGGCCGGCAACGGGCCCGCGTCCACCAGGCGCTTGGTGCCTGGTTCGACTCTGACGTTGAGGCCCTCCAGTGATCGAGCCCCGAGCAACACCAGGTCGCCCGGCTCGCCGAACACGACATCGTCCGTGGCGCGCTTGCCGGCGACATGTATGAACGCCGGGCCGGTCCAGCGCGTGAGGACCGTGCCGTCCGCCTGACGGAAACGCCACTGGCTGTAGCGCTCGATGCCGAGGGATTCCAGCACGTCGGCGGGCACCCACGACAACTCGGCACCGGTGTCCACGAGGACGGACGAGAGCGCCCGGCGCTCGCCGGGGCGCGCGGGATTCTCGACCTCGATGTTTACGCGGAATGTCCCCATGTCGTCGGGCATGATACCTCCCGCAGGATCGCCGAGTAGTACCACGGCGTTGCGACGCGTGTCAAATCTCCGCAGTTCAGCGTAGCCCGCGGCTGAAGCCGCCAGTTTACTCGCGGGGTCACTCCTCCTGACACCCACATCTTGACAGTCAAGATGTAGCTCGCCAGGTTGGGGCCATGGACACCCCGACCACCGAAGTCATCCAGGGCACCCTGGACATGCTGATCCTCAAGACGCTGAGCCTCCAGCCGCTCCACGGCTTCGGCATCGCGCGCCGCATCGAGCAGATATCCCACGGCGTCTTCAAGGTCAACCCCGGCTCGCTCCTGACCGCGCTGCAGCGACTCGAACGCCGCGGCTGGCTGGGCAGCGAGTGGCGTGAGACTGAGAACTCCCGCCGCGCCAAGTACTACGCCCTGACCCGCGCCGGCCGCAAACAACTCGACGTCGAGACCGCCGAGTGGTCCCGCCGTGCCTCCGCCATCGCTCGACTCCTGAGCAGCGAGGCCTGACCGTGGCCCTGTGGCGTCAGCTTACGCGCGGACTGCGCGCGCTCCTCAATCCGTCCGCGGCCAACCGCGACGTGGACGACGAGGTCCGGCATTACATGCAGGAGGCCGGGCTCGCGCCGGGCGGCGCGACGGCGGTGCGCCAGCAAGTGCGCGAGAGCGGCTGGGAGCACGGGATCGAGACGTTCGTCGCCGATCTCTCCTACGCTGCGCGCCGGCTGCGCGCCGCGCCCGGCTTCACGTTCATCACAGTGCTCACGCTCGCCCTAGGCATCGGCGCGACGACCGCGATCTTCAGCGTCGTGGACCCGGTACTGTTCGAGCCCCTGCCCTGGCCCGGGTCCAACCGCGCCGAGACCCTTTGGGAAGCGAACGGCAAGGGCAACCCGTTTGGCCGCATGGGCTACGCGACGGTCCAGGACATCGCGCAGCGCGTGCGCTCCTTCGAGTACGTGGGCGCCGCCGACCTCGCGACCGGGACGCTCACAGGCGCGGCCCAGCCCGAACCGCTCGAGGGCCAGCGCGTGACGTGGACCTACTTCAGAGCGCTCGGCGTGCAGCCGGCGCTGGGACGCGATGTCCTTCCCGCCGAAGACGCGCCTAACGCCGAGCGCGTCGTGCTGCTGGCCAACGGCCTGTGGCGCCGGCGCCTGGGCGGCGACTCGGCGATCGCCGGACGCACGATCGACCTCAACGGCGTCCCCCGGACCGTCGTGGGCGTGATGCCGGCCGGATTCCGGGACCCGCTCCAGCCCGACGCGCAGTTCTGGCTGCCGCTGCGCTACGATGCCACCACGTCGGGCGCGTGCCGGGATTGCCGCCACCTGCGCGCCGTCGCCCGGCTCCGCGAGGGCGCGAGCCTCGCCCAGGCCGCCGGCGAACTCAGCGCGCTGTACCGCAACCTCAAGACCGAGTATCCCACCGAGATGCACGGCTCGGACCTGCCGGTCGTGCCGCTGCGCGCGTACCTGGTGCGCGACGTCCGCACCATGCTGCTCGCGGTCCTCGGCGCGGTGGGATTCGTGCTGCTGATCGCGTGCGTGAACGTCACCAACCTGCTGCTCGCCCAGGGCGCGCAGCGCCAGGCCGAGTTCGCGATGCGCACGGCGCTGGGCGCGGCGCCCGGGCGGATTCGCCGCCAGGTGCTCACCGAGAGCGTCCTGCTCGCGCTGGTCGGCGGAGCCGCCGGTGTCGGCATCGCGGTGCTCGGCATGCCGGCGCTGCTGTCGCTCGCTCCGGCCGGACTGCCGTTCGCCGAGCGGATCGCGCTCAACTCCACGGTGCTCGGCTTCGCGCTGCTGGTCACCTCGGCGGTCGGGATCGGGTTCGGCGTCGCACCGGCCCTCGCCGCCGCGCGCGCCGACCTCGCACCTGCCATCAAAGGCGGCGGCCACCGGACCACGGGCGTTCCGCGGGCCACGCGGGCGAGCCTGGTCGTCTCCGAGGTCGCGCTCGCACTCGTGCTGCTCGTCGGCGCGGGGCTCATGCTCCAGAGTCTGCGCCGGCTGTTCTCCATCGCGCCGGGGTTCGAGCCCGCGAACGTGCTCACGATGCAGATCCAGACCACCGGGCCCAGGTTCGCCACCAACGAGGCGACATGGGCGTACTTCGACCAGGTGCTGGCCACCGTGCGCGCCGCGCCGGGGGTCGAGTCCGCGGCGTTCACGAGCCAGTTGCCGCTCTCGGGCGACCTCGACCAGTACGGCGTCCACGTCGAGCCGCGGCCCAATGAGGACCTCGAGGTCGAGCATCCGGGATTCCGGTACGCCGTGAGCGACGGTTATTTCGAGGCGCTGCACATTCCGGTGCTTCGAGGGCGAACGCTCACCGCGGCCGACCGCACCGGGCAGCCTCCTGTCGCCGTGATAGATGAGACGATGGCCAGACACGGCTGGGGCGGCACCGACCCGATCGGCCATCGGGTGCGCATCGGCCCTTCGGACCAGGGGCCGTGGTACACGATCGTGGGTGTCGTGGGCGACGTGATCCAGGCCTCGCTGTCCGAGCGCGCCGCCAACGCGATCTATGTCCCCGAGTCGCAGTGGATCTTCGGCGACGGCTCGATGTCGCTCGTGGTCCGGACGCGCGCCGAGCCGGCGGCGCTGACGCGAGCGCTGCGCGGCGCGATCTGGTCGGTGGACAAGGACCAGGCCATCGTGCGGATCGCGACGCTGAGGGACCTGGTCGCGGGCACGGAGGCGCGACGGCGCTTCGCGCTGGTGTTGCTCGAGGTGTTCGCGTCGGTGGCGCTGGTGCTGGCCGCGGCCGGGATCTACGGCGTGCTGGCGGGTAGCGTGAGCGAGCGGCGGCGCGAGATCGGCGTGCGGGCGGCGTTAGGCGCCTCGCGCGCGGACATCGTCCGGATGATCCTGCGGCAGGGCGCCGGCATGACGACGATCGGCATCGTCCTCGGGCTCATCGCCGCGGCGGCGCTGAGCCGCGCCATCGCGGGCCTGCTGTTCGCCACGTCGCGCCTCGACCCGGTCACCTACGCCGGGGTCGCGGTGCTGCTCCTGCTGGTCGCGCTGCTGGCCTGCTGGGTTCCCGCCGCGCGCGCGGCGCGCGTGGATCCGATGAGCACGCTCCGGGCGGACTAGTCCGCGGGACACGTCTACCCCCCGGCGATCGCCCCGACCACCATCAGCGGTTCCTCGCCCGAGGCCACGGGCGCAGGCAGCGGCGCGTCAGGGGACTGGTGTGAGAGGTCCTTCCCGCAGGCGAAGAAGCGCAGGAACGGCCGGCGCTCCAGGGTGACGTGATCACGGATGGTTCCGCGCAGCTCCGGATGCTGCGCTTCGAGCGCGTCCAGCACCGATCGCAGCGTGACGTCCCCGCCATTGACCACGCAGCTCAACTCGCTGCCGTTCAGCTTCGCCAGCGTGCGCAGGTGCGCGGGCAGCTCCACGCGGATCATGCGAGCGTCTGGGCCTCGACCGACAAGACCGCGGGAAGATGACTGACGATGGGCGCCCAGCTGTCCCCCGAGTCGGCCGACCCATAGACCTGCCCGCCAGTGGTTCCGAAGTACACGCCGCAGGGGCTCAGCGTGTCCACCGACATCGCGTCCCGCAGCACGTTGACGTAGCAGTCCTTCTGCGGCAGCCCCCTGGTGAGCGCTTCCCACTCGTTGCCGCCCGCCCGGCTCCGGAACACCTGGAGCTTGCCGTCCATCGGGTAGTGCTCCGTGTCACTCTTGATCGGCACGACGTAGACCGTGTCCGGCTCGTGCGCGTGCACATCGATGACGAATCCGAAGTCGGTCGGCAGGTTGCCGCTCACTTCGCGCCAGGAGTCGCCGCCGTCGTCGCTGCGCATCACGTCCCAGTGCTTCTGCATGAACAGCACGTCGGGGCGCGAGCGGTGCAGCGCGAGCCGATGGACGCAGTGCCCCACCTCGGCGGTGGGCTCGGGGATGTACTGCGAGACGAGCCCCTTGTTGATCGGCTTCCAGGTCGTGCCGCCGTCGTCGGTCCGGAAGGCGCCCGCTGCCGAGATGGCGACGAAGATCCGCCGCGGGTTTTTCGGGTCGAGCAGGACGGTGTGGAGACACATGCCGCCGGCGCCGGGTTGCCAGCGCGGTCCCGTGCCGTGGCCGCGCAGTCCCGCCAGCTCGTGCCAGGTCGTGGCTCCGTCGCTCGAACGGAACAGCGCCGCGTCCTCGACACCGGCATAGACGGTATCGGGATCGGTGAGCGAGGGCTCGAGATGCCAGACGCGCTTGAATTCCCACGGGTGCTGGTTACCGTCGTACCACTGGTGGGTGGTGAGCGGCTTGCCGGTTGTTGCGGACGTATCGTAGACGAACTTGTTGCTTTCGCCCTTCGGCATGCCCTGCGGCGTCTTCTCCATGCCGCCGCCCGGCGTTTCCCACGTGCGGCCGCCGTTGCTGGAGCGCTGGATGATCTGGCCGAACCAGCCGCTGGTCTGGGACGCATACAGACGATCGGGATCGGCAGGCGAACCCTTGAGGTGGTAGACCTCCCAGCCCGCGAAGTGGGGGCCGCTCACCTCCCACTTGCCCCGCTTCCCGTCCGACGTCAGAAGGAACGCGCCCTTTCTGGTGCCGACCAGCAAACGCACGCGGCCCATTGCTCCGCCCCCCAATGAGGTGTAACGGGATAGTAACCGTCGGGATGCGTCTTGAGAAACCCGGCGATAGCTTCTCCCCATGCCCCGATGGCGCGCCATTCGCCCGCTCGCGCTCGCCGCCTGCGTGGTCCTGGTGGCGCTCGAGCCCGGAACCATCGAGCAGACGACACCCGGCACCGGCCCTGCCCCCACCATGGTCGCGAGCTTCGACGGGCTCGGCGCCGGATTCGTCGGCCCGCAGGGCGCGGCGAACTTCCGCAATCCGTCCGACAACACCCTGGCCGTCGGTCCCGACCACATCGTCCAGATCGTCAACTCGCGCATGGCCATCTTCACCAAGCGCGGGCAGCGGTTCGACACGACGGGCCGGGTGCTGTACGGGCCGGTGCCGACCAACAATGTGTTCCGCGGCTTCGGCGGGCCGTGCGAGGCGCGCAACAACGGCGACGCGGTAGTGCGGTACGACCAGCTCGCCGGCCGCTGGCTCATCGTGATGCCGATCTTCACGCGCCAGCCCGTTCGGCCCGACGAGCCGGCGACTCCGCACGCGGGACCGGCGGAGCTGAGCGTGAAAGGACGGACGGGCCAGCCCGGACC
>JBIOIA010000074.1:0-11421 GCA_044449445.1 Gemmatimonadales bacterium
TCGCCGAACTGACGCTCGGCGAGCTTCGCCAGATCGGCGCGCGCGACGCTGCTCCGGACGATGCGGAGCGGACCCTCATTCACCGGTCCCATCCGTGGCCATGCCGCCCGCGCCCAGCTCGCGCTCGATCGCGTAGCGGTCGGCCAGGGCGGCCGTCAGCCGGCCAGGTGCCTCGGTCATCGGCTCTCCACCATTCAGTGCACGCGGTTCTCGGCGAGCTTGCGCCGGAACTCGGTGATCCAATTGGGCGACACCACGAGCTGGAAGTCGCTCGACTGCGGCTCGATCGCCAGCACGCGCTTGCCGTCGCGCGATACGTCGTAATCGGCCGAGAAGTATATGTTCGCGAGCGCCGAGAAGGTCGCCAGCACCGTATCCCGGCTAATCAGCCGGAACGAGGGAGACAGCGCCACTCGTGCCGCCATGAGGGCAGGCCCGGCGCGGTAGTACAGCCGTGTTCCGTCGCCGGACCACACCGGCTCGGTGCCACCGGCGAGCGAGACCTGGATCCCGGCCGAGGGGTTGGGAAATGAACGGGCGTACACCTCGAAGCGGCCCGTTTCGGCGGACGCGAGGGCGAGCCAGCGTCCATCAGGCGAGAACTTCGGGTCCAGCACGACCGCCGGGGTTGCGGTATACGGCCGAGCGACCCGGGAGGAGTCGAGGCGCACCTCCATGATACCAGAGATGCCAGTACCGGAGACTACCGCGAGGTACCGACCGTCGGGCGAGGGCGCCGCGGCGAGCGTCATAGACGGCGCCCCGAACAGCCGCTCCGCCGCTGCCCCGCCCGCAAGAGGCAGCGACCACACGTCGCCGCCTTGGCTGGCTGCCGTATACACCAGGCGCGAACCGTCCGCGCTCCACTCCACGGAGGTCACCGTGCCGACGCTCGTCACCTTCGAGAAGGTGTGAAGCGTCGCGTCGCCGATCCAGGCGTCGCGCTTGCCGTCCTCCGACACGATG
This sequence comes from Gemmatimonadales bacterium, assembly GCA_044449445.1. GTDB lineage: Bacteria > Gemmatimonadota > Gemmatimonadetes > Gemmatimonadales > JACORV01 > DASXPG01. Next base: position 967 of record JBIOIA010000074.1, read on the forward strand.
ACCGCGATCCGCCTGCCGTCGGGAGCGATCCGGGGGAAGGCATACCAGCGTACGCCCGGGACGACGGGATCGGAGTGCCCGCTGGAGCCAAGCCAGACCAGCCGTCCTAGCGCACCCCCCTGAGACGTCACCATCGCCCCGCCGTGCGAAGCGTAGATCCCCGAGTTGCCGTTCAGGCCCGCGGTGACACTCACGGGATCATGTACGGGGAACGGCTGGCCGATGGTCTTGCGCATCGCACTGTTCAACCGCACCGCCATCACCGCGCCATCCGCCTGCACGAACACCAGGTAGTCGTCCAACAGTGCCAGCGGCCGGATGCCGGCAACGTTGAGGCGCGTGGTCGTGCCCTCGGGAATGGACGCGACGGCGAGACGCGCGGTGGCGAGGCTGCCCGTCCAGATAGCGAAGAAGACCGACCGTGCGTCGGGCGTAGCGATGGGCCACAGGTGTTCGTTCTCACCACGCGCACTATCGGGATGTGTCAGCGCGGCGGCCTGCCCCCCTGCGGCACCGATGATCGACAGGCCGTGGAACGGTCCATCGGCGCCTAGCACGATCTGGTCTCGCGCGGTCCAGTCCACCCCGTTGCCGCTGGCGCCGGTCGTGATCGTCACCGGTTGGCCGCCAGCGAGCCGCACCTTCCGCAGCTGGCCCTCTTGCTCGAACAGCAGCCAGGCCCCGTCCGGCGAGAAGCTCGGCTGGTCGCCGTTCGTCGTCCCGGGTATCGCGGTCGGCTCGAGCTGATCGCTGCGCAGCGCGTACAGCATGCCGATGTGATCCTTCCGGTACACGACGACATCACCATCGGGGGAAATCGCCGCCGGCCAGGGGGCGAGGTCCCAATCGGGTCGGATGCTGTCCGGCGTGGTCAGCCTGTAGCTGATCGCAGGCACCGCCGCGGGCGCCGGCCGCCGCGCCAGGCCAAGCGCCACGGCCAGCACCACCAGGCAAGCGGCGGACGGCACGAGCACAAACGGATCGCGGAGCCGCGCGCGCCACGGCAGCGCGCGGACCGGCGGTACCGATGCGTCCGTCCGTGCGTACGCCAGTGCGTCCGGCCTCCCCAGCGCTTCCGCGAACGCCTCGGCGGTCGCGAACCGGTCCGCCGGCAGCTTCTCCAGCGCCTGGCGCACCGCCGCCTCGACGTGCGGCGGGATGGTGTGCCGCTGGAGCGTGAGGCTGCGCGGCTCCTCGGTCATGACCCGCGCGATGATCGCCTGAGCCGTCGGCCCGGTGAACGGCGCCTCCCCGCTGAGCATCTCGTACAGCACGCAGCCTAACGCATAGACGTCGGCCCGCGGCGTGATGTCCCGCTCCCCCATCGCCTGCTCCGGCGACATGTAGGCCGGCGTGCCCAGGCTCATCCCCGTCTCCGTCATCCGCGTGGAGCCCTCGCTGCGCGAAGCCGCCAACGCAATGCCGAAGTCGGCCACCATCGCGTGGCCGCCGTGCAGCAGGACGTTCTCCGGCTTGATGTCGCGGTGCACCACGCCCCGGGTGTGGGCGTATTGGAGCGCGTCGGCCACCTCGCGGGCGATGCGAACCGCGTCCTCGACCGGCAGCTGCTTTTCGCGGTTGAGCCGGTCGCGCAACGATTCGCCTTCGACATAGGGCATCACGTAGAAGACCAGGCCGTCGGCCTCGCCCGAATCGAACAGCGACAGGATGTGGGGATGCTGGAGGTTGGCCGTGGTCTTGATCTCGGCCAGGAACCGCTCGCCCCCGAGGATGGCCGAGAGCTCCGGCCGCAGCACCTTGAGCGCCACCTTGCGGTCGTGCCGCACGTCATGGGCCAGGTACACCGTGGCCATCCCGCCCGCGCCGAGCTCCCGCTCGATCGTGTAGCGGCCTTCGAGGACGGTCGTCAGCCGAGCGATGGGGTCGCCCACGGGCCTTTCGTTTCTATAGTAGAGGGACGGCAGAAGATAGGCCCCGAACGGGGCATGGGCTAGGGCTGAACCCAGTCTCCTGCCTTCACTTTGCCCCTTCCGGCCCGGCGCGATAGGATTGGCTCCATGAACACAACCAAGACAGCAATTGCCGGCGCCCTCCTGGTATTTGTCGGATCGGCCCTCCAGGCCCAGCGCCCCAGGCAACAGGCCCCCGGCCGCGGCGCTCCGGCCCGCACCGACACCTCACGCGCCGACACCAGCCGGCAGCGCGATGCCCTCGCGCAGTTCGTCGCGGCGACGAACATCCGCGCCGTCGGTCCCGCGGCCTACAGCGGCCGGGTAACGGCGATCGCGGTGCCCCGCTCCGCCGAGCCGCGGCCGAAGACCTTCTACATCGGGTCCGCGGGCGGCGGCGTGTGGAAGACGGTGAACGGCGGGGTCACGTGGCAGAGCGTCTCGAGCGGCCTCGGCGAAGAGACGATCGGCGATCTCGCCGTCGCCCCGTCGGACTCGAACATGTTGTGGGCCGGCACCGGCGAGAAGAACAGCCTGCGCTCGCAGTACTGGGGCGACGGCGTGTACCGCTCCACCAACGCCGGGCGCGCGTGGACCAGGATGGGACTCGAGAATACGCGCTCCATCGGCCGCGTGGTGATCCATCCCACGAATCCGGGCACCGTGTACGTCGCGGCGCTCGGGCACCTGTGGGGCCCCAGCAGCGAGCGCGGCGTCTTCAAGACGACCGACAGCGGCCGCACCTGGACCAAGGTGCTGTTCGTGGACGACACGACCGGCGCGGTGGACCTGGTGATGGACCCCTCGAATCCCGAAGTGCTGTACGCCGCGACCTGGCACCGGCTGCGCTGGGGCGGCAGTCACATGGAAGGCGTCGGAGCGGGCAGCGGGATCTGGAAGACCACCGACGGCGGCACGACCTGGACCCGGCTCACCGATCCCGCGCGCCACAGCGGCCTGCCGACCGAGCGCCTGGGCCGCATCGGGCTCGCGATCTCGCCGCAGAACCCAGCGCTGCTGTTCGCGCTGATCCAGGTGGACCGCGGCGTGACCGATCCCGGGCAGGGCCGCTACGGCGGCGTGTTCCGCTCCTCGGACGGCGGCGCCACCTGGACCCAGGTCAACGACCTCGCGGCCAATCCCCACTACTACTACGACGACATCGTGGTGGACCCGGCCGACAGCAACCACCTCTACGTCACCAGCGCGCAGCTGCTGGTGAGCCGCGACGGCGGGCACTCGTTCACGCCCGACTCGCTCGCGCACGTGCACGGCGATTACCACGCGGTGTGGATCGATCCGCTCGATCCGGCGCATATCGTCGTCGGCAACGACGGCGGCGCGTACGTCAGCAACGATCGCGGCCGCGCGTGGTGGCACATGCCGATCCCGATCGGCCAGTTCTACACGGTGATCGTGGACAGCTCGCTCACGCCCTATCAGCTGTGCGGCGGGCTGCAGGACAACGGCGTGTGGTGCGGGCCGAGCCGCACGCGCGATACGATGGGAATCACGGAGTTCGACTGGTATCCCGTCAACGGCGGCGACGGGATGTGGGTGCAGGTCGCGGCCGACGATCCGTTCACCGTCTACTCGGGCTGGCAGTTTGGCAACATCTCGCGTCTCGACCTCAGGACCTGGCAGCGCGACCTGATCCAGCCGCAGTCGCTCGATGCCGGCACCGAGAGCGGCTATCCGTTCACCTGGGGCTGGACCACGCCGATCCTGGTCTCGCAGCATCCGGGCGGGGCGATCTACATCGGCGCCAACCGGCTGTTCCGGATGCACCAGGGCGGCAACGACTGGGAGATCGTCGGCCCCGACATGACGCGCACGCCGCGCCAGGCGCCCGCACCCGAGGTCGGCTACACCAGCTACCACGCGATCTTCTCGATCGCCGAGAGCCCGAAGACGCCCGCGATCCTGTGGACCGGATCGGACGACGGCCTGCTGTGGGTCACGTCGGACACCGGGCGGACCTGGACCAACGTGACCACCAACCTGCCCCGCGGCACGCCGACCGACTGCTGGGTCGGGACGATCGTCGCGTCGTATCACGCCGAGGGCACCGCGTATGTCGCGCTCGACTGCCACAATCGCGACGACTACTCGCCGCACGTGCTGGTCACGCGCGACCTCGGCCGCACCTGGACGGAAATCGGCCAGGGCCTGCCCGAGGGCCGCGGCAGCCTGACCGTTCTCGAAGACGCGAAGAATCCGCGCCTGCTGTTCGTCGGCACTTCGAACGGCGTCTATGCGAGCGCGGACGCCGGCGGCCGCTGGCTGCGCCTCGGCCGCAACTTCCCCAACGTGATGGTCGAGCGGATGGCGCAGTCGTTCGAGCAGCACGAGCTTGCGATCGCGACGCACGGGCGAGGCATCTACATCGCGGACATCGGGCCGCTCCAGGACATGAGCGATTCGCTGCTCGCCGAGTCCGCGCACCTGTTCGCGGTCGCGCCGGCGCTCCAGGCCCGGCTCAGGAACACCTGGCCGGATTGGGGAAGCCATCCGTACACGGCCCCGAACCCGCCCCGAGCGGCGATCTCGTATTACCTGCGGGACGTTCAGACCGAAGGCGTGAAGATCGTCATCACGGCCGGCAGCGACACCGTACGCACGCTGAACGGCACCGGCTATCCCGGGTTGCAACGCGTGACGTGGGACCTGCTGCGCGAGCGGCCGCGGCCGCGCGAGCTCGGCGCGCCGACCGCGCCGGCCGAGCTGCGCCGCGTGCTGCCGGGAGAATACGTCGCGCACCTGACACTCGGCCCGAAGCGGCTCGAGCAGCGGATCGTCGTCCGGGATTGGCCGCAGGACCGGCTTGGCCGGATCCGTTAGCTCTGCTTCATCGAGCGAGCCCCGGAGCCTCGGGACCCTGGGGCTTCCCCCAGTACCTGTAAGGCAACCCGCGCAGGGGTGGTTCACGCCCTTGCGCAACAAACCCGGTGCGGGTCCACTATGGTCATAGTGGTATGAACCAGAACGACCTGCGGAACCGGTTGCTCATAGAGCACGAGGCGGTGACGCGTGACGCGCTGACCGTGGCCTATGGGCTGACCGACGAGCAGCTCGCCTGGTCCCGCCCGGACAGCTGGAGCATCGGCCAGCTCTTCGAGCACCTCGTCATCACTTCCGACAGCTACTGCTCCAAGATGCGCGGCAGGGTCTTCGACGCGCATGCGCCCCACGCCATGGTCGAGACGGAGGTGGAGTGGGAGCCGTCGCTGATGGGGTGGATGATGGTGAAGCGGCTGCGCTCGCCGCGCCCGATGCCTGCGCCCAGGATCTTCGCGCCGGATACCAAGGGGCGTGTCGAAGTCGTGAATGCGTTCATCCAGCGCCAGGCGAACCTCACGTACCTGTTGCGCGCCTCAGCCGCGCTGCACTGGAACCGGGTGCGCGTGACCTCTCCCGTCAACGCGCTGATCCGGCTGAACCTCGGCGACGCCTTCCAGATCCTGATCGTGCACGCGCAGCGGCACATCGGGCAGATGGCGCAGCTGCGCGAGATGGACCTGTTCCCGAGCGAGCACCAGGCGAGCGCCTGAGCGCAGCCGTCAGTTCGCGTCTTTCAGCCCGTCGATTTCCCGTTTCAGACCATCGCTCTTCCTGACGAACGCCTCGAGCCCCGTGGCCGGGACCAGGCGCGCGGGTAGCGGTTTCACCGATACCGAGAGCGCGACCGTGGCGTCCTCCGCCTCGTCGCCGGCGATGCGCCCCGCGAACAGCACCAGCAACAGGACCGCGGCCGCTGTGGCGGCGGCGACCAGGTTGCGGCGACGCCGGCTGAGCAGCGTGGCGAGTCCCAGGTGCCGGGCGAACAGCGCGGCTGCGAGGACGAGCGCCGCGAACATCGCCACGGCATCGAGCGGCGCATCCGGGAACAGGAACTCGGCGTAGCCGGCTGTCCCGCCGACCACGCCGAGCAGGACGAGGAAGAGCCAGGTCAACGTCAGGTGCGGCCAGAAGCTGAAGCGCTGCACGTTGGCGCGCCCGATCAGCGCCCAGAAACCGGCCCACGTAGCGCTCAGGATCACGACGCCGAGCGTCTCGCCACCCGCGACGCTGGCCGCGCGCGCCTCGGTCCCGCCGAGCCACAGCCACAGCGTCGTGGCCGCGAACCCCGCGATCAGCACAACCGCGTTCCAGCGCGGGCTCGCGAGCAGAACAGCGAGCCGGTCGCCGGAATCGGTGTCGGGCAGCGCGGGCGGAACGGCCGCGCCCTCCGGCACGATCCGGAGCAGCGTGCGGCCGATCCGCGCCGTCGTCACGCCGTCCACCGGGGCGCGGCTCACGCGGCCGCGCACACCGCCTCTGAACAGCCCGTTGCGGCTCCCCAGGTCCTCGAGCACCGTGCGGCCCTGCTCGTCCAGGACCAGCCGCGCGTGCCGGGCGTCCACCAGCGGATCGCTCAGGATCACGTCGCACTCGTATCCGCGGCCGATCGTCGCGGGCAGTCGCTCGAGCCGCACCCGCTGCACCACGTCGCCGCGGCGCCCCAGCACCTCGACCAGGATCATTCGCCCCGCCGGATCGCGCCCACGTAGCGCCGCACCATCGTCTGGGCGTTGGCGAACGACACGCCGGACATGGTCAGCGTGGTGAGGAGGCCCGAGCGCGGCTCCCCGATCGTGGCGAGCCGGAACACCACGTCGTAGAGCCCCGGCATCCGCTTGTAGCGCCGGGCGCACAGGACCACCTTCGCCGTCACGGCGTGCTCGCGCACGTTGCCGGTGCGGCAGCGGTACGGCGTGAAGTCCTCGTCGCCGCGCGCGGCGATCTCCCAGTCGCGCGAGAGCGCGCGCAGCTTGCGCGTGAACAGCGCGTGGAACTGGAACCGGTTGAGCCGCTTGCTCGAAAGCAGGTCGTGCTGAAAGTCGATGATGCCGGTGGACTCGTCGCCGGTGAGGAAGACGTCGTCGTCGGTCGAGCAGTAGTGGTGCACGATGACGTACGGCTGGTCCGCATCTTCGTCGCTGTCGCCCCAGCAGTTGAAGAAATCCGCCGGTCGCGTCGGCACGCGCCAGTGCCCGAGCGTCGCGGTCGGTACCGGGGCCGCGAGCAGGTCGCGCAGGTAATCCTGCTGGTACGACACCAGCTGGCGCCCGACGTCGGCGAGCAGGCTGTCGGCCGGGCGCGGCCCGCCGGCCAGCGTGCGCCGGAGCAGCCGGGCCGCGTCGTCCACCGGCACCAGGAAGCTCTGCTGGTTTCCCGAGGTCGCGACGTTGATGCCGACCACCTGCCCCTCGCGGGTGATCGTCGGGCCGCCGCTCATGCCGGGGTTGAGCGAGCCGGTGAAGTGGATCCGCGGGTAGAGCGTGTGCGGAAGCGGGCCGTTGTAGGTGCCCTCGACGATCGCGATGCCGAGATCGCCGGGGTGGCCGAGCGAGTAGAGGCGGCGGCCCTGCGCGATGGTCGCCGGCGAGAGCGCGAACCACTGCGCCGCGCGCGCGCCGGTTTCGAGCACGGCGAGATCGTGCACGACGTCCACGGCGACGACGCGCACCGCGCGCGTCCTGCCCGCGTGGTCGATGACCTCGACGCGATATCGGTCCGGATCGTGGACGAGCTTCGCCACGACGTGGTAGTTCGTGATCACGTGGCCGTCTTCGGTGACGGCGAAGCCCGAGCCGGTCACGGCCTTGGCCCCCGAAGCTGTCTCGATCACCTGCACCTTCTGGACGGCGGGCGCGAAGCGGCGGAACACCGCGGGCGTCTGCCCGCCCACGCTCTCGTCCCTCGCCGGCCCGCGCGAGCGGCGCTGCGCCAGCGCCGGCGCGAGCGCAAGCGCGAGCAGGCCGAGCGAGGCGGCCGTGCGCGGGCGGATCAGACGCACGCTCAGCGCTCCAGCCTCATGCCGACGACGAAGTACGGGGTGTCGCCGAAGCACGACGTCGGCACGCCGCGGTGCTCCTGGTAGCGGAGCACCACGTGCCTGCCGAGGCCGAAATTCACCTGGCGGGCGATCTCGGCATCACGCACGGTGAACGTCCATACCGTCGGCGCGACACCGGGCGCGGTGGGCTGCATCAGCTCGCCCTCCCACGTCTTGCAGAGCCAGCCCTTCTTCGAAAACTTCTGGAGCGTGCCGGCGCGCTCGCCCTGGGAGTAGCTCCAGTGCAGCGCGCTGTACGCGAACAGCACGACGAGGAGCGCCGGCGTCACCACGATGCCGGCCAGGATCAGCTTCCAGTGGTGCCACCACCGCCGGCGCGGCGCAGGGGCCGGGACCGCGGGTTCGCCTGCGGGTCCGCTCACGGCACACCTCCCTGGAGAATGGTCACCAGCCGCTGCACGTCGATGTTCCCGCCGCTGATCACGCACACGATCTTCTTCGCGCCCAGCTTGTGCGCGAGCGCCGCGGCCACGGTTGACGCACCAGCGCCTTCGGCGACGATGCGCGCGCGCTCGGCGAGCAGGCGCACCGCGGCGGCGATCTCGGCGACCGTCACCACGAGCGAGCCAGCGAGCAGCTCCTGCGCCATCGGGAAGATCTCGCCGAACACGCTCTTGCCGCCGATGCCGTCCACGAAGCTGGGCTGGGGCGTGATGGTGAGCGCCTTGCCGGCCTTGAGCGACGCGGAGAACGGCGCCGCCGTCTCGATCTCCGTGGCGTACACGCGAACGCGCGGGCTCAGTGCCCGCAGGGCCGACGCGATGCCGCACGAGAGGCCGCCGCCGCCGAACGGGACGAGCACGGCGTCCACGTCCGGCAGGTCCTCGATGATCTCCAGTCCGATCGTGCCGTTGCCCGCGATCACCGCCGCATCGGCGAACGGGTGGATGAACAGCTCCTCCATGCCGTCGCGGCCGTGCTGCTCCATGGTTCGCCACCAGTCGTCGAAGGGCACCTTGATCGCCACGGCGCCGAGTCTGGCGATGGCCGCGAGCTTGGTCTCGGGCGCGCGGTCGGGCACGACGACCTTGCAGGGCACGCCCGCCGCGCGCGCTCCCCAGGCCACGCCCTGCGCCATGTTGCCGGCGCTCGCGGTGTAGACGCCGCGCGCGAGCGCCGCCGGCCCGGCCAGCGCCATCGCGTTGCTCGCGCCGCGCAGCTTGAAGGAGCCGATGGGCTGGAGATTCTCCAGCTTCAGGTGAATCTCGGCGTCCACGTCCGGCAGCTCGAGCCGGACCAGCGGCGTGCGACACACCAGGCCCCGGATGCGGGCCTTGGCGTCCTTGATCGCCTGGATCGGGATCGGCTTGATGGGGGTGCGCGCGCGCTCCTGCACGAAGAACGAATACTCGCCCCCGGCGCTTCTGTCACGGGCGACACTTGCGCGCGCGGGGCATTCGAGCGACTATATATCGTAATGCGACATAATACCCCGAAGGCCACCGACGCCGACCTCGCCACGCTCGCCGGGTTCCGCTACGCGCTGCGGAAGTTCCTGCGGTTCAGCGAACAGAGCGCGACGTCTGCCGGCCTGCGGCCGCAGCACTACCTCGCCCTGCTCGCCATCCGCGGCCACCCGGACAACGGCCGGGTCACGCTCGGCGAGCTGGCCGAGCGCCTCCAGGTCCGACCCAACAGCGCGGTCGGCCTGGCCGACCGGCTGGCGCGACGCGGTCTGCTCCTGCGCCGGCGCTCGGCGCGTGACGCGCGCGAGGTCCGCCTAGTGTTGACGGCGCGCGGCGAGCGCATGCTGCGGAAGGTCGCGAGCATGAACCGCGCCGAGCTGACGCGGCTCAAGGACGAAATCATCCGATTGCTGAGCACGCTTGGTCACTAGACAGGCGTTGCTCCTCAAGGGATATGGTGCCCCCGAGACCCCGGCTACGGTGGAGGTCGAGCCGCTCGCGCCCGGCCGGCGCTTCGGCCGCGCGGTCGCCGGGTTCGGCCTGTGGTTCCTCGCCGCGATCGTCGCAGTGTTCATCCCGGTCGCGCACCTCATCCTCGTGCCGCTGTTCCTGGTCGCAGCGTTCGTCACGCTGATCGTGCGCGCGGGCACGGCGGTTCTCGTACGGTCCGCCTCGGGCATCTGCCCCGACTGCGGGACCGAGCAGCAGCTCGAAATCAGCGGCGCGTGGCGCCTGCCCAAGGACGTCACATGCCGGAATTGTCACCGTCGACTCACGCTGCACGGCTGAAGTCGTCGGATCACCCGCAAGTAAAGGAGCCGCACATGAAGACTGCCGCGCTCGCCGCAACGGTCACGCTCTCCCTGACCCTGGCGGCCTGCCATTCTCCCACGCCCGTCGCCTCGAGCCCGACGCCGCAACCGAGCCAGCGCGCGTCGCAGGATTCCGTGGCGTCCGAGGCGTTGGCACGCGGCAGCATGTCGCGCCGCGACTCGATGATGGCCAAGGCCCGCGCCGACGCACTGGCAGAGGCCGAGCGCCAGCGTCTGCACGCCGACTCGGTGCGCGCACAGGTGAACGGTGAGATGGGCATGGATGCGGCGGGCATCACGTCGTGGGGCCTGGCGAGGCACGACTCGACGATGCTCGCCGACCGCTTGCACTTCGCCTTCGACGAGTCCGACCTCACGCCCGAGGACCTCGCCGAGCTCGATGCCAAGCGGCAGGTCCTGGTCGCGCA
>JBIOIA010000075.1:0-11353 GCA_044449445.1 Gemmatimonadales bacterium
GACCAGCCGCAGGAGCATTCCCTGCGCCTCGTTGCGCAATTCGAGCTGGACATCGGTGCCCGACTGCCGCTCGCCGACGATGCCGCGACCGAACCAATCGGTCGCGCCGGCCGAGCTGACCTCCTGCGCCGCGCCCGCGCTCGCGAGCGCCGCACACGCGGTGACGAGCACCATCAGGGTCCGCACTTCGGCCTCCCGGCAAGATGACTGCCGCATCATACCACAGGATAACGCGGCGCCGTTCCCGGGGGCAAACGACGGCGGCCCCGGATCGCTCCGGGGCCGCGTCTCCTGCCTCCCGCCTCGGTTCAGGCGGAAGCGCTCAGTACATCCCGCCCATTCCGGCACCCGGCCCGCCGCCAGCCGGAGCAGCCGACTTCTCTTCCTTCTTCTCGACCACGACCGCCTCGGTCGTCAGCAGGAGGCCCGCGATGGATGCGGCGTTCTGCAGCGCCGTGCGGGTCACCTTGGTCGGGTCGATGACGCCGGCCGCGACCAGGTCCTCGAACTCGTCGGTCAGCGCGTTGTAGCCGAAGTTCTTCTGGTTCGACTCACGCACCTTGGCCACGACGATCGAGCCCTCGGCGCCCGCGTTGTACGCGATGGCGCGAATCGGCTCTTCGAGCGCTCGGCGGATGATGTCCATGCCGATCTTCTCGTCGTCGTCGCTGCCGCCCTTGACCTTGCTGAGGACGGCCTGGCAGCGCAGCAGGGCGACACCGCCGCCCGGCACGATGCCCTCTTCGACCGCGGCGCGCGTGGCGTGCAGTGCGTCTTCCACGCGGGCCTTCTTCTCCTTCATCTCGGTCTCGGTCGCCGCGCCGACATTGATGATGGCCACGCCGCCGGCGAGCTTCGCGAGCCGCTCCTGGAGCTTCTCTTTGTCGTAGTCCGACGTGGACTTCTCGATCTGGGAGCGGATCTCGTTGATCCGGCCGTCGATGGCCGTCCGCTTGCCGCCGCCGTCCACGATCGTCGTGTTGTCCTTGTCCACCACGATGCGCTTCGCCTTGCCCAGGTCGGAGAGCACCGCGTTCTCGAGCTTGAAGCCGACTTCCTCGCTGATGACGTTCCCGCCCGTCAGCACCGAGATGTCGCGCAGCATCTCCTTGCGACGGTCGCCGAAGCCCGGGGCCTTGACGCCGCAGACCTTCAGCGTGCCACGCAGCTTGTTGACCACGAGCGTCGCGAGCGCCTCGCCCTCGACGTCCTCGGAGACGATCAGCAGCGGCTTGCCGGCCTGCGCCACCTTCTCGAGCACCGGCAGCAGGTCCTTCATCGCGCTGATCTTCTTGTCGTGGATCAGGATGAGGGCGTCCTCGAGCACCGCCTCCATCTTGTCCGGATCGGTCACGAAGTAGGGCGAGAGGTAGCCGCGGTCGAACTGCATGCCGTCCACGGTCTCCAGCTCGGTCTCGAGGCCCTTCGCCTCCTCGACCGTGATCACGCCGTCCTTGCCGACCTTCTCCATCGCCTCGGCGATCAGGTTGCCGATCTCCTGGTCGTTGTTCGCCGAGATGGAGCCGACCTGGGCGATCTCCTTCTTGCCCTTGGTCGGGACCGACATCTTCTTCAGCTCCTCGACGACCAGCTCGACCGCCTTCTCGATGCCGCGCTTCAGCGCCATCGGGTTGGCACCCGCGGTCACGTTCTTCAGACCTTCGCGGAAGACCGCCTGCGCCAGCACGGTCGCCGTCGTGGTGCCGTCACCGGCCACGTCGGAGGTCTTGGTCGCGACTTCCTTCACCATCTGTGCGCCCATGTTCTCGACCGGGTCCGGAAGCTCGACTTCCTTCGCCACCGTGACACCGTCCTTCGTCACGGTCGGGTTCCCGAACTTCTTGTCGAGGACGACGTTCCGGCCCTTGGGGCCCAGCGTCGCCTTCACGGCCTCGGCCAGCTGATCCACACCACGCTTCAGCTTGGCGCGGGCATCTGCACCGAAAATCAGTTCCTTGGCAGCCATTGCTCTTCTCTCCCGTTGGTGCGGACGCTCAGCCGAGCTTGGCCAGGACGTCCGACTCCTTGATGATGAGAACGTCTTCGTCGTCGATCTTGACCTCGGAGCCGCTGTACTTCCCGTACAGCACCCGGTCACCCACCTTGATCTCGAGCGGCACGCGCTCGCCCTTCTCGTAACGGCCCGGCCCCACGGCGACGATCTCGCCCTGCTGCGGCTTCTCCTTCGCGGTGTCCGGGATGTACAGCCCGCCACGCATCGTCTCCGTCTCCTCGAGCGGACGGATCGCGACACGGTCGGCGAGCGGGTGCACCTTCATCTTGGACTTCGTTGCAGTGGCCATGCTGCTTCCTCCAGGTGCCCAAAAAGCGTGAATGAGTGATGTTCGCTGAGTTAGCACTCTACGGCCGAGAGTGCTAACAGACGCTGAAGGTAGCCGCGCTGAGCGGTCCCGTCAAGTCGCTGTAATTAATTGACTGACAATGATTTATGCAAAAGCGCAGGCCGGTCTTCGAACTGGCCCTATAGCGCGAAGGCGAGCAGGATCGCGGCGTCGGTCACCGCCCAGGCGAGCAGCGCCGCGTACATGCCGCGCTTGTGCTCCACGGGCGGCATCGTAGCGTGACGCTTCAGCCAGCGGAACAGCAGCACCAGCCACATCGCCAGCGCCACCGGGATGCCGACGTCGCGCCACGAGACGCTCGCGCCGACGGCGCTGGTGAACATCGCGAACGCGATCAACACGCACCCGATGGCGACCAGCAGGCTGCGCTTCATGCCGAGCATGATGGCGAGCGTGCGGTCGCCGCGGCGCCGGTCCTCGTCGAACTGGTAGAGCTGGGTGAGCGGATACAGGGCGGCGAACAGCGGGCAGAAGCCGAGCAGCACCAGCGCGTGCGCGTGGTCGAGCGGCCGCGCGGTCGCAGCCCAGCCGGCGTACGGCGTCAGCGTGCCGAAGCCCACCATGTTGATCAGCCAGTCCACGCCGCCCACAGCCTTGAGCCGCACCGGCGGCACGGAATAGGCGAGGCTCATGGCGAAGCAGGCGGCGTAGGCAAGCGCGAACGCCGAGCCGAGCGAGAAGGCGAGGAGCTGCCCCGCCGCCATCAGGCCGAGCGAGAACGAGAGCAGGTACGTCGGCGGCCTGGGCGGCTTGTCGAGATAGCCGATGTCGCCCTCGTCGCGGTCGAACACGCTGTTGATCGCGAGGGTGCCGCCGTTGAGCAGCACCACCCACAGGAACAGGGCCCACAGCCCTTCGCCGACTCCCTCGCCGTGCGCCAGCGGGCGCAGCCCGACCGCGAGAACGAAGCCCAGCGCCGTGTGCGCCGCCATGATCGGCCACTCGGCGGGCCGCATGTGGAGGAGGTACGAGAACGCGTCGCCCGGAAGCAGGTGATAGCCGACGCGGCGGAACGCGTTCAGCGTGCGATCCGCGCCCTCGCCGCCGGCCGAGTCCGGAGTCGTCACCTCAGTGGATGCCGCCGCCCTGGGCCAGCCACTGGGAGGCGAGGCGCAGGCCCTGGAGCGTCAGATCCGGATGCACTTCCTCGATTTCGGTCGAGTACTTGGCGACCAGCGGCGCGAGGCCGCCGGTGGCGATCACCTTCGGCACGTCCCGCGTCGGCCACTCGGCCTTGATGCGGCGCACCATGCCGTCCACGGCGTCGGCCGCGCCGAACACCAGGCCCGCGCGGATGCACTCGTCGGTGCGCTTGCCGATCGCGCGCTCGGGCGGCCCGAGCTCCGTGGCCGAGAGCTTCGCCGCGCGCCGCACCAGGTTCTCGCCCGCGGTGCGGATGCCGGGCGCGATGATGCCGCCCAGGAACCGGCCGTCTTTCGTGATGCAGTCGAGCGTGGTCGCGGTGCCGAAATCCACCACGATGGTGTCCACGCCGAACAGCCGGCTGGCGGCCAGCGTGTTGATCATCCGGTCGGCGCCCACGGTCATCGGCTCATCGACCTCGAGCCGGATCGGCAGATTGGCCGCGGTGACGATCGTCGGGACCGTCCCGGTGGCGGTGACGACGCCGTCGGCGATCGCCTCGGTGGCCGCCGGCACGACCGAGGCGAGGATCGAGCGGTCCGTCTCGGTGATGTCGAGGCCGGCCTCCTGGAACAGCGCGCGCAGCATCACCGCCCACTCGTCGGCGGTGCGGTCGGGCCGCGTCGTGACGCGCCAGCTGCGCTCGAGGTCTTCGCCCGAGAAGAGACCGAACGTGACTTCCGTGTTGCCGGCGTCGATGGCGAGGAGCATAGGCCGGAAACGCTAGGCCGGCTCGGTCCGGCGGTCAAGCGAACCGTCGGCGCGCCGGACGAGGAGCGCGCCGTCGGGCGTGAGGTCTGTGATCTGTTCTCCCGTCCCGGCGAGCGGCCAGGCCAGCTTCGTGAACCGGGCGCGCTCCTCGGGCTCGAGCGCGCTCCCCATGGTCTCGAGCGCGCGGAGCCGGGGCACCAGCGCCTCGAGCACCGCGAGACGTCCGAGTCCCGGCGCGACCTCCGCCAGCGCGATCGGCGTGCCGGCGCCCTCCGGAACCGGCCCAATCACGTTGATGCCGACGCCGACGGCGACCCACCCCAGCACGTCGCCGCTCCAGCGCGCCTCGCACAGGATCCCGCCCGCCTTGCGTCCCTGGACCATCACGTCGTTCGGCCACTTGAGCCGCGGCTCGAGTTTCCGGTCTATGCCCTCGAGCGCGAGGACCGTGGCCAGCCCGGCGCGCACCGCGAGCACTCCGCCCAGCGGCGCCGCGCGCGGCCGGATCAGCAGCGTGAGCCAGATGCCGGCCCCGCGCGGAGAGATCCAGCGCCGCCCGAGCCGTCCCCGTCCCGCGGTCTGTTCGTCGGCCAGCACCAGCGTGCCCCCGCTCGCGCCCTTCGCGCCGAGATCGTGGGCCACGTCGAGCGTGGAGCCGGTGGTCTCGAGCAGCACGATCCGGCCGGCGCCGAACCGCCGGGCCAGATCGTCCGCGGACAGCCCGTCGTAGGTCTGCGTTCCGAGGGCGCCGCTCAGGCTCCACCCCGCAGGGTCCACGTCAGCACCGCTGCGCCCGCCGCCAGCCGGTAGACGGCGAACGGCGTAAAGCCACGATGGCGCACCCAGCTCATGAACCACGCCACGACGCCGTACGCGACCACGAACGACACGACGAACCCGATGCCGAGGACGGCCCACCCGTGCGGCGTCATGTGGACCGAGCCGAGCGGCCCGGCCTCCCCGGGCCGCAGCGCCTTCCGGAGATCGTAGAGCGTGGCGGCGAGCATCGTGGGCATCGAGAGGAAGAACGAGAACTCGAGCGCCGCGCCGCGCGACATGCCCGCGAGCTGCCCCGCGGTGATCGTCGCCATGGAGCGGGACGTCCCGGGAAACACGGCCGAGAGCGTCTGGCACAGCCCGATCCACACCGCCTGAGGGAGGTTCATCGCTTCCATCTGCGCGGTGCGCACCGGCGGCTTGTTGCGCGCGCTCAACGCATCCACCACCCACATCACGATGCCGCCCACGATCAGCGCTGTGCCCATCACGACCAGGCTCTCCAGGTGTTTGCCGATCAGCCTGACGAGCAGCAGCGAGGGCACCGCGGTGCAGACGAACGCGACCATCGTGAGCGTGAACGGATGAGCGCGCCAGCCGCGCGCGCCCGTGCTCCTGAGCCCGGCGACGAACGCCGCGATCCGGTGGCGGAAATAGAACGGCAGGCAGGCCACGGCGCCGAGCTGGATCACGATCGAGAACATCTTCCAGTAGCCGTCGGCGAGGCTCACGCCGAGCAGCGCCTCGACGATGCGCAGGTGGGCCGTGGAGCTGACCGGGAGGAACTCCGTCAGGCCTTCGACGACGCCCAGCACCGCGCTCAGCAGGTAATCGTTCACCGCGCCTCCGCGCTCGTGATCACAGTCGGTCCCACAGCAGCGCGATCAGCCCAAAGAGCATCGCGGTCTTGAGCGCCGCGCGCACGCCGGCGACCTGCCGCTCGAGCAGCCGCGCGATCAGCACGATGACGCCGACGTCGATCAACGTCACCAGGATCACGTAGCGGCGAGCGTACCAGCCGGCTGCGTAGGGCGCGAGCGAGACGGGAACGAACAGCGCGAGCGCACCGGCCGCGAGCGCGAGCGCCGTCTTCGACCCGTACGCGATGGGCAGCGTGCGCCGGCCGGCCGCGCGGTCGCCCGCTTCGTCCTCGACGTCCTTGACGAGCTCGCGCGCGAAGTGCAGCAGCGCCGCCATCGCGGCGGGCGCGAGCCCCGCACGCCACCATCCCACGGCGCTCGCGCCGTAGATCACGGGCAGGCTGGCCACCGCGGCGACCGCCACGTTGCCGGCCATGCCGTGGCGCTTGAGCAGCGGCGAGTAGACCAGCATCACCAGCAGCGCCGCCAGCGCGATCGCGAACAGCTCGGTGCTCACCCACCACGCGAGGACCAGCCCGAGTCCGCCCGCCACGCCGCCCATGCCGAGCGCGGAGCGCAACGACACCGTGCCGCTGACCAGCGGCGCGTCCGGCCGGTTGAGCCGGTCCGCCTCGCGGTCGGCGACGTCGTTGGCCACGTTGCCCGCGGCGCCCAGGCAGGCGGCGGATGCCATGGCCCACCACACCATCGCCGGAAACGTGGCACGCCCCTGCGCAAGAACGCCGCCGATCGCGACCCCGGCGGCGCTCAGCAGCAGATTGCGCGCCCGCACCAGCGCGAGCGCGTCAGCCGCCCAGGACCTGGCCATACACCTCTTCGTAGAGCGGAACGACCTTCGCGGTCGCGAAGTCCGCGGCGCGCCGGCGCGCCGCGAGCGAAGCCGCGCGGCGGCGCTCCTGGTCCTCGAGGAGCTGAATGGCGCCGCGCGCCATGGCGTCCACGTCGCCCACGTCCGCGAGCACCCCGCTCACACCGTCCTCGACCACCTCGGGCAGGCCGCCGACCCGCGTGCCGATCACCGGCACACCGGTGGCGAGCGCCTCGAGCGCCGAGAGGCCGAACGACTCGCTCTGGCTGGGCAGCAGGTAGAGGTCCGCCCAGCGCAGCACGTCCGCAACGTCCTCCACCTTGCCCAGCCAGCGCGCGCGCTTGTCGAGGCCGAGCTTCTCGAGCTCGTGCTCGGCGGCGCCCCTGTCCGGGCCGTCACCGACCATCACCAGGCGCGAGGGCAGCTTCGCGTTGACCCGCGCGAAGACCTGCACCACGTCGAGCAGCCGCTTCACGGGCCGCATGTTCGAGATGTGCATCAGCACGTGCTCGCCGGCCGGGAACGTGGTGCACCGCTCCGGCGGCGGCTTGAACTCGTCCAGGTCCACGAAGTTCGGAATGACGCCGATCGCGCAGCCGGTGCAGCCGAAGGCCCGGTACGTCTCGTCGCGCAGGTACTTCGACACGGCGGTGACCGCGTCGGACTTCTCGATCGAGAACCTGGTGATCGTGAAGTACGAGGGGTCCTGCCCCACCAGCGTGATGTCGGTGCCGTGCAGCGTCGTCACGATCGGCAGGTGCCGCGTCTCTTCCATCAGCTGCTGCGCCATCCAGCCCGAGATCGCGTGCGGAATCGCGTAGTGCGCGTGAATGAGGTCGAGCTTTTCCTTGACCGCGACTTCGTGGAGCATCACGGCGAGCGCGAGCGAGTACGGGGGATGCTCGAACAGCGGGTAGCTGCCGATCTTCACTTCGTGGAAGGTGACGCGCTCGTTGAAGCGGAGCCGGAACGGCAGCGCGTAGGAGATGAAATGCACGTCGTGGCCGCGGCCGGCCAGGGCGAGGCCCAGCTCGGTCGCGACGGCACCTGAGCCGCCGTAGGTCGGGTAGCACACGATGCCGATACGCATCAGGATTCCTTCAGTGCCGCACGATACCCGGCCAGCACTTCCCGCGCCAGCAGGGCGGGCTCCAGCGATGCGTCGAGCAACTTGACCGGGCCGCCGAGTTGCCGGCGGAACCAGGTCTCCTGGCGCTTGGCGTACTGCCGGGTCCGGGCCGCGATCGCCTCGGCGAGGCGCTCCTCCGTCAGCCCGCCGGCGAGGTACCGGGCCGTTTCCGCGTAGCCGACGCCCGTGAGCCCGGGCGCGTCCTCGCGCACGCCCGAAGCGAGCAGCCCGCGCACCTCGTCCACCAGGCCGGCCGCGATCATGGCATGCACCCGCGCTTCGATCCGCGCGTGGAGCGCCTCGCGTGGCAGCGCCAGCCGCGCGGTCCACGAGCTGAGCGCGGGCGGCGCGGGGGCGAGCTTCCGATGGAGTGCCGAGAGCGGCGCGCCGGAAAGCAGCGCCACCTCGAGCGCGCGCAGGGCGCGCTGCGATCCGCCGCCCGTGAAGCCCGGGTCCAGGCGCTTCGCCCAGCGCTGCTGCTCGTCCCTTGCGAGACCGCCGAGCGCGACGCGCAGGCGCTCGCGCCTCGTCTCGTCCAGATCCGGCTCGTCGAACAGCCCGGAGAACAACGCGCGAAGGTAGAAGCCCGTTCCGCCTACGACGACCGGCAAGCGGCCGCGCGAGCGGATCTCGCCGACCCACCGCTGCGCATCGCGCGCGAACCTGCCGGCCGAGTACCGCTCGGCCGGAGCGATCAGGTCGAGCCCGTGATACGGGGCGGCGGCGCGCCCCTGCGCCGTGGGCTTGGCGGTGCCGATGTCGAGGCCGCGATAGACCTGGCGCGAATCCGCGGACACGATCTCGATGTCGGCGAGGGCCGCGAGCGCGGTCGCGACGGCGGTCTTGCCCACCGCCGTCGGACCCGCGATCACCAGCACCAAAGCCGCTCTACCGCCTGCCAAACCGCCGCTCCAGCTCGATGCGCGGCAGCTGTACGATGGTCGGCCGGCCGTGCACGTCGTGCGCCGGCAGCGCGCAGGCGAACAGCCGCGCGATCAGCTCCTCCATCTCAGGTCGCGACAGCGGCTGGCCCGCCTTGATCGCGGCGCGGCACGCGAACGTCGACGCGAAGCGCTCGATCCGGTTCGCCAGGCCCCCGAACCTGCCGCCCGCGAGGTCCGCGGCGATCTCGCGCAGGCAGCGCTGCGCGTCGAAGCGCGGATGCGGCGCGGGACTCGCGTGCACGATGACCGATTGGCCGCCGAAGGGCTCGACCTCGTAGCCGAGCCGCTCGACCAGCTCGCGGTGCGCCTCGAGGGCCTCGAGCTCCGCGGCCTCGAGGGCGATGGTCAGCGGGAACAGCAGCTTCTGCGACGCGGCATCGTTCGCCTCGAGCGCGGCCATCGCGCGCTCGTACAGCACGCGCTCGTGCGCCGAGTGCTGGTCCACGATGAGGAGCCCGGCTTCGCCCTCGACGACGATGTAGGACTCGTGCACCTGCGCCACCACCCGCAGTCCCTCGCCGAGGCGCAGCGCCTCCGGCTCGCTCGCGGCTGGCAGCGCGGCATCGTCATCCCCCTGGGCGAACAGGTCCGACGGCGGCACCGGGTCCGCCCCGCCGCCCGCGCCGGCCGCGCCGGCCGGCCTGGCAGCCGCGTGCTCCCAGGGAAGACCGCGGCGCCCCATGGGCGCGGCCGCGATGAGCGCGCCCAGCGCACGGTGCACGGCTTCCTCGACCACGGCCTCGACGGCGAACCGGTCGCGGAAGCGGACCTCGAGCTTGGCGGGATGCACGTTCACGTCCACGTCGGCCGGCGGAACGTCGAGAACGAGCACCATCGAGGGCCGGAGCCCGGCGGGGATCGTGGCGCGGTAGCCGCGCTCGGCCGCGCGCACCAGGAAGTGGTCGCGGAACGGGCGGCCGTTGACGAACAGGTGCGCGGTGCGGCCCGCGGGCGCCGCGTCGGCGGGTCGCTGCACGAGCCCGGTGACGCCGATGTCGTTCTCGCGCCAATCCACCGGCACGAGAGTCTGCGCCAGGTCGGCGCCCAGCACCTGCGGCGCGCGCTCGGCGAGGTTCGCGGCCGGCAGCGCCTCGAACGCGCGCCGGCTGTCGGCCAGCACGGTGAGGCCGAGGCCGGGCCGCGCCAGCGCGAGCGTGCGCACCACGTCCATGCACGCGCGCGACTCGCTGCGCGCGCTGCGCAGGAACTTCCGGCGCGCCGGCGTGTTGTGGAACAGCCCGCGCACCGCGACCGTCGTGCCGCGGTTGCGCGCGATGTCCAGGACCGCCGAAACCGAGCCGCCGGTCGCGGCGATGCGCGTGCCGACCGGCTCGTCGTCCGCGCGCGTCTCGAGCTCCAAGCGACTGACCGACGCGATGCTCGGCAGCGCCTCGCCGCGGAAGCCGAACGTGGCCACGCCGACCAGGTCCTCCGCCGTCCGCACCTTGCTGGTGGCGTGACGGTCGAGCGCGAGCAGCGCGTCCTCGCGCCCCATTCCCTCCCCGTCGTCGGCTACGCGCACCAGCGTCTTGCCGCCGGCCTCGATCTCGATCGCGATCGCCTGCGCGTGCGCGTCGAGCGCGTTCTCGAGCAGCTCCTTGAGGACCGAGGCGGGCCGCTCGACGACCTCGCCGGCGGCGATCCGATTCGCGACCGCGTCGGGGAGAATGCGGATCTTGCGCGTCATCGGCCGGCCAGGGCCTCCTTGGCCGCCGCGCGCACGGCGGCGGTGCCGGAGTCCAGCCGCTCGCGCACCACGCCGAGCGCCTCGGGGGTTCCGATCGCGCCGAGCGCGCGGATGGCTGCGATCCGCACCCTCGCCGCGCGGCGCTGGAACGGCCCGATCACGGCCTTGGAGCTCTCGATCAGCTGCGGCGCGGCGCGCGCATCGCGCAGCTCGCCCAGCGCGTCGATCATGATCACTGCGGCATCCTCGTCGCCTTCTTCCGCGAGCCGCGCGATGATCAGCGGCGCGCTCGACGGCTCGCCGTAGCGCGCGATCCCGCGCGCCGCAGCCGCCCGGACCTTGGGGTCCGGGTCGCGCAGCGCGGCGGCCGCGTGGCGGCGCGCCTCCGGATCCTCCAGGTGTGCCAGCGCCGCCGCGGCAGCCTGGCGCACCGGGCCCTCGGTGTGATGGGCGTAGCTCACGAGCATCGTGGTCGCGAGCGGTGAACGCGTGGCCGCGAGCAGCCGGACCCACGCGCAGGCGGCGTCGCCGCGCGCGTCCGGATTGGCCCGCGCCAGGAGCGGCTCGACCGCCGCATCGCGCGCGAGGCGCACCACGGCCGCGAGGATGTCCTTCTCGTCGGGGTCGGTGGACACGAGGAAGCGGTCCGCGACCGGGCCCATCGCCGGAGCGCCGAGTGCCGCGACCGCGTGAGCGGTCTCGTCGCGCTCGTCGGCGGGCAGCGCCTGGTCGCCCAGCCGCGCGACCAGCCCGGACAGCGCGGTGCGGCTCACCTTGACCGAGATGGCCTGCCGGGCCGCCGCCGCCACGGCGGGATCGCTGCCCGCCGCGGCACGGCCCAGGGCGCGGACCGTGACCGCGATCGTGGGATAATCGCCGAGCCGCACCAGCTCGTCGCTCAGGTCCGCAA
>JBIOIA010000076.1:0-11318 GCA_044449445.1 Gemmatimonadales bacterium
CCTCGGGGATCGGCGCCGATTTCCTTTCCCCCGGGCAGCGGCTGCTCGACGCGCTCCGGCACCTGGTTCTTCCGGCGGCGACGCTCGGGCTGATCGGCGCGGGCGGCCTCGCCCGGTTCGTGCGCGCGACGACGATCGAGGCGCTGAGGCAGCCGTCGGTGCGGACGGCGCGCGCCAAAGGCCTCAAGGAGCGCCGCGTCATCGCGCGGCACGCGCTGCGCACTGCCCTGGGTCCGGTGATCACGCTTGCCGGGCTCCAGCTCCCGGCTCTGTTCTCGGGTGTCGTGTTCGTCGAGACGATCTTTGCGTGGCCCGGCATGGGCCGAGTCGCCGTGCAGGCGGTCCAGGCGCGCGACTATCCGGTGGTCATGGCCGTGACCGCCGTGTTCGCCGCGCTGGTCGTCATCGGCAACCTGCTGGCGGATGCAGGCAACGCGTGGGCGGATCCGAGGCAACGCTCGTGAGGCGGACAGGCGGACGGGCGGACGGGCGGACGGTGCGGGACCCGCGGCTCGTCGCTGCCGGCGGCGTCGTGCTCGGCGTCGCAGTCCTCGCACTGGTGTGGCCGCTGCTCCACGGGCCGCTCTCGAGCGAGCTGGCGGACATCGCCGCGCGGCGTTTCGTCGCGCCGCTGCGCCGGACGCCCGACGGCGCGTTGCACCTGCTGGGCACCGACCGGTTCGGCCGCGATCTCCTGGTACGGCTGATGTTCGGCGCCCGCGTCTCCCTCGCCGTCGGCGTCCTCGCCGCGGTGGTGGGGGCCGCGATCGGAGTGTTGCTGGGGTCGGTGGCCGGCTACGCCGGCGGCTGGACCGATCGGACGATCGCCGCACTGACCGACGCGGCGCTCGCGATTCCGCGCGTCCCGTTCCTGCTGCTGCTCGTGGCGTTGTTCCGGCCCGGCATCACGGTCACGATCCTCGCGATTGGCCTGACGGGATGGATGAGCGTGACCCGGCTGGTGCGCGCGGAAGTACGTTCGCTCAGGGAGCGGCTGTTCGTGGAAGCGGCGCGCGCGCTGGGCTCGACGCCGCGGCGCCTGGTCTGGCGGCACCTGGTACCCCACGCGCTCACCCCGGCGCTGGTCGCCGCGGCGTTAGGCGTCGGCAACGCCATCATGCTCGAGGCCGGGCTGTCGTTCCTCGGCCTGGGCGTGCAGCCGCCGGTGCCGTCGTGGGGCAACATGATCGCCGCGGGCCGCGACGCGCTGGTGATCGCGCCGTGGGTCGCGCTGACGCCGGCGGTCGCGGTGACGATCGTGGTCGTCGCGTTCAGCCTGGTGGCCGACGGCCTCGAGAGCCGCCTCGCCGGCGAGTCGGTCAGCGCAGGAGGATCGTGACGACGGCACGCGGCGGCGCGTCGAACGCCACCCGTCCACCCGCGTCGACCTCGAGCTTGTGCATCGCCTTCTCGTCAAGCCGGCACAGGGTCGCCGAGCGCACGGGCCACGTCACGCGCCACGCACCACGCACCGTCTTCGTCGTCGCATTGTAGCAGCGCAGCACGACTCCCCGTCCCGACTCCGCCGCTTTCATCGCGCTGAACGCGAGCCCGCGACCGATCAGCTCGGGGCCCGGGACCGGCGCAGGCGCTTCGAGCAGCGCGCGGCGCATGAAGCCGATAGGCGGCGCCAGGAACGCCTCGGCGGCCGCCTCGATCTCCTCACGCGAATCGAGCGCGAACGGATCGTGCAGCATCAGCGCGAGCCGGGCGCGGACCGGACCCAGGCACCGCGCCTCGGGGGTGGGCGTCGGCCAGCCCGCGTTCCCGACTCGCTCGGGGATGTCCCCGCGCGACATCTGGTCGAAACTGCGCAGCAGCGTGACGAACACCCTGCCGTCGGGCCGGGCCTCGTACTGCGGGAGGCCATCGGAAAAGACCGTGAGTCCGGCCCGTTTGCCTGCGACCGAGACGAAGCGCTGCATCGGCGCGCACGGGTCGGGCGCCTCGAGGTCCCCCGCCCTCTTCTTCACCGGCTGCACGGCGCGCTCCACCGGCCCGAACGGCCCGTCGGCCGAGACGCGAAGCGCCCGCTCGCCGAGCGGGAATGCCGCTCGCACGCGCCGATTCCCGTGCGTGTTCTCGAACGCGAGCGACAGCACGACGTGCCTCGAGCCCGCATCGAGCCGGACCCGTGTGGTGACCTCGAGCCCTGCGCGCGCAAAGCGCCGCCGGATCTCGATCTCGCCGCGCAGCGGCCCCTCGTGCACGATGCGAACGGCGACGGCGTCGGGCGACTCGGTCAGGTTCGGCCCGCGCGGCGAGCTGGTGTAGCTGTCGCCTTCATCACGAACGCATTCGATCGCGCCGAGACGGTGCGCACCGCGACCCTCCGCGTCGGCGAGGCTCACCGTGCCCTCGGGCTCGATGCGGACTTCGACGTGCTCGTCTTCGAGCGAGAGGTCGCTCACGCGAACCGGGCGGACGGGCGGACGGGCGGACGGGCGGACTGCGCGCTCCTCGACTTTGAGCGTGGTGAGGCCGAGCGGCGGGAGGTCTTTCACGGCGATCGCGACGTGACGCCACTCGACCGAGTCGCTATCGGGATAGTAGCGCGGGCTCTCGAGCCGGTCGTGGCCGTCCTCGCGCCCCAGCTCCTGGAACGCGAGCGGCTTGCCCTGCCCATCCAGCAGCGCCATCTCGCCCGGGCGGCGCACCGCGGGCGACGTGCTTCCCTGCTGTCCCACTCGCACATCGGCCTTGAACAGCGCGACGCGCGCAAGGGCCACGCCGGACCATGCGCGGGCGGTGGGATTGAACAGTACCAGCCCCGGCCGCCACTTCTCGCGACCGGCCGCGCGCGCCGCGTCCGCGTCGAACCCGATGGCGGCGTCCAGTGCGGAGCCCACGATCTCCTCGCCCATCGCACCCACGCGGTCGAAGCGCGTCATCATCTCGCGATGGACGACGTCCGCGCTCGTGCCGCAGATGCTGTCGTGCGGATGATTCTCGAGCAGCGCGCGCCACGCGACGCGCAGATCCTCCCTCAGCCCTCTGGCCTGGAGAGCTCCGCCCCGCTCGCGCCTCGCGCCTCGCGCCTCCTCCTGCAGGACTACCAGCGGTTCTGCTACCCGCTCCAGCAGGCGCTGGCACGCAGTGTTCGCCTGCTTGAGGTAGAGCCGCGCGCTGTGCGTTCCCTGGAGCACCCACGCGTGACGGCGCCCCTCGCGCAGCTCGCCGCGGATCACGGGCAGATCGGCTTCGCGCTCCGCCCAGCGCGTCACCGCGCGGGCGTAGGTTGCGAACGAGGTGACCTCGAACGCGCAATCGCTCGCGAGCGACTGAAGCCGGCGCACCGCCGCCTTGAGGTCCGGCTGGAGCACATGATGATCGGCGCCGTTCATCACGAGCCACAACGGGGAACGTGCCCTCCGTACCAGCACCGCGCGCATCGCCTTCCACCGCTGCGCGGCCAGGGCGGGCTCGACCGGGAGGTTGGCGCCGTTCTCGTAGCCCACGGGCGGCAGGTGGATCATGACCACTTCGCCGCCGTCCGGTCCCGCCCAGCGATAGAGGTCCTTCTCCTGGCCTCGCGCGCCGCCGAAGCCGCGCCACGTGACGGCCGTCTCGATGCCGAACCCCGCGAGAATCGTCGGCAAGATCCCGGGATGCCCGAAGGTGTCCGGTGCATATCCCACCGGCATCGGCCTGCCGCCATACCGCCGAACCGATCGTCCGCCCTCGATGAGGTTTCGCACCATCGCTTCGCCGCTGACCAGCAGGTTGTCGGCGAGCACGTACCACGGGCCGCATTCCAGGCGCCCGGACCGGAGCTGACGCGCCAGACGCGCGAGACGAGTGGGACGCGCCTGGGCGAAGTCGTCGAGGACGATGGCCTGCCCGTCCAGCAGGAACGACCGCGCGGCGCCACTTTCGAGCGACCCGAGCACGTCGTCCACCAGGTGGGCGAGGCGCAGCTCGAACTCCGCGGCGCTCCGGTACCACTCCCGGTCCCAGTGGGTATGCGGGACGATGTGGACGCTGGGGCTCACCGGCGGCAAATTAGGGATGGAGGACCGAGGCGGACAGGCCCGGGGCTTCCCCTAGCCTACAGCGGAGCGAATGTGAAGGTCCTGGTGGTGGACGATGTGGCGTACAGCCGCCGCGCGCTGCGCTCGGTGTTCCTGAGCGCCGGCTACGCGGTCCTGGCTGCCGAGGACGGCGAGCGCGCGCTGGAGATCGCGCGCGAGGAGCGTCCCGACCTCATCGTCACCGACATCCTGATGCCGAAACTCGACGGCTTCCAGCTGTGCCGCGCCCTCAAGAGCGACCCGGTGCTCCAGAGGGTCCCGGTCGTCTTCTATACCGGCTCATACGGCGAGGTTGGGGACCGCGAGTTGGGGCTGTCACTCGGCGCTGCCGCCTATCTGGTCAAGCCGCTCGAGCCGAAGCAGCTGCTGGACGCCGTAACGAAGGCCGTGGGCCTCGCGCCGGCGGAGCTCAAGCGGCGCGCGCCCGCCGGCGACTGGGCCCAGGCGTACGCCGACCGCCTGGCGAAAAAGCTCCAGGAGAAGGTCGCCGAGCTCAACAAGACGATCGACGCGCTCGACGAGATGTGCACGGGCACGGTGGCCGCCTTCGGACTCATTCTCGCCGAGCGCGAGGGCAACGATCCGATCGACGCCGAGCGCCCCGCGCGGCTCGCCCAGCTGTTCTGCGAGCGGGTGGCCCCGGAGCTGGCGGCCGATCCGAACGTGCTGCGCGGCTTCCTGATCCACGACATCAGCAAGCTGATGGTGCCCGACGAGCTGCTTCAGAAGACGAAGAAGCTGGAGCCCGAGGAGTGGGCGAAGTTCCGGCGCCGGCAGCGCATCGCAGCCGACATCCTGCGCAACGTGCAGGGCCTGGGCCAGGCGATCGACGTCGTCCGGCACTGCCACGAGCACTGGGATGGCTCGGGCCACCCGGCGCGCCTCAGGGGCGAGGAGATCCCGCTCGCCGCCCGCATCTTCGCCATCGCCGACGCCTTCGAGGCGATCACGCGCGGCCGCCCGTGGAGCCCCAAGCGGAGCGTGCAGGAGGCCCTCGAGGAGCTGCGGCGCTGCGCCGGCGCGCAGTTCGATCCCAGCCTGGTTGAGCCGTTCATCAAGCTGATCACGGAGCTCCAGCCGCAGTGATCCTCGAGGCGGAAGCGTGACGCACGCATTCGTCGACGTCGCTTCGGTTGTTCTCTTCGCCGTCATCGTGGCCCTGCTCCTGCGCCAGTACTACCAGATGCGCCGGGCGTACGATCGCGACCTCCAGCGGCTCGAGCGGCAGAACGAGATCGGCCGCGTGCTGCTCACCGACCGCAACGTGCGGGGCGTGACGCGCCACGTCGCCGAGTCGGCGGCGCGGCTGCTCGGGGGCGACCTGGGTCATGTCACGCTGGTCGTCGAGGACTCGGGCCGGCTCGTCCTCGAGGCCGCGACCGGGCCGCTGTCGGCGCTGGTCGGCGCGGCGGTACCGCAGGAGGGCAGCATGGCGGGCTGGGTCGTGCGGCACGCGCAGCCCGTGATCGTCAACGACGCCGACGACAAGAACTCGTTCCGCCCGCTGAGCGAAACGATTCCGGTCCGGCGCTCGGTGATGCTGCCCATGATCGCGCGCGGCCGCTGCGTCGGCGCGCTCGGCGTGGACAACCCGAAGGACGGCCGGCCGTTCGGGCCGCGCGACATCGCCCTGCTGCGCGACCTTGCCGACTACGCGGCGCTCACGATCGAGGCGATCAAGGCGATCGAAGAGCTGGGGGAGCGAGAGCATCACGCCGCGCTGCTCAACCGGATCAACAGCCGCATCCGCGCCTCGCTCGAGCTTCAGCAGATCCTCGACACCGCCGTGAGGGAGCTGGGCAGCGCGCTCGGCGCCTCGCGCTGTTACGTGCGGCTGCGCCGCGGCCTCGAGCTGTCGCGGCCCGCCGCCGAGTGGACCGGACCGGACGCGACGCCGCTCGGCCTCGGTCCGGACCCCGCGACGGCGCTCCTCGACACCGCTTTCAGGGAACGGCGCACGGTCGAAACGTCGGACGCGCGCAGCGGCTCCGCGCTTCGAGGCGCGCCGATCCGCGAGGCGCTCGCCGTGCTCGCGGCGCCCATCATGCTGCGGGGCGAGGTCGCGGGCGTCCTCGCGTTCCACCAGATCGGCCTGCCGCGCCTGTGGCGCACTGGCGACATCGGAATCGTCGAGGAGACCGCCGGCGAGCTCGCGATCGCCATCTCCAACGCCCGGCTCTACCGGTCGGTCGAGGACGCGAGCCGCGAGCTGGCGACCAAGATCTCCGAGCTGGAGCGCGCGAACCGGATGAAGGCCCAGTTTCTCGCCAACATGTCGCACGAGCTCCGCACGCCGCTCAACTCCGTCATCGGGTTCTCGGAGATCCTGCTGGCCAGCGGGCGCGGCCAGCTCAGCTCCGAGCAGTTCGACGCGCTCGAGACGATCGCGCGCAACGGCCGCCACCTGCTCGACCTCGTCAACGACGTGCTCGACCTGTCCAAGGTGGACGCGGGACGCATGGAGCTGCGGCTCGAGCCGGTCGACCTCAGGACGCTGATCGCGAGCGTGCTGGAGGAAATCGAGAGCCTGGTGCGGGCCCGCGGCCACGTGGTGCACACCGACCTCGCCGCGGACAGGCTCGTCGCGGTCGCCGACGCCGGCCGCGCCCGCCAGGTGCTCGTGAACCTGGTTTCGAACGCGGTCAAGTTCACGTCGCCGGGCGGCGAGATCACCGTGCGCGCCTCGCGCCGGCGCGCACCTCTGCCGACGAACGGCGGGGGCGAGGAGGACAAGGACGCGGTGCGGGTGGAGGTCACGGACTCCGGAATCGGGATCGCGCCCGAGGACGTACCGCGCCTGTTCAGTGAGTTCACGCAGGTGGACAGCAGCTTCGCGCGCAGCTTCGAGGGCACCGGCCTCGGCCTGGCGCTCTCCAAGCGGTTCATGGACCTGCACGGCGGCCGCATCGGCGTGGACAGCGCCAAGGGCCGGGGCAGCACGTTCTGGGTGGAGTTTCCGGTGGAAGGACCGAGCGCCGAGCAGGTAGCAGCGGGGAGCGAGTAGCCGCCCGCTACCTGCTGCCCGCGACCAGCATCTTCTTCTTGTTCTCTACGGCCGCCAGCAGCTGGGTGAAGCTGTCCGCGAACTTCTTCACGCCGTCCTGCACCAGGAAATCCGTCACGTCGCCGAGCTTGACGCCGAGCGCCTCGATCGCGGCGATCTCGCGCTTCGCGGCCGGGACGTTCTTGTCGATGGTGCGAACGGCGGTGCCGTGATCCGCGAAGGCCTCCAGCGTCGCCGGCGGCATCGTGTTGACCGTGTCCGGTCCGATCAGCCCGTCCACGTACTTGGTATCGGGGTACTTCGGGTTCTTGGTGCCGGTGCTGGCCCACAGCGGCCGCTGGACCGCCGCGCCCTTGGCCATCAGCCGGCGGAACCGGTCGCCTTCGAAGTGCTGCGTGTACTTCTCGTACGCGAGCTTGGCGTTGGCGATCGCGGCCGTGCCCATCAGCGGCCCCGTCTCGGCGGAACGATTCAGCGCCTCGAGCCGCCTGTCGGCCTCAGTGTCCACGCGGCTCACGAAGAAGCTGGCGACCGAGCGGATCATCTCGAGTCCCTGGCCCGCCGCCACGCGCTGCTCGAGCGCGCCGAGATAGGCGTCGATCACCCGCTCGTACATCGACACCGCGAACAGCAGCGTGATGTTGATGTTGAGCCCGTCGGCGAGCGTCTGCGTGATGGCCGGCAGGCCCTCGGGCGTGCCCGGGATCTTGACCATCAGGTTGGGACGGTCGATCGCCTTCCACAGCCTCCGGGCCTCGGCGATGGTGCCCGCGGTGTCGTGCGCCAGGCGCGGCGAGACCTCCATCGAAACGAACCCGTCGCTGCCCGCCGTCATCTCGAAGATCGGACGGAACTGGTCGCACGCCGCCTGGATGTCCTCGATCGCGAGCGTCTCGTAGATCGCGATTGTGTCCTTGCCGCGCGCGGCGAGCTTCTGAATCGCCTCGTCGTACGCGTCGCTCTGGCCGATCGCCTGCTCGAAGATCGTCGGATTGCTCGTCGCGCCGCGCACGCCGCGCGCCTCGATCAGCACCTTCAGCTCGCCGTCCTTGAGCATCCGGCGGTGCATGAAGTCGAGCCACACGCTCTGCCGTTCCTGCCGGAGCAGCCCGAGGGGACTCGCCGGATTCGATGCCCGCTGCGCCATCACGCCCCCCTGTCGAGCAGCGCCCGCGCGCGCTCGGCCACGCGCTCGGCCGTCAGCCCGAGTTCCTGGTAGATCCGCTCGTACGGGGCGGACGCGCCGAAGCGGTCCACGCCAACGGCGTCGCCGCCCGGCCCGACGATTCCCAGCCAGCCGAACGTCCGGCCCGCTTCCACGGCGAGCTTCGCCGTGACGCCGCGCGGCAGCACCTGCTCCCGGTACCCGGCGTCCTGGGCGAGGAACGTCTCGACGCTCGGCATCGAGACCACCCGCGTCGGCACACCGCCCTGTTCCAGAATCTCGCGCGCCTGGACGCAGATCGCCACCTCGGACCCGGTGCCGATGAGGATGAGCTGCGGCCGGCCGCCGGCCGCCGGAACACCACTGCCGCCTGGTCCCGCCGCCTCCACCAGCACGTACCCGCCCCGGAGAACGCCGTCCGCGCTGCCCATCACGGCGCGGTCGAAGGTGGGCAGTTTCTGGCGCGTGAGCACCAGCATCACGGGGCCACCCGTGTGCTCCAGCGCCATGCGCCAGGCCATCGCGCATTCGGCCGCGTCCGCCGGGCGCAGCAGCGTGAGGTTGGGGATCAGGCGCAGCGCCCACAGGTGTTCGACGGGCTGGTGCGTCGGGCCGTCCTCGCCCAAGCCGATGCTGTCGTGGGTGAAGACGTAGATGACGTTGAGACCCATCAGCGCGGCGAGGCGGATCGCCGGCCTCGCGTAGTCCGTGAACACGAAGAACGACGCGCCGAACGGGCGCACGCCGCCGTGCAGCGCCATGCCGTTCAGGACCGCGCACATCCCCAGCTCGCGGATGCCGAAGTGCATGTTGCGCCCGCCACAGTTGCCGGCCTCCAGGTCGGTCTCGCCTTTCATCAACGTGAGCGTGGACTCGGCGAGGTCGGCCGATCCGCCGACCAGGGTCTTCACGACCGGCGCGAGCGCGTTGATCACCTTCTGTGACGAGGCGCGCGTCGCCATCGCGCCGTCCTTCGGCGTGAACCGCGGCAGCGCGTTCTGCCAGCCATCCGGCAGCGCGCCGGCGAGCGCGGCCTTGAGCTCCGCGGCCGGCTCCGGATGCGCCCGGGCGTACGCCGCGAGGGTCGCGTCCCATTGGCCCGCGAGCCGCTCGCCGCGCGCGATGCACCCGCGCGCATGCTCCAGCGCCTCGGGCGGCACCCGGAACGACTCGTTCTCGGGCCAGCCGTAGAACCGCTTCGCGCCCGCGATCTCGTCCTTGCCGAGCGGCGCGCCGTGCGCCGCGGCGGTGTCGTGCTTGGTCGGCGCGCCGTAACCGATGTGCGAGCGCACGATGATCAACGAAGGCCGCGCCGTCTCCGCCTCGGCCGCGCGTGTCGCGCGCTCCAATGCCGCGAGATCGTTGGCGTCCGCCACGCTCTGGACGTGCCAGCCGTAGCCCTCGAAGCGCTTCGTCACGTCGTCGCTGTACGCGAGATCGGTCGAGCCCTCGATCGTGATGTGATTGTCGTCGTAGTAGTAGATCAGCTTGCCGAGCTTGAGGTGTCCCGCGAGCGAAGCGGCCTCGTGCGACATGCCCTCCATCAGGTCGCCGTCCGAGCAGATCGCGTACGTCCGGTGGTCCACGACCTCGTGTCCCGGACGGTTGAACCGCGCCGCGAGGTGCGCCTCGGCGATCGCCATGCCCACGCCGTTCGCGAATCCCTGGCCGAGCGGGCCCGTGGTGGTCTCGATGCCGGGGGCGTGGCCGTGCTCCGGGTGGCCGGGAGTCCTCGAGCCCCATTGCCGGAACTGCTTCAGGTCCTCGAGCGTGAGATCGTAGCCGGTGAGGAACAGCACGCCGTAGAGCAGCATGGACGCGTGGCCCGCCGAGAGCACGAAGCGGTCGCGGTTCGCCCAGTCGGGCCGTTGCGGATGGTGCCGCAGCACCCGCGTGTAGAGGAGCCAGGCGAGCGGCGCGAGCGCCATCGGTGTACCGGGATGGCCGGAATTGGCCTTCTCCACGGCGTCCATGGCGAGGGTGCGAATCGTGTTGATGCACAGCAGGTCGAGGTCCGCGGCGGAGGCCGCGCGGGCGGGGGCGCTCACCAGCGCACCGCCGAGCTGCCCCAGGTGAGCCCGGCGCCGAACGCCGCGAACACCACGAGGTCGCCGCGGGCGATCCGCTTCTCGTCCACCGCCTCGTGCAGCGCGATCGGGATCGAGGCGGCGGTCGTGTTGCCGTAGCGCTGGATGTTGTTGTAGACCTGGTCGTCGCGCAGCCCCAGGCGCTTCTGGACCATTTCGGAGATGCGCAGGTTCGCCTGGTGCGGGATGAGGACCTTGATGTCCGCGGGCGTGAGGCCGTTGGTCGTCAGCGCGGTGTGCACGGCCTCCGGCATCCGAGTACTCGCGTGCTTGAAGACTTCCCGCCCCTGCATCACGGCATACTGCAGCCCCTGGTCGAGCAGCTCGTGCGTCAGACGCGGCGTGTGACCGCAGCCGCCCAGGTCGCAGAACAGCATGCCGGCGTGGTTGCCGTCGGCGTACAGGTGCGTGCTCAGCACGCCGCGTTGCTTGTCCTCCGTAGGGCCGAGGATCGCGACGCCCGCTCCGTCGGCGAAGATGACCGTGATGTCGCGGCCCCGGGTCGAGAGGTCCACGCCCGCCGACTGGAGCTCGCAGCCGACCAGCAGGACGCGCTTGTACTGGCCGGTGCGGATCCAGGCGTCGGCGACCGAGAGCCCGTAGATGAAGCCCGTGCACTGGTTGCGGATGTCGAGGCACGGGATCGTCGGGATGCCGAGCTTGGCCTGGAGATAGACACCGCTGCCGGGGAGGAAGTAGTCGGGCGAGACCGTCGCGTAGATGATGGCGTCGAGGTCCTTCGCCTGCATCCCCGCCCGCTCCAGCGCCAGCTTCGTCGCGTGAACCGCGAGATCACTGCCCAGCATCTCGCCGGGGTGTACCCAGCGCCGCTCCACGATGCCGGTGCGCTCGCGAATCCATTCGTCCGAGGTGTCCATGTGACGGCTGAGCTCGTCGTTGGTGACGACGCGCTCGGGGACATACATGCCGGTGGAGATAAACTCAGTGCGAATCATGGACGATGAGTTTACAGGCGGGAGGTAGGAGTGGCTAGGCCGAGGCGAGAGGCGCGAGGCGCGAGTGGGTCTGAG
>JBIOIA010000077.1:0-11294 GCA_044449445.1 Gemmatimonadales bacterium
CGGGCCAGGCTCGGCCCCATCTTGCCGGAGACGCCGAGCACGATCATGTCGCCGGGGAGGTCCCGGAGCGCGGCGATGTCGGCCGGCGTCGGGCGGGACAGCTCTTCCTCGAGCCCCGTTTGGTCGCTCACGTCGCGGAAGTTGCGGCCCCCCGGGGAGTCTCGCCAGCGGGCCGATGCGCCGGTATTTTCCGCGCATGCGCATCGGCCCCTTGACCACCGTGATTCTCGCCGCCGCGTTGGCCGCCCCGGCACGCGCGCAGGAGCCTCCCGCGTGGGATCCGGGCCGGCACGTGCTCGTCGTCGTATCGGGGCTGGATTCGGCCGACGCCTATCCGGTGGTCGTGCGCGCGTTCGAGGCCGAGGGGTTGAAGATCGCGCGCTCCGACACGGCACGCGGACGCATCATCAGCGAGCCGCGCCCGTCGGACACCTTCGGCGCGGGCCAGGGCACGGTGCAGTACCTCGCCCTGGTCCATCGCGTGCCGCACGGCGGCAGCGAGATCTGGATCGGCGCGATGCTGCACACGGTCGGCGGCCAGGGCGACCCGTCGGCGTTCGCGCAAATGCCGAACACCTCGGCCAGCCACCAGCGGCTCGAGGGCGACTACGTGTTCATCTCGCCGCGCTCCGGCACCCGCGAATGGGGGCGCCTCGAGCGCATCGCGGAGGTGGTGGCGCACACCACCACGCACTGACCGCAACGCCGTCAGGTGAGTTTCGCGTCCACCGTGACTTCAACGTTGCCCTTGATCATCGCGGAGATCGGACAGCCGTTCTTCGCCGCGTCCACGGCGGCGGCGAACTTGTCCGCCGAAATGCCGGGCACGACGGCCCGCACCACCAGGTGCATCTTCGTCACCCGAAAGGCGTCACCGACCTTGTCGACGGTGCACGACGCGTCGGTCGCGATCCGCGTCGGCGGGTTGCCGCCGCGTTCCAGGCCTCCCGACAGGGCCATGCTGAGGCAGCCCGCGTGCGCCGCAGCGACGAGCTCCTCCGGATTCGTGCCCGTGGCGCTCTCGAAGCGCGAGCCGAACGAGTAGGCGCCGCTCACCGCGCCGCTCTCGCTCTTCATCGTGCCCTTCCCGCCCTTGAGCCCGCCCTCCCAGACCGCGCTCCCCTTGCGTACCGGCATCGTGGACCTTCCTTGAAGTGGTGGTGACGGGAATCTGGCGGCACCGGGCGCTCGCCGCTACGCTTCTACGATCACCGATCAAACGCACGGGAGATACGATGGCAGCCCGCAAGAAGAAAGCGGCCAAGAAGGCCGTCACGAAGCGTCCCGCGAAGCGGAAGAAGGCCGCCCGCGCCGGCGACCGCCGCAGCAAGGCGAAGGCCCCGACCCTGCGCCTGCGCAGCGCGATTCCGGGGTTCACGGTCAACGACCTCCAGCGCTCGCTGGCGTTCTATCGCGACGTGCTCGGCTTCCACGCGGGCGAGCCCTGGATCGACGGCGGCAAGCTGATGGGCATCGAAATGAAGGCCGGCACGGTGGCGTTCTACCTCGGCCAGGACGACTTCAAGAAGGGCCGGGACCGCGTGAAGGGCGTCGGCCTCCGGATCTACTGCGCGACCACGGAGGACGTGGACGCGCTGGCCGCGCGCATCAAGGCCCGGGGCGGCGTGCTGGACCACGACCCGCAGACCCAGCCGTGGGGCTCGCGCGACTTCGGGATCACCGACCCGGACGGCTACAAGATCACGATCGCGAACCAGGCGCCCTAACGCTTGCCGGCCTCCACGCGCCCAAGCAGGCGCAGCAGGCCGTCCATCACCGTCAGCGGATGGGGCGGACAACCAGGCACCCACAGGTCGACCGGGATGTCGGCGGGTACGCCGGTGCCGGCCTCCGCGCTACCCCTGAACGGCCCGCCGTTGATCGCGCACGCGCCAACCGCCACGACGATCCTCGGCTCCGGCGTCGCGTCCCACGCGTCGCGCAACGGCCCCACCATGTTCGCGTTCACCGTGCCCGTGATCACGAGGCCGTCCGCATGGCGCGGCGAGGCCACGAACTGCACGCCGAAACGCGCCAGGTCGAACACGACGTTCCCCAGCGCCACCAGCTCGGCTTCGCACCCGTTGCACCCGCCCGCGCTCACCTGCCTGAGCCGCAGCGCTCGACCGAACAGGCGCCGCGACGCCCCGTCGAGCGCCTTGGCGAGAGCCACAGTGCCCGTCGCCGAAACCAGGCCATCGCGCGTGGTCGAGGCGACGCGGTAGTCGTTCGAGAAGCCGAGCGCGCCGGCCGGGCACGCGGCCGCCTCGTCCGGGCTGAACAGCGATGCGCCGACGTCCACCTCGACCGAGCCGCTCGCGGAGGCGCGCAGCACACTCGAGGGCACGCGAGCGACGCACTCCCGGCAGCCATCCGGGCACTTCCCCGCATCGAGCGACGGCCGTCCCCTGAAACGCTCGGGAAGCGTGCCGTCCTCCGGCGGGAAGGACGCCGTGCGCGTGCCTTGCCGCAGTCTTACCATCAGGAAGTCGAGCGAGCTCACAGGTCGTGCCCCGCGTACGACAGGTTGAAGCTCTTGTTGCACAGCGGGAAGTCCGAGATTTGCTGGCCTGGCATCGCGAGCGACAACGCCGCCCAGTTGTGGAACGACGGATCCGTCACCTTGTGCCGGCGGATCCCACCCGCCTCGTCCGTGATCACGACGTGTGCGATCTCGCCGCGCCACGCTTCGACCATCGCCACCGCTATCTCGTTCGGCCTGAGAGCTCCCAGGTCCACCCGCGGCGCGCCGCGCGGCAGCGCGCCCAGCTGCTCGACCACGAACTCCAACGACCGCTGGATCTCGAGCCACCGCACCAGCGCGCGCGCCAGCGCGTCGCCCGCCCACGCGGTGGCGACCGGGATGTGGGCGAACCGGAAGATTCCCCACGGGTGATCGTGCCGCACGTCGCGCGGCACTTCGCAGGCGCGCGCGACGGGGCCCACCAGACCGATCCGGCGACACTCCTCCCGCTTCACCACGCCGACGCCCTCGAGCCGCGCCTGCACCGACGCGTTCTCGAGCATCAGCTGACCGACCGGCATCAGCTCCTCGGAGAGCCGCGTCAGCCTCGAGCGCATCTCGTCCGCCATCGCGGGCGCCAGGTCGAAGGTGACGCCGCCCGGACGCAGCAGGCCCCTGCCGTAGCGATTGCCCGACAGCGTCATGAGCAGGTTGAGGCACTCGCCGCGCATGCGGCCGAAATACGAGGCCGCGGGCTGATAAGCGACGTCGCCCGCCATCGCGCCGAGATCGCCGATGTGGTTCGCCAGTCGTTCGAGCTCCAGCGCGACACCGCGGATCGCCTGGGCCCGCGGCGTCTTGCGGCAGCGCGACAGCGCTTCCAGCGCGCCGCAGTAGGCGTCTGCATGACCGATCACCGTATCGCCGGCGATCGATTCCGCGACCAGGACCGCCCGCGCCGCGCCCGCCGTCTCGAGCAGCCGCTCGACGCCGCGGTGCTGATAGCCGAGCATGATCTCGAGCCCGAGCACCCGCTCGCCGTGAGCCTGGAACCGGAAATGCCCGGGCTCGATGATGCCCGCGTGGATCGGCCCGACTGCGACCTCGTGGATCTCATTGCCCTGAATCCGATCGAACACGTACGCGTCGCGCTCGTGCGGGCGGCGCGCGCGAGAAGCAGGCGCATGATCCGGCGGATGTCGGCGCAGCGGCTTGAGGTCGGTGTGTCCCTCGGGAACGACCCCGCACTGCTCCGCGATTTCACGCTCGAAGCGCGCCGCCGCGGGGCAGTCGGGGCTCAGCGCCGGGTACCACTCGCCCACCACCGTGCTCGCGGCTTCGAGCGCTCCGGCTTCATCGTGGGCCAGCACGGCAACGAGGCGCGTGTTGGCGCCGTCATCCGGCATGCCGAACAGCGACACGATGCGGCGACCCGCCCGCACGGTCTGTGTCACCGCTTCGCGGAACTCGGGGACGCTCAGGCTGGGCACGCTCGAGAAGGGCATGGCGCGCCGGTTACGCAGCGCCAGCAGCGCGAGATCGCTCATGGGGTGAGCCCTCCCAGCATCGCCGCCGCTTCGCCGAGTCGTTCCTGGAGCGTCGCCGGGATGAAGACGCCAAGCATCAGCAGCAAGGCGGCGAGCGCGGCGGGTCCGGCGATCAGCCAGGCATCCTCTCGACGCCCACGCGTCTCGTCATGCTCCGCCTCGGGCCCATAGACCATCGCCACGATCAGCCGCGCTACGCCGACAAACGCGACGGCCAGGCACAGGAGTGCGATGCCGCCGATCCACGGATGGCCGATTCCAAAAGCGCCGCGCACGATCGCGAACTCGCTCTGGAACGTGCCGAACGGCGGCGAGCCGGTCACCACGAACAAGCCGATCAGGAGCAGCACGCCGGAGACCGGCGAGCGGCGCAGCAGTCCGCGCTGCGCGCTCGAGGCGCCGCCCGCCACGAGGATGACCGTGCCCGCGCTCAGGAACAGCAGGCCCTTGGCCAGCCCGTTGTTGATCGCGTGCAGCAGCGCGCCGTACACGCTGCCCCCGCCCAGCCCGAGACCGAGCGTCAGCAGTCCCATGTGCTCGATGCTCGAGTAGGCCAGCAGCCGCTTGAGGTCTCCCTGCACGAGAATGAGCAGCGCGGCGAAGCCGAGCGAGATGAGGCCGAACGCCAGCAGCAGTGGCGTCACGAAATCGGCGAGTCCCGCCGCGACGGCCACTTCCGTCATCCGGGCGACCCCGAGGAATGCACACGTCGTGAGCGCACCCGCCATCAGCCCCGCGACCAGGCTCGGCGCGACGCCGTACGTGTCGGGTTTCCACGCGTGGAGCGGGACCAGGCCCATCTTCGTGCCGAACCCGACCAGCAGGAACACGCAGGACGCCTTCAGCCACGCCGGGTTCAGCCGCGTCCCGGCGGCGATGAGGTCCTCGAGCACCAGCGGTCGGCCGCTGCCGCCGGCTGCCGACTGCGAGCCGGCGAGCAGGAACGTCCCGAGCAACACCATCGCGATGCCGACCGAGGACAGCATCAGGTACTTCCACACCGCTTCCAGCGAGCGCCGGTCGTGGCGGTGGAAGATCAGCGGCGCGACGGACAGCGTCGTCGCCTCGAGCCCGATCCACAGCACCGCGAAATGGTGGCTCAGCGAGACGAGCGAAGCGGAGGCGAGGAACGCCAGCAGGCAGCTCACGAAGGCGCGGCCGCCGCGCGGGTTCTCGCGGCGCAGGTAGCCGACCGCGTACACCGCGGCCGAGGCGAACAGGACCGAGACGACGCTGAGCACGATGAGGCCGATGGCATCGAGCGCGATCCAGCCGCCCAGCGTCGCGTGCGGCGGGTTCGCCCACGCCATCGCCGTCAGCACCAGGTGCAGCAGGGCGATGACCACCAGCCACCCCGTGCGATACGCCTCCGTGCGGTGCGCCGCCGCGCCGAGCGCCCCGAGGGCGGGCAGCAGGACCAGCGCGTGCAGAACGGTCATTCGAGCTGGTCCGCGAGGCGCGACGCGTCGATCGCGTCGAACTCGCGGTTGATGTGGAACACGACGATGCCCATGATGAACACGGCGACGAAGACGTCCAGCAGCACGCCCAGCTCGACGAGGAACGGCACGCGCTCGGCCTGCGTGAGGCCGAACAGGAAGATCCCGTTCTCCATCATGATGTAGCCGACGACCTGCATCACCGCCTTGCGCCGTGCCGTCAGCACGAACAGGCCGTGCACGACCGTGGTCACGGCGACCGCGACCAGCAGCGCACCACCCTCGCCCGGCAGCGGCCAGCGCTGCGTCAGCGCGAAGACGATCGCGAGCAGGACGATGCCCACGATGATGGACGGCACGTAGCCCAGGCGCGGCTCCATCTCGCGGCGCACGGCGGCCTCGCGGATCGCCCACATCAGGAACCGCGGGACGACGAAGCCCTTGATCGCGATGGTGCCCGCGGCGAGTGCCGCGCGGTGCCACGACCAGCCCGGAAACAGCAGCAGCGGAACGAGGCCGAGCAGCATGCCCTGGATCGCGACCGTCCGCACGCAGGTGCTGAGGCGCGCGGTCCCCAGCACGGCGAAGTTCGCCAGTACCACCAGCAGCAGGACCAGCTCCAGCGGGCCGCTCACGGACGGCCCAGAAGCAGGATGGTTGCGAAGATCGCGAGGGCGGACGCCGCGACCAGCAGCTGCGGCACGCGGTTGAGCCGGAGTCGCGCCATCACGCCTTCGACCACGCCGACCGCGACCGACATCACGAGCAGCGCCACCGGCAGCGCGATCAGCGCAACGGACGGCGCGAAGGCGCCGCGTGGCGCCAGCACTCCCGCCACGAGCGCGGCGAGCAGCGCGAACTTCAACGCCGCGCCGTAGAGCACGAGGGCGAAATCCGGCCCGCTCTGATCGAGCACCGCGACCTCGTGGATCATCGTGAGCTCGAGGTGCGTCGCCGGGTCGTCCACGGGCACGCGGCCCGCCTCTGCGAGCAGCAGCACGAACAGACCGACGCCGACCATCACCAGCGGCGGAAGCGATGACGACCACGCCGCGGCGAGCGGTGCGCCCAGCATGTCCGACAACGTCAGGCGTCCGGTGGCCAGCACGAGCGCCGCGAACACCAGGAACAAGCCGACCTCCGCGAACGCGCCGACCATCGCCTCGCGGCTCGCGCCCATGCCCTCGAAGCTGGAGCCGGTATCGAGCGCCGCGAGGATGAGGAAGAACCGGCCCACTGCCAGCAACCCCGCGAACAGCACGAAGTCGCCTGCGAAACCGGCGATCGACGCGCGCCCATCCAGCGGCAGCAGGCTCGCGGCGAACAGCACCCCCACGAGGCCGACGAGCGGCGCGAGACGGAACAGCCAGGTGGTGGTCGCGCTGTAGACCGCGCGCTTCCGCAGCAGCTTCGCCATCTCGAAGTACAGCTGGAGCACCGGCGGTCCACGCCGGCCCGTGAGCAGCGATTTCGTGCGCGTCGCGAGGCCCGGCAGCGCCGGCGCCAGCACCAGCACGATGCCCAGAGCAATGACGGACGAAGACGTCACGCCGGTCACCTCAGCACCAGGTAGAAGAGCAGCGCGACCACGGTCGCGAACACATACAACAGCGCCTGGTGCAGCAGCCCGGTCTGGAGGCGTCCGATCTTCTCGAAGAACACCGAGGCTCGCTGCCAGGCCGGCAGCATGACGCCATCAAGCCATGGGTCGCGCGGGTGCGTGGCGAACGAGGCCTCGGTCGCCTCGACGTGGATTCCGGGCATCCGGCCGAATGGTTCCAGCACCGGCGCCGCGAACGACGATGCCGTGTACTGCATGCGCGGCGTCGGCGCCGGGAAGCCGCAGCCCCACGGCTGGGATACGGTCCGCCATCGCCCGCGCATCAGCGCGCGCAGGATCACCCAAAGGGCGGCGACGACGACGATCAGCGCGATCGCGGCTGCGGACACCGACCCTGCTCCGAGCGCGCCATCGGCTCCCGACAGCCCCGCATCGGGCCCGGCGATCACGCGCGCCGCCGCCACGGCGGGCGGCAGCACCAGCGTCGGCAACACGCCGATCGCGACACAGGCGGCGGCGAGCATCAGCATCGGGCCCAGCAGCAGCGGTCCGACCTCGCGTCCCGCTGCCGCGGCCTCGGTGCGCGCACGGCCGAGGAACACCACGCCGTTCACCTTCGCGAAGCACGCGAGCGCCAGCCCGCCGATGAGGCCGAGGCCCGCGACCGCGAAGATCGCGGCACGGACCGCGCCGGTGCCGAGACCGGCGCGCAGCAGCGCCTGCACGATGGTCCACTCGCTGACGAAGCCGTTGAGCGGCGGGAGGCCGACGATCGCCGCCGAGGCCAGCAGAAAGGTCACCCAGGTGACGGGCATGAGACGCCCGAGCGCACCGAGCGCGTCCATCTCGCGCGTGCCCGTTGCGCGCGCGACCGCGCCGGCACCGAGGAACAGCAGGCCCTTGAAGAGCGCGTGATTGAGGACGTGCAGGATCGCGCCGGCGAAGCCGAGCGCCGCCACGGCTGGCAGGTCGTACGCCACGCCCAGCACTCCGGCGCCCATGCCGATCAGGATGATGCCGATGTTCTCGACGCTGTGATACGCGAGCAGGCGCTTGATGTCGTGCTGGGCGAGCGCCCAGACGACGCCAAGCACGCCCGAGCTCACGCCCAGCGCCAGCAGCGTCCACCCGAACCACGCGGGTCCGCCGGCTAGCGCGGCGACCCTGAGCAATCCATAGATGCCGACCTTGATGACCAGGCCCGACATGAGCGCAGACACGTGCGACGGCGCGGTGGCGTGGGCGCCCGGCAGCCAGAAGTGCAGCGGCGCGAAGCCGGCCTTGAGCCCGAAGCCGATCAGCGCGAGCACCAGCACGGCGTTGCGCGTTCCGCCCAGCCAGCCGGCGGCCCGCGCGAGCGACTCGAACGTGAGGTCGGGCGCGGTGGCGCCCCAGATCGCGAACATCGCAATCAGCGTCAGGATCGCGGCGTGCGCTCCGGCCAGGTAGATCAAGCCCGCGCGTCGCGTCTCGGCGTGCTCGTGCTCGAACATGACGAGAAGGAACGCTGCGATCGCCATGATTTCGAGCGCGATCAGGAACGGCACCACCGATCGCGCCGTCACGACCAGGCCCAGGGCGATGAGCAGCACCGAGAGCGCGGCGTGCGCAAACGACACCGCGCTGCCTCGCTCCTCGCCCGCGAAATACCCGGCACCGTAGACCGCGGACGCACCGCCGACCAGCGCGATCGCGACGAGGAAGAACGCCGAGAGCGGATCGATGCCGAACGCCCAGTCACCGCCCGGCACGTGCGCGGCCACCGTGACCTGCCACGCGCCCGCGCCGGCGAGGACCTTTACCGCGGCGATCCCGACCAGCGCACAGCCGGCCGCGACCAGGAAACCGAATGCCGCGGCGGCCGGGCGGCGAGGAATGACGGCGGCGGCGAGGCCGCCGAGCAGGATGAGGATCAGTCCCGCGAAGAAGAGCTGAGGCACCGGGAGGCTCAGTCCTCCGCGGGGGCGCGGAACATGCCGGTCGAGCGTCCGGCCAACGCCTGGATCCGCTGCAGGATCTCCTCCGCCCCGGCACGCCGGCGCAGCAACTCGCGCAACTGCGGATCGCGCAGGACGAAGCCGAGCTGCGCCAGCACCTTGAGGTGCATCGGCACGCTGGAGCAGACTACCGTGAACAGGGCGTGCACCGGCTGGCCGTCCACGGCGTTGAAGTCCACCGGACTCCTCAGCAGGCAGAGCGTCACGAACGGCTGGTCGACATGGAGCAGGATCGGGTTGCGAACGTGCGGGATCGCGATGCCGTCGCCGACGCCGGTCGAGCCCATGGCCTCGCGCGCCTCGAGCACCGCGAGCAGGGACTCACGCTCGGCGTCAGGCGGAAGCGGAAGCCGGGCGACGATCTCCCGCAGCACCGCCGGCCGGTCGTCGCCGGGCACGTCGTGATGGATCCCTCCGGCGCGCAGCA
This sequence comes from Gemmatimonadales bacterium, assembly GCA_044449445.1. Classification (GTDB taxonomy): domain Bacteria; phylum Gemmatimonadota; class Gemmatimonadetes; order Gemmatimonadales; family JACORV01; genus DASXPG01. The sequence goes on from JBIOIA010000077.1 coordinate 9,436, forward strand.
GGTCCGGCAACGGCGCCTCCGCCTCCCGGCTCCCGCGGGCCTCGTCGAGCAGCTTGCGGGAGGCAGTCACGCCGTTCTTGACGGCCCATTCCCAGACCTCGATGGCGTTGAGCAGCAGTCGCTCGTTGACGCGGTGCGCCGGCAACCCGCGATCCTTGATCCAATCACGCAGCGTGGATTCCGACACGCCGAGGTGCTGCGCCGCGTCCCGCACCGTGATCTGCATATGCGGTCAGGCCCTCCCGCGCGCGTGCAGCCGCGTGCGCGCGGCGCGCACCTGCGCGAACGGGTCCACCGGCACCAGCACGCCGTCCACGTTGCAGCCGGTTCCCGCGACCTTGTAGGCGAAGTGAAGGTGCCGGCCGTGACCCGGCTGGCTCGCGTTGCCGCTGTGCCCGACGCGCCCCAGCATCCGCCCGGCGCGCACCACGTCGCCGGCATGCACGACGACGCTCCCGCCCAGCATGTGCACGAAGTAGAAGTATGCCCCCGAGGCGGGATCGAACAGGATCACCCCGTTGCCGGCGCGCCGCGACAACCCGTCGCCCTGGTACTGGAGTCCGACGCGGCGCTTCCAGCCGCCTTTCCAGGCGTCGCCCGCCGCGATCACGATGCCGCTCACCGGCGCGCGGATCTCCACGCCTTCGCGCGGCACGAAGATGTCGAGCGCCTCGTGCATGCCTTCGGCGCGCGGCTGGCGGAAGTTGTCGACCAGCCGGCCACGTACCGCGAGCGGATAGGTCCAGGCGCCCTCCGGCGTCGGCGCGAGCGAATCGCCGGCGCGTTCCTGGAACCAGCGGCGCCACCCGGCCTCGAGCTGCCGGCGCCTCGCCACACCGCTCACCAGCTCATCGTGCGTCTTGGGGACCGTCGAATCCACCAGACCAGACGGCCAGCGGCTCTCGTCGCAGTTGGTGTAGAGGCGGATCAGCTCCTCGCGCCGCGGAAACAGCGTCGTGTCGGGAGCCTGGGCGAGCTGGATGGCGAGCAACAGGTGGATCATGCCGCAAGTGAATCCTAACATCCCGGCGGCCCGGCCGCCCGCGCTGCCTTGTTCCGCCCGCCCGGGCGCGGTAGCCTTTTCACACACTCTACCCCATCGGTGTCTCACTCACAGTGAACGCGAACACGCGGGTCGCCCAGCTCCTGGCGATGCACGGCCTCGAGCTGGCCCGACACCTGAGGCGCATCGTCCGCGACGACGAACTGGCCCAGGACCTGCTCCAGGACACGCTGCTGCGCGCGCACCGGGCCCTGACCAGGCTCGGTCCCGGAGCCAACGAGCGTGCGTGGCTCTACCGCATCGCGACCAACGTGGCGCTGAACCAGCTGCGCGCGCGGGTCCGGGAGCGGAAGGCGCTCGAGCGCGCGGCGCGCGAGGCCGACACGAGCACGACGCAGGGCGATCACTCGGCCAGCGCCGATCGCCGCGAAGCGCTGTGGAGCCGAGTGGCCCAGCTGCCGGAGCGGCAACGCGTCGCGCTGACGCTGCGGGCGGCCGACGAGCTGGAGTACGACGAAATCGGCCGCCGCATGGGAAGCACCGCGGCCGCCGCGCGCGCCAACGTCTATCAGGCGACGCGCAAATTGCGACTGGAGGTCCGATGACCACGAAGCGCGCGGAGCGCGCGGCACTGGAGCGGATCGTCGCCGGCGCCTTCGCCGAGCTGACGGGACGCAAGGAGGAGCCGCTGCGCTACACGCTGATGACCGACACGCCCGTCGGGGTGCTGGGCCTGGCGAGCGGCGAGGCGGGCCTGTGCCGCCTGGACTACGTCAAGGACGAGGAGCATTTCCTGAAGCGGCTGCTCGACGCGTTCGACGACCGGCCGGTGTTCCGGTCCGACGCGCTCGACGAC
>JBIOIA010000078.1:0-11210 GCA_044449445.1 Gemmatimonadales bacterium
CGGGCGGACGGGCGGACAGGGTCCGCACCGATCCGATCAGCGGCGCCGCCGCGAGCACGCGAACGAAGTCGCGGCGCTTCATGAGTTGGGCGGCAGCGCGCCGCGCACGCGGTCCAGCTCGCGACGAGCCTCGGGCACGAGCGCGCTCGCGGGATAGTTGAGGATCAGGGCCTCGAGCCGCTGGGTCGCTCCGGCGCTGTCACCGCGCGCGGCGAGCAGCCGGGCGAGTGCGAGCAGCGCGGTCGGCGCGGGCGCCGACTCGGGGTGGGCCGTCGCAACTTCGGTCCACAGGGCTTCGGCGCCGGCCGGATCGTTCACCGCGGTGTATCGCGCGGCGGTGGCGAGCAGCTCGGGCCTGCCAAGGGTCCCCGGCGATCGCGCCAGCGCGACCAGGGCCAGAGCGGCCCGCGCGGTATCGCCGCGCGCCGCGAGGAGCAGCGCCGCGCCCAGATCGCGAGAGGAATCGGCGCGCACCGCCTGGAGCAGCGCGAGCACGGTGGCGCGCTCGACGCTGCGGTCCGCGTCGCTTCCGCGGCCCGTGGGCCCGGCCTCCCGCAACCGCTCGCGCGCATCGGCGAGGTTGCCGCGATAGAGCGCGGTCCAGCCGCGCACCTCATCGGCCGCGAGCGAGGAGTCGGGGGCGATCGCCGCATCCGCGCGGTCCAGGTCTCCCGACGCGATCCAGCCGCGCGCCACGATGATGCCGAGCCGTTCCGCCTCGGTGCCGGGCAGCCGCGCGCGCTGCTGCTCGAGCAGGCGCGCGGCCTCGGCCGGATTGCCGCCCTGCGCGTACAGCTCGACCAGCGTGGTCGCCGCCGAGCGCGCCATCTCGGCGCCGGTGGCGGGATCGTCCGCCATGCCGCGCAGCACGCGCCGCGCGGCGGCCTGATCGCCGGCCGCGGAGAAGGCCCGGGCGCTTTCGATCCTGGCCCGGGCCGCTTCGGCGGGCGGCAGCCCGGCCGCCATGAACTCGAGCGCCTGCGCCGCGGCGCGCTGGCTCGCGCGGCCGTCGCTCGCCCGCGCGCGATCGGCGAACGATTGAAGCACCGAGCGCCGGGTCGCTGCGTCGGTGGGGATCGCCGTCTGAAGCGTGGCCCAGGCCCGCTCGGGATCATTCCAGCCGAGCAGCAGCTCCGCGGCGACCCGGCGCGGCGCGGCCGCCGAGTCCGGATCGGTCAGCGCGTGGATCACCCGCTCGTGCTGCGCGAGCGGCGCCGACATCAGGTTGAACGACGCCGAGCCGGCGACGTCGTTGTCCGCCTTGACGGCCGCGCGCCACTCGCCGGCGGCGCGCGACCAGTTTCCCGCCGCCGCTTCGACCGCCGCCAGCTCGGGATGCAGGCGCTCCGGATCGCCCAGATGCGCGCGGGCCGACATGACCGCCTCACGCGCGTCGTCGAGCCGACCAGTCGCGATGAGCAAGCGCACCAGCTCCCGGTACGGCGACTCGCTGCCCGGCGATGCCGCCATCCACCGGCCCAGCACCTCGGCCGCCATGGCCTCGCCGCCCAGCGCCCGCGCGCTGCGCACCTCGACCGTCCACGCCAGGGTGCCCTGCGGGTCTGCCGCGACGGCGCGCGTGGCGAGCGCCAGGGTCGAGTCGCGGTGGCCCAGCTGGGCGTAGGCGCGCTCGGCTCCGAGCAGCGCCTGCGCGTTCGCCGGCTCGCGCGCGAGCACCTGTCGGAAAGCCGCGACCGCGTCTTCGAAACGGCCCTGCCGCTCGAAGTCGAGTCCGCGCATGATGACGACGTCGTTCGGCACCTGCGCGAAGGCCAGCGCAGGCGCGAGAACGAATACGAGGATGAGACGGCTATGGCTTCTCATTCAGCCGCCGGAAATAGTCGATCACCATCGCGCGCTCGGACGGCGCGAGCTGGCGCAGCTCCGACCACGCCGGCACCGGATACCTGAGCGCCGCGGCGCGGGCGGTGCCGGACGGCTCGGGCCGCGCCGGCATGTCCTGCGCCGTCCGGCTCTTGCGCTCCGGGTCGTCCGGCTCTTCGTCGTTGCGCAGCAGGTGGCCCGCGTCGAGCATGCGCCGGAACAGGCGCTGCTGGCGTTCCAAAGTCGTGCGATCGAGCCGCGCCTGCTCGATCCGGTCCGCGAGCTGCCTCGCCTCATCGGCCAGCTGCCGCGGATCGCCGCTGCCGGTCTCGCCGATGCGCTCGAGCTGATTCGCGAGCCCGCGCTGGCGCTCGGCGAGCTGGCGCAGCTGCTGCATGACGGCGTCCTGCCCGGCGCCGAGCAGCGGCAGCAGCGAGCCCAGCTGGTCGTTGAGCTGGCCCTGCTGTCCCGCGAGCTGCGCCAGGCGCTGCATCGCTTCCTGGTAGCCCGAGCCCGACTGCGCGCCCCCGACCTCGGACGCGTTGCGGAGCATCTGGACCGCCGCGGCCGCGAGCGACTGCGCCGCCTGTCCCGCATGGTCGGCCGACTCGTCCACGCTGGGCGACGGCCCTTCGAGTGCCTCGCGCGAGGCGGCCACCTGTTGCCGCGCCTGGCTCATCATCGCGCCGAGGCGCGGAGAGACCAGCGCGTTCTTTCCGGCCGCGCCCTCGAGGCGCCGCGTCACCTGGTTGATGCCCTGCTCCATCGCCGACTGCCTGGCACGCGCGTCGCGCGCGCCCTCGCCCCGCCGCAGGCTCTGCGACAGGCGCTGCTCCTCCGCAGCGAGCTGCACGGCCTCCTGCGTGGATTCCTCGAGCCCGCGCTGGACTTCCGCGCGCCAGCCGGCCGACATCTGCTGCTGCGTGCTCCGGAGCTGCTGCGCCGTCTGCTGCAGCTGCTGCGCCGCCTGGCTGCCCTGCCGTGAGGCCGGCTGGCGCTGGCCCGCCTGCATCGACTGCCCGGCCTGCTGCATGGACTGCCGCGCCGAGTCGGCGTGCTCGCCCGTCTGCTCGAGCGCCTGCTCCGCGGTCGAGTCGCCACGCCGCTCGATCCGCTGCTGGAGCTGCGCGATCTGACTGCGAAGCGAGTCGGTCGCGTGGCGCAGCTGCTGTTCCTCGGCCGTGGCGGCGGCGCTGTCGGCGCGCTGCGGTGCGCGGTCGGCCCACTCCTGCTCGTCCCGCCGGAGCTGCTCGGCGTTCTGCGCGAACGTCTGCATCGAGCCTTCCAGCGCCGCGCGCTCGAACAGCTCGGCGCTGCGCTGCAGCTGGTCGCGCAATTCCTGCTGGCGATCCACGAGGCGGCGCAACGCGTCCTGCACCGCGCGCGGGTCGAGCTGCCGGAGCGCCTGCTGGAGGGCCTCGAGCTCGCGCCGGATCTCGGACGTCATCGCCTGCCGCAGCAGGTCGTCCAGCTCCTTGAGCCGCTGCTGCCACTGTGGATCGTTGATGCCGGCCTGGTCCGCCGCGCGCATCAGCCGCTCGAGCTCACCGCGCATCGAGTCGGCGCGCTGGAGCAGCGCCTGCTGTTCCTCGAGCAGCCGCTGCGCCTGCGCGTTCTGCTCGAACTGCTCGGTGCCCGTGTTGGTCTCGCGCGCGCGGTCGCTCCCGGTCTGCCGGGGATCGCCGGCGCGCGCGCTGCGGTCCTGCGAGCGGTTGCGCTGCGCCGCGAGGTCCTGGGTCTGCCTGGCCAGCGCGCTCTGATCGGCGGCGAGACTCGACGCGGCCCGGGTCAGGGTGTCGGTGCCCGCGCGCACGGCCTCGCGCAGCTCGGCCATCGTGCGCAAGCGCAGCGCGAACTCGCGGCTCCTGCCGGTGTGCGGCGAGGGCGCGCGATCCTGCGCGCGCACGAAGAAGCGCAGCGTGTCGCCGGGATTGAGGCCGCGCCGCGTGGCATCGAGCACCTGGCTCTGAACGATGCGGTCGGCGCCCGCGACGCCGGGGATCGAATCCACCTCGCTGTCGCTCACGACGCCGAGCCGGCTGACGCGCCAGCTCACGATCTCGGCGCGCGCGAGTCCGTGGTCGTCGCGCGCGTCCACGACGACCTGCGCACGCAGGTCCAGCGGCATCGTCGTGTCCGCACCCGGCACCGGCACGGTCACGACCGGCGCGCTGTCGGGCACCGCCCGGATGTCGAGCACCGGCAGCGGCTCGGCGATACCGGCGCCGGCGCGATCCCGCGCGAGCAGGCGCCACGTCGCGCTGCTCCGCACCGCCAGCTCGCCATCGAATCCCGCCTGCGTGACGCGCAGGCGCACGGTGTCCGCGGCCGAGGCGAGCGCCGCGCTCACGAGCGGCGCGCTCGCCGCCCCGCGCACCTCGAGATTCGTGCCGACAGGCAGCGCGAGCGGGCCCGATGCGGGATCGATGTCCTCGTCGGGACGCTCGAGATAGGCCGGGAACCGGGCGCGCACCGAGAAATCGCCCAGCACCACCGGCTGGATGACGTGCACCTGGAGCGTGTCGGAGATCCGGCCGTCAAGCGCCGCGAACACGAACGTCGCGGCTCGCACGTCGGCCAGCACGTGCGTCGCGACGCCGCGCGCGTCGGCGTCCAGTTGCACCGGGCGCCACGACTCGCCCGTCCGGCGCACGTACAGCACCGGGTGGCCGTCGGGCTCCGCCTGCGCGGTCACGGTGACGTCGTCGCCGGGCGACACGGATGCCTTCGAGAGCGAGATGCGGATGCGCGGATGGACCGCCGCGCGCAGCGCCGAGAGCGGCGAGACGAGCGTCGCGGCCGCTTCGCCCGCGAACGCGAAGCTCAGGCCGGCCAGCACGATCGCGGCGGCGGCCGCGGCCGCGGAGCGCCGCACGCGCCGGGACAGCATGGCCGAATGGGTCGGCGCCCATTCTCCCTCGGCGAGCCGCATGGCGACGCGCGCCTCGGCGCCGCGCGCCAGCTCGGGCGAGGTTCCGGCGGCTGCGCTGCGCGCAAGGTCCACCAGCCCGACGAATGCTCCGCGCCGGAGCGAGCGCTCGCGCTCGACCAGCGACGCCGTGTCGCGCAGCAGCCGCGCATCCCCCGTGCGCATCGTCCGCCGGATGGCGCGCACCGCGAAAAGGGCGACCAGGGTCGCGCCCAGCCACAATGCGAGCGGCGCCCAGCGCGCGTGCGACAGCCACCCCAGCCGCGCGAACGCGGCCGCGATGGCGAAGACCGTGCCCAGCGTCGCCAGCGCGAGGAGGCCGAGCGCAATCGCGCGGCGTCGCGCGAGGACGCGCGCAAGCGCCGCGAGCCGTTCGAGTACGCTCACGAGTTCGCCCCCACGGCGACCACGAACAGGTTCACGCCCATGCGGATCGCGGACTCCCGCACCGGTTCGGGGTCGTGGTGGACGTCCGGATCCTCCCAGCCGTCGCCGAGATCACTCTGGTATGTATAGTAGACGGCGAGCCGGTTCCCAATGAACAGGCCGAGCCCCTGGGCGGGCAGCCCGTCGTGCTCGTGGATCTTGGGCGGCCCGGCCGGGAAGTCGTACACCGCGTGATAGATCGGGTGGCTGTACGGCACGTCGGCCAGCTCCCGGTCCGGAAACAGCTTCCGCAGCTCGCGCCGGATCGAAATGTCCATGCCGTAGTTGTCGTCGGCGTGCAGAAAGCCGCCATTCTCGAGGTGGCGCCGCAGGGCCCGGATGTCGTCGGGCGACCACAGCACGTTGCCGTGCCCGGTCATATAGAGGTAAGGGACCGCCCACAGGTTGGGGTCGGCCAGGCGGACCGTGCGCTCGCGCTCGGTGGTGCGCAGGCTGGTACGCTCGCGGATCGCGCGCAGCAGGTTGGGCAGGCTGGATGGGTTGGCGTACCAGTCGCCGCCGCCATCGTAATGCAGACGGCCGATCGTGAGCAGGGCCGCCCCGCTCAGCGGTTCAGCAGCCGGTAGGCGTCCTGCCGGGAGATGCCGAGACGTCGGGACAGCTCCTTGGCCGCGTCGGAGGGCCGCTCCGGGATGGCGGGCGCCGCGGCAGCGTCGGTCCCGCGCGCGACACCCGTGACACTCGCCGCCGTCCTGGTCCCCTCGATCACGACCGTGACTTCACCGCGCGGTGGATGCTCCTCATAATACGCGGTGAGATCGGCCAACGTTCCGCGCCGGACCTCCTCGTGCAGCTTGGTCAGCTCTCGCGCCACCGCGCCCTCCCGCTGTGCCCCGCACTCCCGGACGAGGTCCGCGAGCAGCGCGGCGGTGCGGCCCGGCGCCTCGTAGCAGACGCTCGTGAACCGCTCGGCGGCGATGCGCCGCAGCAGCCCGGTGCGCGCGCCGCCCTTGCGCGGCAGGAATCCGAGGAACACGAACCGGTCGGCCGGGAACCCCGAGGCCGCGAGCGCCGCGAGCACCGCGGCCGGGCCCGGCACCGGAACGACGGTGAGGCCGCGCGCGTGGGCGCGCTCGACCAGCACGCCGCCGGGATCCGAGACGCCGGGCGTCCCGGCGTCGGTGACGTAGGCGACGTGCTCCCCCGACTCGACGCGGTCGAGCAGGCGCTCGATCGCCGCGCCGCTGGTGTGCGCGTGCACGCTCACCAGCGCGGCCCTGATACCGTAGTGGGTGAGCAGCCGGCGCGTGTGGCGCGTGTCCTCGCACGCGATGACGGCCGCCTCCTTCAGCGTTTCCACCCCCCGAAACGAAAAATCCCCCAGGTGACCGATGGGGGTGGACACGATGGAGAGCCGCCCGCTCACCACTCGATGCGCCAGGGGAGTCGTTCGAAGAAGCCGAGCGCGGCGAACTGGAAGCGCTGCTCGCGCGTCGCGTCCTTGAGCAGCCGTGGCGCGATCGCGGGATGCACGACCTCCAGCTCGGTGAGGAAATCCTTCGTCCACGTCGCGACGCCTTCGGCGAACGCGGCGGGCGAGACGATCGGGTCGGCGAACGCCGCGCCGCGCGCGCCGCCGACGCTCTTCAGCGCCTCGTGCGACATCGTCAGCTTGACCCGGATCCGCTCGGCGCGCTTGGGCGCGTCGGCCATCTCCTTGCCGGCCGCCTCGACCAGGTCCCACACGTATTGGCGGAACACACGCACCAGCGCGGGCGCGGCCTGCTGCGGCAGCTCGGCAAGTCCGTCGAAGGCCTTCACCGCGACGCGCGACTTCGCCTCGCCCGGCCGCGGGGCGAACATCCGCCCCAGGAACGCCTTCGCGTCCTCGTTCTTGTCCTGGCCCAAGAACCTGCCCGACTGGAACCGGCCGTCCTTCACCATGACGTAGTTCACGCCGCCGTGGGCGATCAGCTCGAGCAGTCCGGTCCACTTCCTCGCGAGGACGTTGTCGAAGATGGTCTTGGGGCTCGAGGGATCGAGGCCGAGGTCGAGCGGCTTCTGCGAGCAGGTCGCGTACATCGCCGCGAGCTGCTCCGCGCTTGCCGCGTGGAAGGCGATCTCGGAGCGCTCGGGCTCGGCGCGAAGGTGCGCCATCGCCTCCGAGATCGCGATCGGGAAGCGGCCGATCGGGGCCAGCACCACCGCGTTCACCAGGTCGCCGCCGAGGAAGAAGAGCAGCACGGTCTCGTCCGGCCGGAAGCACGCGAGGTACGCGTCCACCTTCGCGTCACGGTCGCGCTTGCTGTAGGCGATCAGGTTGTCGAGATGGACGTACGCGGCGCGGGTCCGCGTCAGCAGCGGTTGCTCGGTAGGGAAACTCAGGTCCCAGAGGCGGACCGAGGTGTCGGTGAGAACGGCGCTGGAGGGACGCATCCGCGCGTTCAGCTCATCCGATGTGCTGCGCGATTTTCCCGGCCAGGTGGGCCTTCGGCACGGCGCCGACCACGGTGTCCACGTGCCGCCCGTCCTTGAAGAACATCAGCGTCGGGATCGAGCGCACGTTGAAGCGCATCGGCGTCGCCTGGTTCGCGTCCACGTCCATCTTGGCGACTTTCAGCCCCTGCGTTCCGTACTCGCCCGCCAGCTGGTCCAGCACCGGCGCGATCACGCGGCACGGCCCGCACCACTCGGCCCAGAAATCCACGACTGCCAGGCCCTTGTGCTGCTCGACCTCCGACTGGAACGTGCCGTCCGTCACCGCGACCATGTTCGACCCTCCCATGTCTTGCGTCTCCACGTTAAGATGTCGTCCGTGCTGCCTGGAGGCTTGGCCTCGAGCGCGCGCATCGCGCATGTCGGCGTCGCCGTCCGCGACCTCGAGCAAGCCGTCGCGTTCTACCGCGACGTCCTCGGCGCCGTGCCGCACCCTGCGGAGCGGGCCGACGGCGCCGACCTGGTGCGCGTCGCGCTGGGCGAACTCGAGATCGAGCTGCTGAGCGCGCACGATGCCGAGAGCCCCATCGGCAAGTTCCTGGCCCGGCGCGGGCCCGGCATCCACCACATCTGCTTCCGCGTCCCGGACCTCGAAGCGGCGCTCGCCCGCTGCCGCGAAGACGGTTACGAGCTGATCGACCAGTCGCCCCGCGCGGGCTCGGGCGGCCGCCGCGTCGCGTTCCTCCACCCGCGTTCGACCGCGGGCATCCTGCTCGAGCTGACCGACTAGCGCGGCTGCGAGCCGGGCGTCGGCATCGCCGGCGCGAGGTCGATCTGCCAGACCAGCCAGCCGCCCTGATGCGCCCGTATCATCGTGAACGGCACGGTGAAGCGGCGGGTTCCCTGCGTGATGGCCACCGAGAGCTTCGGCCGGTCCGGGGTGGTGACGTCGGTCGCCACGACCTCGTGGGCTTCACCGTGCAGCAGGTGCTGCATGATCGTGAGGCGCTGGGTCCGCACGGCCTGCGAACCGGTGTGGTTCGGTCCGTTTTCGTCGCCCCACAGCGCCCCCATGCGCGTGAGGTCGTTGGCGTTGGCCGCCGCCAGGAACGCCTCGATCGTCTCGCCCGGCGTCGCCGGAAGCGGCGCGAGGGGCGCTTGGTGTCCGCACGCGACGGCGGCGCCCAGGGCGAGAATGACGAGGTGGCGATGCGAGAAGGTCACGACGGCCATAGCTTAACCATGGTGGAGGGGTCGAGCAAGCATGCGCCTGTACATTAATATCGACCACGTCGCGACGATCCGGCAGGCCCGCCGCACCGACGAGCCCGATCCGGTGCGTGCGGCGGTGCTGTGCGAACTCGCTGGCGCCGACGGCATCACCGTGCACCTGCGCGAGGACCGCCGGCACATCCAGGACCACGATGTCGAGCGGCTCCGCACTACGGTGCGCACCGTGCTCAACCTCGAGATGGCCGCGCTGGACGCGATGAGCGCCATCGCCGAGCGCGTCCGTCCCGATCAGGCGACGCTGGTGCCCGAGCGGCGCGAGGAAATCACGACCGAAGGCGGGCTCGACTGCGCCGCCGCGAGGGACCGCGTCGCCGCTTCGCTCGCGCGGCTCAAGCAAGCCGGCATCCGCACCAGCCTGTTCATCTCGCCCGATCCCGCGTCGGTGGAAGCGGCGCTGAAGCTCCGGCCCGACGCCGTCGAGCTGCACACCGGCCGCTACGCGCACAGCTGGCGCACCCCGGGTCCCGCGGTCTCCGAGCTCCTCGCCGCGACCCGCGCCGCGAAGGCGGCGGGCATCGCCGTGCACGCGGGGCACGGGCTCACGTACGAGAACGTCGGACCGGTCGCGGCCATCACCGACATCGAAGAGCTGAACATCGGGCACAGCATCGTCAGCCGGGCCGTCCTGACCGGCATGGACGAGGCGGTCCGCGAAATGCGCGCACGAATTGACCGGGCGCGGGCCGCGTCCTAGCTTGGGTTCCGCGTCATGAGCCAGTCCATGAGCACGCTCGACTTCTTCCTGATCGAGGGGAACGATCTCCTCGAGCAGCTCGACGCGCTCGCCCAGACCCAGCCCGGCACCTTCCTCAAGGGCGACGATCTGCTCCGCCTCGCGCGCGCCTATCGCGGCAGCGCCGTGATGGGCGGCCAGATGGGCATGGCCCACGCGGGCCAGGGCCTCGAGGCGTGCGCGCGCGCGATCCGCGAGGGCCGCCTCGCGTGGACCGAAGCGACGCGCGCCGAAGTCATCCGCTCCGTCGACGACTGCAAGGTGCTGATGCGCCGCCTGCGCTCGCCGGAGGCCGGTGACGCGCCGAAGGCGGAGGCCATCGGCACCCAGCTCGAACGGCTGTCGGGACGGCCCTCGGCGACAATGCGCGCGGCCGGCGGGCCGACGCTCGACGCCGGCGCCCGCGCGTTCGTCGCGCGCGAGGCCGCCGCCATCGCGAGCGTCCTCCAGCAGGCCGCGAAGACGCTGCGCGGCGGGCCGGGCAACCAGCAGGCGCTGGCCGTCCTGGCCCCCGCCATGAGCGCGCTGCGCGGCGTCGCCATCCTGAACGACCTGCCGCCGCTCGGCGACATTCTCGCGGCGATCGACACCGCCGCCAGGGACGCCGCGGCCGGCGGCCCGGCGCGCGGCTCGGAGGCCGACATCCTCGAGGCCGCGGCCAAGGCGCTCGCGCGATCCGCGCGCGAGGTCGTGGACAAGGGCCATCCGGACGCCGACAGCGAGGAAGCGCGCGCGTTCAGCTCGCGGCTCCTGGCCACGCTCTCGCTGGGCGGACCGATCGTGGACATCGCGACGCTGTTCGTCGCCGATGCGGGGCCGCACATCGTCAGGCAGGGCGCGAAGCCGCCCGCTCCGGCGCAAACCGAGATGGTCAGCCACGGCGAGTACCTGAACGCCGCGTCCGCCGAGCTCTCGCGCGCCGAGACGTCGGTGCAGCGCGACCTCAGGCTGTTCGGCGTCGCCGTCGCGCTGCGCCCGCTCGCCTCGGCCGATGGCTCGCCGCTCGCGAAGGGCCTCGGCCGGTTCGCCGAGGTCGCGCGCGAGGCGATCGGCCGCGGCGCCGCCTCGCAGGCGAGCGAGGCGTTCGTCAGCCAGATCCGACTGGCCGCCGCCACGCTCACGGCCGCCGAGCGTGACAGCGAAACCCAGCTCGCCTCGCGGCTCGGCCAGGCCGCCGACACGCTCGCTGCGCTGGGCGAGAAGACCGCCGCGGCGGCACCGGCCGCCGCTTCCCTCGCAGCCGCCGCGCCGTCCGTGGGCGTGCTCGGCGAGGCGGACCTCGCGACCAGCTATCTGACGCTCGAGCAGCTCATCGCCGATCGCGGCATCCCGATGGGTTCGCTCGACGAACTCGTGGATGGCGGCACGGTGGGCGCGCGCGCCGCGAAGGAGCCGCCCTCGCCCGGGCGTCGCACCACGGGCGGACGCGCCATCGACGCGATGGCGGCGCGCAAGTCGGGCCCGCACGCGGCGGAGCCGCCGATCGTCCCCATCGAATCGCTCGCACCGGACGACGCCGGCGTCGTGCCGATCGAATCCCTGCTCTACTCGGGCGACGCTGCGGTGCGCCGGCTGCGCGAGCTCAAGGGCGAGATCGACGCGGCGACG
>JBIOIA010000079.1:0-11181 GCA_044449445.1 Gemmatimonadales bacterium
GTCCTGCATGAGGATGAGGATGCGCTGCAGAGCGTCGTCGTGGACCTCGCGCGCGACCGCTGCGCGCTCCTGCTCCTGGGCGTTGAGCAGGCCGTCGGCATAGGAGCGATGCAGCGTCACGAAGCGCCGCTGGTAGATGACCAGCGCCGCGCCGAGCGCCAGGAGAATGACGGCGAGCGCCAACCCCGCGCTTATGAAGACCCAAAAGACCGCGCCGGTACTCGCTGGCACCAAATCCCCCACGACATGAGAATGAACGCCGCGATGTCCGTATACGCTCGAGAAACATACGCCCACCACACCCAATCCTCATGGGTCGCAAGGAACGCGTCCGCAAATACGGGCACCGAGACGTATCCGAGCCAAAACAGCGACATTCCGAGGCAGATCCAGAACCAGTCCTGCCGGGCCAGGGGCGCCCGGCTCAGCAGCGTGCGATGCACCAGCGTGTGCAACGACGCCGCGAGGGCGAGCAGCGCCAGGGGAGGCGCCATCCAGCGCGAGAACGTGACAGTCGGGTCGGTGAGCATCAACACCGAAACGACGAGCGCACCGACGACCGGGATCGCCAGCGAGTACGCAAGGCGCAGGTATTCGGTCGGCTGCCACAAGCTGAGCACCCAGAGCGTGAGAAAGACCTCGATCGGCCTCGTGACGTACGACAGCCACAGGTTGTTCCCAAGCAACTTCGCCATGACCAGCGCCAGCATGTCCGTGCCGATGAGGATCAAGCACCAAACTACGACCCGGGGGTACGGGACCGGCTTGTGCCGGCCCCGCACCGCGAACGCGGCGACGATGGGCAGTGCCTGGGATGCAGCCTGCACGAACATTACCCGCGCGATCGCCATCGTCTAGAAAGACCCCCCTAGCTGTCGAGCGCGCTGTCCATCGGGCACATCGGCGGGCACGGGAATGCCTCCTCGGCCAGCTCGCCCTCGTCCATGTCGTTGCCGAAGCTGTCCACGCCGACCATCACCAGCGTAATCTGGCCGCTGGGCTTCTGCGCGTAGTACGCGCGGATGCCGCTGCAGCCGTCCTGCGCCAGGATCCGGTCGAACGCCACGCGCGTGAACGCGGACGCCGAGATGTTGCCCGGGTGCGCCTTCTTGTAGCGCGCGATCAGGTCCCGCGCCTCTGTCATTCCGACTTCATGATCGTACGTCGGCCACACCTTCTCAGTCGAGTCCGGCACGGCCACGGGCGTCGCAACTGCAGAATTCTGCAACATGATGACTACCTCCAAATGAGGGTGGTGAGGAACGTCACAACACGCGGGAAAAGGTCGCGCAGACTGGAGTCGCTGGACACTAGGGGTTGCCCCAGTGTCGCGGCCCAACTCTTGTATTTGTAGGGAGATCGGACGCCTGTCTGTGGGGGTTTCCTGCACCCCTGTGGCCGCTTCCGCGCACGCTGGCGCGGGACGCGGGCGCGGCTAGTTTTCGGCCATGAGCTACCAGACCCTGCTGCTCGACGTCCGCGATCAGATCGCGGTCCTCACCGTCAATCGCCCCGACAAGCTCAACGCGCTGAACGACCAGGTCGTCACGGACCTGGCGCAGGCGGCCGCCGAGCTGAAGGCCGACGCCGCGGTGCGCGGCGTCATCCTGACAGGCGCCGGCCCCAAGGCGTTCATCGCGGGGGCCGACATCGGCGACCTCGCGAAGCAGGGCGTCATGGACGGCCGGGCGCGAGCCCTCAAGGGCCAGCGCATGCTGGAGAGCTTCGAGCGGATGGGGAAGCCCGTGCTCGCCGCGGTGAACGGGTTCGCGTTAGGCGGCGGGTGCGAGCTGGCGATGGCCTGCCACATCCGGATCGCGAGCGAGAACGCCCGGTTCGGCCAGCCCGAGGTCGGCCTCGGCATCACGCCGGGCTACGGCGGGACCCAGCGCCTGCCGCGCATCGTGGGCAAGGGCAACGCGCTCTACATGCTGCTCACGGGCGAGCACGTGGGCGCGCAGGACGCGCTCCGGATCGGGCTGGTGAGCAAGGTCGTGCCCCAGGACCAGCTCATGGCCGAGGCGCAGAAGCTGATGAAGACGATCGTGGCCAAGGGGCCGGTCGCGCTCGCGCTCACGATGGAGGCCGTGGACCGGGGGCTCGAGACGACGCTCGAGGAAGGGCTCCGGATCGAGGCCGACGCGTTCGGCCTGGTCGCCAGCACGAGCGACATGAAAGAAGGGCTGACGGCGTTCCTGGAGAGGCGCGCGGCCAGGTTCACGGGGACCTGAATGCGCGCCGGCGCGGCCGCTGCCATCCTGCTGCTCGCTTGCTGCACGGATCCGCGCGCGCGTCCCGTGGCTCCCATCGTCCAGCTCAGCTTCGCCCCAGGCTTCCGGCTCAAGAGCCCCGGCAGCGTCGTTGCCTCGCTCTACCTGTTCGACGAGGACGGCCTCGATTCGCTCGATGTCTCGGTGCGGAGCGCCGACTCGGCCCTCGTGGGAGACTCGATCACCCTCTTCGGAGGCGATCAGGAGCTGACTCTGCCGGTCAGCTGGCAGGTCCCCTCGGGCATCCCGATCGGCACCGCCGTGACCCTCATCGCGAGGGCCAGGGACTTCAAGGGATTCATCACGGCGGACACCGCGCACCTGAGCGTCCAGGACACCATTTAGGACCCCTCTCCGGCACCCTGCCAGACCCCCCTTAAACCCTTGTTATTTCAGGGGTTTCGGCGTAATTTCCGGGACGTGAAATACGGTCATCCGAACGCGGCGGTCGGGGCCCGATTTCGTGCGGGCCGTGGCCGCCTTCGCTTTGCGATTTTCTGCTGCGCTATGCTCGCGCTTGCCGGCTGCAAGGAGAACCTCAGCGTGCCCCATCTGGGCCTCGGTCCCGACACTTCAGGGCCGCTCGTCGTGCTGCATCCGGGGCACGATACGCTGGTCGATTCGGTCGGCACGCTGCTCGTGGGCGTCGACGCAAGCGACCCGCTGGGCGTCGGGACGGTGCAGTTCAACATCCTGCCGGCCCACTATGCGATCGATCCCCTGGCGCCTAACGACACGCTGTTCGACGGGTCCTTCCCGATCACGCTCGCCGGCTACAAGCACACGGCGTTCAAGTACTGGGTGCTGGCGCGCGACGTCCTCGACCACGAGACGGTCACGGACACCGTGACCGTGACGGTGCGATAACCGCGCTCAAGAGCCTCCGCTTCCGCTCGCTGCGCAACCTGGCGGACGCGGACGTGGCGGTGCCGCCGGGTGGCTGCGTGATCGTCGGGCCGAACGGGCACGGGAAGACGAACCTGATCGAGGCGCTGCTCTACTGCGAGGTGTTCCGCAGCTTCCGCGGCGCGCAGGACGCGGCGATGGTGCGGTTCGGGGCCGACGGGTTCCACGTCGAGGCGGCGATCGGCAACGGAACCGGCCGCGGGACGAGAGTCGCGGCGGGATACGACGCCCGGACGAAACAGAAGAAGGTCACGCTGGACGGCAGCGAGCCGGTGCGGCTCGCGGACGCCATCGGCGCGGTGCGCGGCGTGGTGCTGAGCCCGCTCGACGCGGCGCTCGTCGCTGGGGAGCCGCGCGGGCGGCGGCGCTACATCGACGTGCTGCTCGCGCTGACGGTGCGCGGCTACCTCGAGGCGCTCACGAAGTACCGCAAGGCGCTCGCGCAGCGGACCCGCGCGAGCTCGGCCGAGATGCCGGCCTTCGAGCAGGTGCTGGCCGAGGCCGGCCAGGTGCTGTGGACGGCGCGGCGCGCGTGGGCCGATCGGTGGAGCGGTTCGTACGCGGCGCACTGCGCGGCGATGGGCGAGGCGGGGACGAGCCGCATGACCTACGCGCCGCGGACCGACGGCGGCGAGCGCGCGCTGCTCGAGGCGCTGGCGAAGACGCGAGAGAAGGACCGCGCGCTGGGACGGACCAGCGTGGGCCCGCACCGCGATGAGCTGCGCCTGACGCTGGAAGACCGGCCACTGCGCCACTACGGCTCGGCGGGCCAGCAGCGGACGGCGGCGATCGCGCTGCGGCTGATCGAGGCCGAGGCGATGGCGGAAACCGGCGCGCCGACCCTGCTCTGCCTCGACGACGCGTTCGCCGAGCTGGACCAGGGCCGCAGCCGAAGCCTCGGCGAGCTGATCGAGGCGAAGGCGCGTGCGGGGTGGCAGATCGTCGCGGCGGTGCCGAAGGAGGGCGACGTGCCGGAGGTCATCGCTTCGCTGCCGCGCTGGTCCATTCGCGAAGGCAGGATCGCGTAAATGCCGCGACGGGTCGCGAAGCCGCAGCGGGTCTCGGAGCTGCTGAGCCGCTACCTCGCGAAGGCGGGGCTCACCGAGCGCCTTGCCCAGGCCGGCGTCGTCGAGGCGTGGCCGGCGCTGGTGGGCGAGCGCATCGCGCGCAACACGATGGCCGTGGCGGTGCGGGACGACGGCGTGCTCGTCGTGAAGGTGCGCTCGGCGCCCTGGGCGCAGGAGCTCCAGTTGATGACACCGCAGGTGATCGCGCGGATCAACGCGGGAAGGACCGACGGCCGGATCAGCGGCATCCACTGGACGATCGGCCGTGAGTGAGCATCCGGCGATCGCGCCGGCCGAGCCCCTCACGGTGCTCGAGGCGACCTCGCAGGTCGTCGCCGAGCAGCGCCGCGAGCTGAAGCGCCAGGGCAAGGCGGTCCGCCGGAACGAGGATCCCGAAGCGGTCCACCAGATGCGCGTGGCGACGCGCCGGCTGCGCACCGCGCTGCGCGCGCTCCACGGCCACGTGCGCGCGCCGAAGCGCCTCGGCAAGGAGCTTGCGTGGCTCGCGCGCAAGCTGGGTCGCGTGCGCGACGACGACGTGATCCTCGCGCTGCTGGGTGGCAGGACGCTCAAGGGCCCTGCGAGCGAGGAGCGCACCCGGCTCGCGCGGCTGGTGCGTCGGCTGACGACGCGGCGCGACAAGCATCGCGCGGCGCTGGTCGAGGCGACCGGGCGCGGGAGGTACCGCCGGCTGCTGGACGACCTGGCCTCCTTCGCGGCCGAGCCGCTGGCGGCGCAGGCCGAGCAGGCGATGGCGTCACGGGCGCTGGCCGAGGTCAGCGAGCGACTGGGAGAGGCGGTGGCGAAGAGCGCGGGCATGATCGAGCCGTCGCCGGCCGACGAGTCGCTGCACGATCTCAGGATCGCGTTCAAGCGCCTGCGGTACGCGCTCGACTTCCACGCCGAAGCGTGCGGCCTGGCCTATGACGTCGAACGACGGCTCGCCCGGCAGATGCAGGACGTGCTCGGCGAGATCCACGATCGCGACCTGCTGCTGGGCTGGCTGAAGGACGGCAAGGGCGCGTTCCGCGGCCCGTGGCCGCGTCTGGAATCGCGGCTGGTGGCGGAGCGGGCGCGGCTGTTCCGGCGGTTCCTGCGCCTCAGGCGGGAGTGGACGGAGCGCACGCGCGAAGAACCGGCCGTGGCGCCGCTCGAAGAACCGCGGTTCGTGCACCTCGAGCCGCAGCCGGTGACGCTGCGGTTGGTACGCGGCAGCAAGCACGTCGCAAGCACGCTCGTCATATGAACGGAAAACCCTGAAGGGGTAACGATGGCAGCCAAGAAGACCGCCGGTTACGAAGCCGACTCGATCCAGGTACTCAAGGGCCTCGAGGCCGTGCGCAAGCGCCCGGCCATGTACATCGGCGCGACGTCGAGCCGCGGCCTGCACCACCTGGTCTACGAGGTCGTGGACAATTCGGTGGACGAAGCGCTCGCGGGCTTCTGTGACCGCATCGAGGTCACGGTCCACGCCGACGACAGCGTCACCGTGAAGGACAACGGCCGCGGCATCCCGGTGGACATCCATCCCACCGAGAAGATCCCGGGCGTCGAGCTCGCGCTCACCGTCCTGCACGCGGGCGGCAAGTTCGACCGCAGCACCTACAAGGTCTCGGGCGGCCTGCACGGCGTCGGTGTGTCGGTCGTGAACGCGCTGAGCGAGCGGCTCGAAGTCGCGGTGGACCGCGGCGGCAAGCGCCACCTGATGTCGTTCGCTCGCGGCGAGACCGTGAAGAAGCTGAGCGTCACGGCGGGCCAGCAGGTCAAGGGCACCGGCACGATCATCCGCTTCAAGCCCGACCCCACGATCTTCGACACCACGCGCTTCGACTTCGCGATCCTCGAGAGCCGCCTGCGGGAGCTGGCGTTCCTCAACAAGGGACTCACGATCACGCTCAAGGACGAACGCGTCGGCCAGGAGAAGGACGAGACGTTCTTCTACAAGGGCGGGCTGCTCGAGTTCGTGGCGTGGCTCAACTCGAACAAGAAGCCCCTCCATCCCAAGCCGATCCTGATCGAGACCGTCAAGGACGACGTGGACATCCAGATCGCCCTCCAGTACGACGGGGGCTACCAGGAGAACACGCTCACGTTCGTCAACAACATCAGCACCTACGAGGGCGGCACCCACCTCACCGGATTCAAGTCGGCGCTGACGCGGGTGATCAACGAGTACGCCAAGAAGAGCGGCGCGCTCAAGAAGGCCGACTTCACGCTCACCGGCGACGACGTGCGCGAAGGGCTGACCTGCGTCCTCTCGATCAAGGTGCGCGAGCCGCAGTTCGAGGGGCAGACCAAGACCAAGCTTGGCAACTCGGAGGTCGAGGGCATCGTCAAGAGCGTCGTCAACGAGCGGCTCGGCCAGTACCTGGACGAGCACCCGCCGGTGGCGCGCGCGATCGTGGACAAGGCGGCGCAGGCGGCGCTGGCGCGCGAGGCGGCTCGCAAGGCGCGCGACCTGGTGCGCAAGAAGAGCGCGCTCGAGGGCGGCGTACTGCCGGGCAAGCTGGCCGACTGCTCGCTCTCCGACCCCGCGCTGTGCGAGATCTACCTCGTCGAGGGCGACAGCGCCGGCGGCTCGGCGAAAATGGGCCGCGACCGCCAGTTCCAGGCCATCCTGCCGCTGCGGGGCAAGATCCTCAACGTGCAGAAGGCGCGCATCGACAAGATCCTGTCCAACGAGGAAATCCGGACCATGATCACGGCGCTCGGGACCGGGATCGGCGAGGACTTCAAGATCGAGGACGCGCGCTACCACAAGATCATCATCATGACCGACGCCGACGTGGACGGCGCGCACATCCGCACCCTGCTGCTGACGTTTTTCTACAAGGAGATGAAGCAGCTCATCGACGCGGGCTACATCTACATCGCGCAGCCGCCGCTGTTCCGCGTGGCCAGGGGCAAGGAGGAGTACTACGCCTACGACGAGGCCGAGCGCGAAGAGCACGCCAAGCGGCTGGGCAACGGGGAGGGCAAGGCGAATATCGTGATCCAGCGCTACAAGGGGCTGGGCGAGATGAACCCCGTCCAGCTGTGGAAGACCACGATGGACCCGGCCACCCGCACCGTCCTCAAGGTGGAGATGGAAGACGCGTTCGAGGCGAACCAGATCTTCGAGACGCTGATGGGCGACGAGGTCGAGCCGCGGCGCAAGTTCATCGAGCAGCACGCGTCGTTCGTGAGGAATCTCGACGTCTAGGCTCCCCTCGTTAGGCGAGGCCGCGACCGCCGCGCTCGGCACTCTGCGGAGATTTCCGCTGGTGCTGCTCGCGGCGGTCGTGTCATTGCTCGCCGCGATCCTGTCCGCCGAGCACATCGGCCCCGACGCGCTGCAGGTGCGCCTGCTCGCGTCGGCCACGCTCGGGTTGCCCTTGTTCACGGCCCTCGCGCTGGCCGGCGAGCAGCAGCACTCGCGCGCGCGTCGCATCGCAGCACAGGCGATCGGCATCCTCATTCTCATCGCCATCTACGCCGACTGGCCGGTGTGGACCGAGCGCGCCCGGCTCCTGCGCTACGCCCAGCTCAGCATCGCGCTGCACCTGATGGTCGCGTTCCTGTCGTTCGGGCGCAGCGACCGCCCGGTGGCCTTCTGGCAGTTCAATCGCGCCCTGTTCATCCGCTTCGTCGTGGCCGCGACGTCGTCGGCCACGCTGTGGGCCGGGCTCGCCCTCGCGCTGGCGGCGCTCGACAAGCTGTTCGGCGTGGATGTGCCGCCCCAGGGCTACGGACGGCTGTGGTTCGCCGTCACGTTCGTCTTCAACACCTGGTTCTTCCTGGGCGGCCTGCCGAAGAACCTCGAGACGCTCGAGGAGCCGCAGGATTATCCGACCGGGCTGCGCGTGTTCGCACAGTACACGCTGGTGCCGCTGGTTTCGCTCTACCTCGCCATCCTCACGTTGTATTTCGCGAAGGTCCTGATCACGCGGGACTGGCCCAGCGGCTGGATCGGCTGGCTGGTGACCGGCGTCTCGAGCGGCGGGATGCTCGCGCTGCTGCTGGTCCACCCCCTGGCCGAGCGGCCCGACCAGAAATGGATCGCGACGTTCGCGCGCGATTTCTGGATCGGTCTGGTGCCCGCGATCATCATGCTGTGGCTCGCGATCTACAAGCGGGTCCAGCAGTACGGGATCACCGAGCCGCGCTACTTCCTGATCGTGCTGTCGCTGTGGCTCGCGGCGATCACGGCCTGGTACATCGCCACGCGCTCGCGGCGCATTCGCGTCATTCCGATCTCGCTGTGCGCGCTCGCACTCGTGACGTTCGCGGGCCCCTGGGGCGCATACGCGACCTCGGAGCGCAGTCAGCTCGGGCGGCTGGAACGGCTGCTGGTGAAGGACAGCATCCTCGTCGGCGGGCGGATTCGGCGCACCCACGCCGAGTTGAGCCCGGATGATCTCAGGGAGATCAGCGCGATCGTGCGCTACGAGGTCGAGACGCACGGCGGCGGGAGGCTCGCGCCGTGGCTCGGCGACTCGACGGCACGGCGCCTCGGCGTGGGGCCGAAGGGCTGGAACGGCGGCGAGGGCCAGGCAACCGCGATCGTCGCCACATTCGGCGTGCGGTACGTGGGGCGGTGGGACAACGCGGCACCAGGAGCGAGCCGGATCGACATCGCGACGGTCGGCGAGCGCGCCGCGATCCCGGTGAGCGGTTTCGACTACGTCCTGTCGATCAGGGGCACCAAGGAGACACCGGAAACGGAGGATACCGTGCTCGCCGCGCTGGTCTCGCGCGAGGCACGCAGCATCCGCGTCATCCGGCGCGGACAGCTGTTGATCGAGGTCCCACTGGACACGCTCATCGCTCGCGCGATGAGAGTTGCGGGCCGGCGCCGCTTCGTGAATCTGCCGCAGCTCTCGCTGGTGTCCGAGACGCAGAATGCCCGGGCGCGGGCGCGTGTCTACCTGCGGCAGCTCACGGTGCTGGATCGGAGCCCGGCGCCGCCGGGGCTCACCGCAGCGAGCGGCGACGTGCTGGTGAAGCTGCGCTAGGAAGCAGCGGACCAAGGATCAAGGCCTGTCGAGGGGGGCTCACCATGCCGTCCTGCTTCCACAACGCATTGCCGTCCTGCATCGGCCTGCTTAGCCTGCTCCCCGCCGGATTGCATGCGCAGGTGCCCTCGGAGCCGACCCCCGCCGCGACCTATGCGGAGCGATACGCGGAGGTGGCCCGGCTCGCTCCGCTGCCGGGGCAGGTCGCCAGCGTCGAGCACCTCGTGCTCGCGCGCGAGGCCGGTCAGCTCATCCTCGAACACGGCGAACTCTACCTGCTCAGCCCGATCGGAGGGCGCACCGTCGGAGCGGTCTTCCGCGGCACGGGTCGGTTCCTGTTCGCTCCGTCGCTCGGCGTCGAGCAGTCCGAGCTTCAGCGCTTCGCCCACACGACCATGCTTGACGACACGCTGAGCGAGGTCGTGCTCCTGTTCGCCGATTCCACCCCTCACCAGCTGCGCGGCCTGTCGTTCGCCCCTGCGCAGGTGCCTGGCGGCATCGCCGGCGACGTTACCGACCTGGTGAAGTCCCTCAAAGGCGATCACGACGGCGCTTTCGATGGCGGCGTCATGGGCCCCATGCTCAACGGCGACGCCCCGGGTTACTTCCTCGCCCTCGTGACCCGCACGCACGGCGACCCCGTGCTGTTCGTGGTGGACCCGCAATTCTCCGAGTCGGTACGCCTTTGTAAACCGGCCAACCGCCGGCTGTGGGGCGCCTCGTGGGCGCTCGTCAACCAGTTCGCGGCCGACAACCCGCTGCCCGGGAGCAGTGACGCCTGGCGCTTCCGATCGCGGCTCGAGGTGCCCGGGTACCGGATCGACCTCCGCCTCAGCGAGGCGGTGAGCGGCAATCTCGGCCTGGCTGCGACCGCGACGCTCGCCGTTGCCGCCGTCGAGCCGATCGGACCGTGGCTGCAGTTCTCACTTGATGGTCGCCTGCGCTTGGATTCGGCCCGCTGGGCCGATGGAGGAGCGGCGGCGTTCTTCAAGGCCGAGGATTACGAAGACCTGTGGGTGCGGGCGCCGCACCGCCTGGCCCGCGGCGACACGTTGTCGCTCACACTGTTCTATCACGGGGACATGATCGACCGCTACGCCGACTTCTTCTTCGTCGATCCCGCCGCGGAGTGGTATCCGCACAATGCCCAGGGCGGCGGCCTCGCGACGTTCGACGTGACGTACCATGCCCCGGCCCGCTACCCGCTCATCAGCGTGGGCGAGCACGTGGACTCCTCGGTGTCGGAGCATGTGGCGACGAGCCGCTGGGTGACGCGCGAGCCGACCTACGCGGTCTCGTTCAACCTGGGCTTGTTCGAGAACTATCACGTCCAGCATCCGGGGGCGCCGCCGCTGGACGTCTTCATCTCGGAGGACGCGCACCGCCTGATGCGGCGCGCCTCGGCCATGAACTCGTCGTACACCGAGCAGGCCCACATGAAGGAGAACGTGGCGGTGGACGTTTCGAACAGCCTGATGTTCTACGGCACGCTGTTCGGCCCTTCGCCGCTCGATCATTTCACCGTGACCGAGATCCCGTACGGCGAGGGCGTCTCGTTCCCGGGCCTCATCCATCTGTCATGGAGCACCTTTCAGAACACCTCGCTGGACGGTTTTGACGAGTTTTTCCGCGCCCATGAAGCGGCGCATCAGTGGTGGGGGAATGGCGTGCGGCCTAGCTCCTATCGCGACGCTTGGCTGAGCGAGGGGCTGGCCTCCTACTCGGCCCTCTCGTACCTGCGCTCGGAGCGGCACCACGACGACGAGTACAACCGGTTCCTCGATCAGTACCGCGACGACATTGCGTCGGACCTGGACGCCGGCCCGATCTGGATCGGCTATCGCGCCGCCTCGCCGAGCGTGCGACGCGGCTACGACGTGATGGTGTACGAGAAGGGCGCGTGGGTGTTCCACATGCTG
Organism: Gemmatimonadales bacterium; assembly: GCA_044449445.1. Lineage (GTDB taxonomy): Bacteria > Gemmatimonadota > Gemmatimonadetes > Gemmatimonadales > JACORV01 > DASXPG01. Next base: position 11,157 of record JBIOIA010000079.1, read on the forward strand.
CGCGTGTTGATGACCGACATCCGCA
>JBIOIA010000080.1:0-11106 GCA_044449445.1 Gemmatimonadales bacterium
GCAGCGTTCGAGTTCGCGAAGCGCGAGGGCAGGAAGCGCGTCACCATGAGCGACAAGTCCAACGCGGTGCGCGCGCACAGGATCTGGCAGGAGAAGTTCAAGGCCGTCGCCGCGGAGCATCCCGGCATCCTGACGGAGCACCGCTACGTAGACGCGCTCGCGATGGAAATGGTGAAGGACCCGTACCGCTTCGACGTGATCGTCACCAACAACCTGTTCGGCGACATCCTCTCCGATCTGGGCGCGGGGCTGGTCGGCGGGCTGGGGCTCGCGGCGAGCGCGAACCTCCACCCCGGCCGTGCCGGACTGTTCGAGCCGGTTCACGGCTCGGCGCCTCCGCTCGCGGGCAAGAACGTCGCCAATCCGTTCGCCGCGATCCTCACCGGCGCAATGATGCTGAACGAGCTCGGCTTTCCCGAGGCCGGGGCGGCGCTGGACTCCGCCGTCCGGGCGGCCCTCGCCGCGGGCGTGCGCACGCCGGACATCGGCGGCACCACGGGCACTCGTGAGGCGGCCGCCTGGGTGCTGGAGCGCGTCCGGCAGAAGTAGCCTATCTTTTCAGCATGAAAACGCAGAACAGGGACATGGACGTCGTCTTCCTCTCCGGCGTGCGCACGCCGTTCGGCACGTTCGGGGGCACGCTCAAGGATTTCACCGCGATCGATCTCGCCGCTGAGGCCGCGCGGCACGCCATCGAGCGCTCGGGCCTCAAGCCGGGCGACTTCGATCATGCCGTGTTCGGCAACGCGCTCCAGACTTCCGCAGACGCCATCTATTTCGCCCGCCACGTCGCGCTCAAGGCGGGACTGCCCATCGAGACGCCCGCGCTCACGGTCAACCGGCTGTGCGGCTCGGGCTTCGAGGCCGTCACGCAGGGCGCGACCCAGATCCTGCTCGGCGAATCGCAGGCCGTGCTGTGCGGCGGCGGCGAATCCATGAGCCAGGCGCCACACGTGGTGCGGGGCGCGCGCTGGGGCCTGCGCCTCGGTCCGATGGCGCCGCTCGAAGACCTGTTGTGGGAGTCGCTCAAGGACCCGCAGTGCGGCCTCTCGATGGCCGAGACCGCCGAGAGCCTTGCCGAGCAGTACAAGCTGACACGCCAGGATGTGGACGAGTACGCCGCGCGCTCGCAGCGGCTCGCGAAGAAGGCGTGGGACGACTGCGTGTTCGAGGAGGAAGTGATCGGCTATCCGGTGAAGGACCGGAAGACGAAGCAGATGGTGAGCTTCCGCGCCGACGAGCACATGCGCCCCGACACGACCGTGGAAGGCCTCGCGAAGCTGGCGCCCTACTTCAAGAAGGACGGCCTGGTCACGGCCGGGAACGCGAGCGGCATCTGCGACGGCGCGGCCGCGCTCGTCATCGCGAGTGAGTCATTCGCGAAGGCGAAGGGTGCCAAGCCGATCGGGCGGCTGATCGCGTGGGCCGTGGCGGGCGTCGAGCCCAGGCACATGGGCATCGGGCCGGCGCCGGCGATCCGCAAGCTGATGCAGAAGACCGGGATGACGTTCGACCAGGTGGACCTGTTCGAGGTGAACGAAGCGTTCTCGCCGCAGTACGTCGCCGTCGAGAAGGAGCTCGGCCTGCCGCGCGAGCGGACGAACGTGCACGGCGGCGCGATCGCGATCGGGCATCCGCTCGCCGCGTCCGGCGCGCGGATCACGCTGCACCTGTTGCACGCGCTGCGGCGCGCCGGCAAGAAGATCGGCGTGGGCAGCGCCTGCATCGGCGGCGGCCAGGGAATCGCCGTCATGGTCGAGGCGTTCCCGAAGTAAGGAGCGAGTATGCAGCCGTTCGGTGGCCTGGAGATCGTCGGCCTGATCGCCGCACTGTACACGCTCTCCAGCCTGCGCATCATCAAGCAGTACGAGCGCGGTGTGTCGTTCTTCCTCGGCCGCTACTGGAACACCAAGGGGCCGGGCATCGCGTTCCTGCCGACGTTCATCGCGCACATGCACCGGGTGTCGCTGCGCACGCTCGCGCTCGACATTCCGCCGCAGGACGTCATCACGCGCGACAACGTGTCGGTGAAGGTGAACGCGGTGCTCTACATGCGGGTGAAGGACCCGTCCGCCGCGATCATCCAGATCGAGAACTACCTCTACGCCACGAGCCAGATGGCGCAGACGACGCTGCGCAGCGTGCTCGGCGAGCACCAGCTCGACGACCTGCTCTCCGAGCGCGAGAAGATCAACGACACGCTGAAGCGCATCATCGACCAGCGCACCGACGAGTGGGGCATCGAGGTCACGGCGGTCGAGGTCAAGGACGTGGACCTGCCCGACCAGATGAAGCGCGCGATGGCGCGGCAGGCCGAGGCCGAGCGCGAGCGGCGGGCGAAGATCATCAACGCCGAGGGCGAGCTCCAGGCCTCGGAAAAGCTGGCGCAGGCCGCGCACGTCATCGGCTCGGCGCCTGCGGCGATCCAGCTGCGCTACCTCCAGACGGTGAGCGAGATCGCCTCGGAGAAGAACTCCACCACGTTCTTCCCGATCCCGATCGACATCTTCCGCTCGTTCGGCCAGGCGCTCGGCCAGGCCGCGGCGCTGACGCCGCGGGACGCGAAGGACATGCAGGAAGGCCGCGCGGCGCGCGAGGCCCGGGCCCTGAGCGACACCGGCCCCCGCCCTTCGCTCGGCGCCGGCTCGCCGGAGAACGCGCCGAAGGCCAGCGAAGCCGAGCGCCGCCGCTCCGAAGTCTGATCGTGGCGGACAACCTCCCCAGTCGCCGCATCGATCGCGAGGCGCTGGAGCGCATCATCCAGCGCGCTGCGGAGCTCCAGGCCGGCGAAATGGACACCGGCGAGAGCATGACCGAGTCGGAGCTGCTGAAGCTCGGCGCCGACGTCGGCATCGACGGGCGGTTCCTGCGCCAGGCGATGTACGAGCAGGCCGCCGGCGGCGCGGTCGAGCGCGGGTTCGTCGCGCGGTGGTTCGGCCCGGGACGCGTGTTCGCGTCGCGGGTGGTCGCGGGTGACAAGCCGCACCTCGAGGATGCGCTCGCGCAGTGGATGACCGAAGGCGAGGCCCTCACGGTCAAGCGCCGGATGCCGGACCGGACCGTGTGGGAGCAGCAGAAGGGTTTTCTGGCGAACATGAAGCGCGGCTTCGGCGTGGGCGGAAGGTCGTACCACCTGGCCCGCGCGGTGGACATCACGGTGGTCGTCACGCCGCTCGAAGCCGGGTTCTGCCACGTCGAGCTGAGCGCGGACGTGTCCCAGCGGCGCAGCACGGCCGTTGCCGTCGGGGTGGCCGGCGGCACGGCGATCGCGATGCTCGGCGTCATCGTGCTCGCGATCTCTGCGCAGCACCCGTTGCTGCTCGACATGGTAGCATCCGTGCCGATCGCAGCCGGCGCAGCCATTCCGTACCTGTCGGGCAAGAGCCACCGCAAGCGCAACGACCAGATGCAGCTGGCGCTGGAGCAGATCCTCGACCGGCTCGAGCACGGCGAGATCAAGCCGCGCCACAAGAACCTCGAACCGTCGCCGATCGCCCGGTTCGCCGACGACATCCGGCGCGCGATCACCGAAGGAATCGAGCAGGGTCGCCGGCCGCAGCGCCGGCTGGGGTCATGATGTCTTTCAACCTTCAACTTTCAACTTTCGGCATTCATCCATGAGCGAGATCTCCACCGTCGGCGTCCTCGGCTGCGGCCTGATGGGCAGCGGCATCGCCCAGACCGCCGCTGCGGCTGGCTTCACCACCGTCGTGCGCGAAGTCAGCGACGCGCTGCTCGAGAAGGGCAAGGGCCGGATCACCGGCTCGCTGAACAAGCTGGTCGAGAAGGGCAAGCTCGAGCCCGCCGCGCGCGACGCGACGCTCGGCCGGCTGCGCTTCACCACGAAGGTCGCCGACCTCAAGGACTGCGACATCGTGATCGAGGCGGTGGTCGAGGATCTCGAATTGAAGCGCACGATCTGGAAGGAGCTCGACGCGTTGTGCCCGGCGCGCACCATCTTCGCCACCAACACCTCGAGCCTCACCGTCATCGAGCAGGCCACGGCCACGGGGCGGACCGACAAGTTCGTCGGGTTGCACTTCTTCAACCCGGTCCCGCTCATGAAGCTGGTCGAGGTGGTGCGGACGGTGACTACGTCGGACGAGACCTTCCAGCGCGCCTTCGCCTTCGGCACGAAGCTCGGCAAGGAGCCGATCGCCGCGAAGGACAACTCGGGCTTCGTGGTGAACCTGCTGCTCGTGCCCTACCTGCTCGACGCGATCCGGCAGCTCGAGCACGGCGTCGCGACGGTGCCGGACATGGACAAGGCGATGCAGCTGGGTTGCGGATACCCGATGGGGCCGTTCGTCCTGCTCGACTTCGTGGGCCTCGACACCACGTACAAGATCGCCGAGATCATGTTCGCCGAGTACCGCGAGCAGCGCTACGCGCCGCCGCCGCTGCTCAAGCGGATGGTGATCGCGGGATGGCACGGCAAGAAGAGCGGCAAGGGGTTCTACGATTACGCCCAGAATCCGCCCACCGTCTCGTCGCTGGGGCTCTGACTGATCGTTAGGCAGGCCGTGCGGGCGCGCGCCTTCGCGGTCCTCGCCGCGCTGGCGGCCTGCGCCACGGGCGGCGTGCGGCCCCGCTTCGGTCCCGAGCCGCAGGCCGTCATGATGCTCGTCGATCTTCCGGCCTCGGCCGCGACCGAATCGCTGGCCATCTCCCTGGGCCGAGTCGGGCTCCCGGTCCGCACGGCCGAGCCGCGCGAGGGCTATCTCGAATCGGGCTGGTTCGACGTCCAGGCGCACCGGCCGGCGCGCGAGCCCTTCAACCAGCTCGACAGCATCGTCAAGCTCCGCTTCTTCGCCGATCCGGCCTTCGGGCATACGCGATTGTTCGCGGAGTGCGTGGTGCGCGTGGCCTGGGACCCCAGCGTTCCCCCGCGCGACCTCGAACGGATGCCGCCGGCCGGTCACCCGGGCCGCGCCCTGCTCGACTCGGTGCTGACCGTGATGCGCTCGCACGTGGTGCGCGACACGACGACCAGGACGGGCGGCCCGCCCCTGCCGGAGCGTGCCGGATCCGACACTTCCAAGGCGGGGGCACAACCCGCGCCGCGTCCGCCGCGACGCGACACGACGGACCTCCGCTAGCTCTCCTTCGCCGCGGCCCCGTTAACGAAGCTCCTGACCCACCCCTCGAACTTCGCGATGTCGATCACCGCGTCCTTGCAGGGCCCGGCCGGCAGGCTCATCGTCAGCCCGAGGACCGGGATTTTCGCGGCGACGTCGTGCAGGCCCGTGACCATGTCGCGCTCGCACGCGACCGCGACGACCGCGCGCGGCCGCCGCTCGCGGATGGCGCGGCGCGCCAGCTGACCGCGCGTGGCCACGAATACGGGAACCTCGTAGCGCCCCGCGACGTCGAGCACCTGGTCGAGTGTCACCTTCGAGAGGCAGCGCGGAATCAGCACGAGCAGCTCGCCCTTGCCCACCTTGCGGCCGCGCCGCTCGGCCAGCGCGTTGTAGACGTCCACCGCGGCGTGCTCCACCGGGTCGCGCGCGCCGAACCGCCGCGCCACGTGGCTCGTCCAGCTCATCAGCCGCAGGAACGGCCCGCGCTCGGCGAGCCGCTCCGGCAGCAGCAGAACCGGGCCGTAGAACGAGCCGAGCAGCAACGCGAACCACGCCCACGCGATCACGCTGAAGGCCGAGATGGACAGCAGGAGCGCGGTGGGCAGCGGCGACCACAATCCGTCGAGTCGCGGCGCGAGGATGAACCACAGGACGTAGAGGGTCGCGCACGCCGACGCGAGCGCCAGGGCGGCGAACCAGAAGAAGCGTGAGGGCGGCGCCGAGAAGTCGCCCCGATTGGGGAGCGGCTTCCCGTTCCATTCGTCCCACTCGTGGCCGAGCCGGCGATCCACCTCGATGTGGATCAGCTCCGCCTTGGTTGCTCGCACGCCGACGCTCATGAACCGTACACCTTCACCGCGGCCCGAGCGCTTGTCAAGCCAAACAGCCGGCCGTTAGCTTGCCGGCGTGCAGACACCTCGCGGCTTCAAAGGCGTGTTCCGGACCGACGATGCGGCGCGGGCTCTGTACAGTGAAGGGGCCGGCATCTTCCGGATATTGCCGGAAGCCGTCACAGCGCCCGAAAGCGTCGCAGACCTCCAGACTCTGATCCGATGGGCCGGCACGACCGGCACCGCGCTCGTACCGCGCGGCGCCGGCAGCGGCATGCCCGGCGGCAACGTCGGTCCCGGCGTCGTGGTGGACCTGACGCGCGGCTTCAAGGACGCTCCCGCGGTGAACGCGGAAGCGCGCACGGCGCGAGCCGGGGCCGGCACCACGTATCGGCAGCTGAACGCCGCGGCCGCCGTGCACGGCCTCGTCCTGCCGCCGGATCCCTCGAGCGGCGCATTCTGCACGATCGGCGGCATGGCGGCGACCAATGCCGCGGGCGCGCACAGCGTGAAGTACGGACCGATCCGCGACTGGATCGACGCAGTCGAGTTCGTGACCGCCGACGGCGAGCTCGCGCGCGCGGGCAAGGACGACCTCACGGCCCGGACCGCTCGCACCGACGCGGAGCGCCGACTCCTCGGTGACGCCGCGCCGTTCCTGCGCCTGCACCAGCGTCCGCTCGAGGAGGCTCCGCCCCACACCCGCAAGAATTCGAGCGGCTATCGGCTCGCCGGCAACACGGACAACGGATGGGTGCGCCACCTGCTGATCGGCAGCGAGGGCACCCTCGGCATCATCACGGCCGTCGAGGTCCGGCTCGCGCCGCGGCCCGCGCGCTCGGCGACCATCCTCGCGACGCTGGCCTCGCTCGATGACCTCACCGGCGCCGTCGAGGCGCTGCTTCCGCTCGGACCAACGGCCGTCGAGCTGCTGGACCGCACGTATCTCGATTTCGTTCGCGCCATAGGATCCAACGTGCCGGGCGGAACCGAGGCGGTGCTGCTGATCGAGCTGGAAACCGATTCGAGTGCCGGCGCGGAGGCGCTGCGCGGCATCGCCGCGAGCGTCGTGCCCGCGGACGACGAGGCCGCCGCGCGCAAGCTGTGGGACCTGCGCCACCTCGCGAGCCCGATCCTCGCGCGGCTTTCGGACACGACGCGCTCGCTCCAGGTGGTCGAGGACGGCTGTGTCCCGCTTGCGAAGCTCGGGGAGTACGTCGCGGGACTGCGGCGGATCGCGAAGGACTGCGACTTCGAGATCGTCATCTTCGGCCATGCGGGCGACGCGCACGTCCACGCGAACGTGCTGGCCGACACAGGGCGGACCGACCTCGCGGCGCGGCTCACCCGCTGCCTCGCCGACGCCACGCAGCTCCAGCTCGAGCTGGGCGGCACGCCCTCGGGCGAACACGGCGACGGCCGGCTGCGCGCGCCGTTCCTCGCGCGACTCTACGGCGCGACGTACTTCGAGGCCTGCCACCTCGTCAAGAACGCGATGGATCCGCGCGGCATCCTGAATCCCGGCGTGAAGCTGCCGCTCCCCGGCACCGCGCCGGCGCTCGCGGCGAACGCCCTCAAGGTCGGCGCCTCCGCGCCTCCCATCGCGCCCGAAGTCGCCCGAATGCTGCGCGACATCGAGCGTGACGCGCGCTACGGCGAGGACCGGCTGGGTCTTCTTCCTGCGCCGGGCGTCTCGCCGGTGTAACCTTATCACCCATCACTTATCACCCTTCACCCATAACCCATTACTCATCACGCCTCATGCAAATCCTCCGCGCCCCACAGGTCACGCTCATCGCCCGGCCCGAGTTCATCGCACCGGCGCACCTGCCGGTCCAGTGGGTGGGCGAAGCGACCGGCGGCGAGCGGCTCGCCGAGTTCGCGGGTCGCGTCTGCTATATGAGCCAGAAGAACCCCGCCCACCGGACCACGGCCGAATACCTCGAGAACATCAAGAAGCAGGGCCACGGCTCGGTGCTCGAGCACGCCGTCTACGTGCTGCTGATCGAGGGGATCAGCCGCTCGTGCTCCCACGAACTGGTGCGCCACCGTGCCGGCTTCGGCTACAGCCAGCTCAGCCAGCGCTACGTGGACGAGTCCGAGGCGAACTTCGTGATGCCGCCCGCGGTCCAGGGCGACGAGCTGCTGGAGCAAGAATGGGAGCGGCAGCTCGCGGCGGCGCAGGCCGCGTACGTCGCCGCCGTCGAGGCCCTGATGAAGCGCTACGAGTGGGTCGCCGACAAGATCCACCGCCGCAAGATGGCCCGCGAGGCCGCACGCAGCGTCCTACCGAACGCGACCGAGACGAAGATCGTGGTGAGCGGCAACGCGCGCGCCTGGCGCACGATGCTGGAGCTGCGCTGCGGCGAGGGGGCCGAGCAGGAAATCCGCCGCATGGCCGTGGCGTGCCTGCGGGTGCTCCAGAAGGAAGCGGCGGCGCTGTTCTCCGACTTCGAGTTCTACACGGCGGAAGACCGGGCCGAGGCGGCCCGGGTGATTTATCACAAAGTCTAGCTTTCGACTTCTTCTTTCCTCTCCTTCTGATATTCGTCCACGATCTTCTTCGCGACGTCCGGCGGCACCTCGTTGTACTGCCTGAACTTCGCCGTGTAGGTCGCGCGGCCGTGCGTGATCGAGTGCAGCTGCGTGGCGTACTTGTACAGCTCGGCCTCGGGCACGATCGCCTTGAGTCTCGTGAGACGGCCGTCCGGCTCGGAACCGAGGATCTGGCCGCGGCGTGAGTTGAGGTCTCCCATCACGGCGCCGAGGTATTCCTCGGGAGTGAGCACCTCGACGTCGGTCAGGGGTTCGAGCAGCACGGGCTTGCAGTTGGGCGCGACGTTCTTGAACGCCAGGATGCCGGCCATCTTGAACGACATCTCGTTCGAGTCCACGTCGTGGTACTTGCCGTCGAACAGCTCGACCTTGAAGTCCACCATCTGGCAGCCGGCGAGCACGCCGCGCTGCGCCGCCTCCTGGATGCCGCGGTCCACCGCCGGGATGAACTTGCCGGGAATCGCGCCGCCCACGATCTGGTCGTCGAACACGTACCCGGTGCCGCGCGGCACCGGCATCATGCGAATCCAGCAATCGCCGAACTGTCCGCGCCCGCCGCTCTGTTTCTTGTGCTTGCCCTCGCCCTCGGCACGGCCCTTGATCGTCTCGCGATAGGGGATCCTCGGCTTCAGCGTCGCCGCGTGCACGCCGAACTTGCGGGTCAGCCGCCCCAGGATGATCTCGATGTGCCGCTCGCCCAGGCCGCGCACCCACGTCTGGCGCACGTCGGCGTTGTACTCCCAGTGGAACGTCGGGTCCTCCTCACGCAGCCGGGCCAGGCCGAGCGAGATCTTGTCCTCTTCCCCTTTCACCTTGGCTTCGATGGCGGTGTGGATCACCGGCGCGGGGAACGGCACGCGCGGCAGCACCACTCCCACCTGCTGGGTCGAGAGCGTGTCGTTGGTGTGCGTTTCGCGCAGTTTCGCCACGACACCGATGTCGCCCGCGTGCAGGACGCCCACCTCGACCTTCTCCTTGCCCTGCGCGATCGACAGATGGTTCAGCTTCTCCGGCCCGCCGCGCGCGGCGTTCCAGACTTCCTGGCCGGTCTTCACGCTCCCCGAATAGATGCGGAAGATCGACACGTCGCCGACGTGCGGCTCGGAGATGATCTTGAAGACCAGTGCGCTGAAGGGCGCATCGTCCCCGGGTGGCAGCGAGATCTTCTCCGCGCTGCCCCACCTCTCTGCTTCCACCGGGTCGTTCTCGGTGGGCGGCGGCACCAGCTCGACGATCTCGTCCAGCAGCGCGCGCACGCCGAACGTGAGCTCCGCGGCGCCGCACAGGATCGGGTAGAGGTCGCCCGCCTTCATCGCCTTGCGCATCGCCGGCACCAGCTCGTCGTGCCCGATGGCCTCGCCACCGAGGTAGCGCTCCAGCAGCGCCTCGTCGGTCTCGACCACCTTCTCGATCAGGTCCTTCTCGTATTCCTCGTACTCGTCCTTCAGCGCGTCCGGAATCGGCCCTTCGGTGAACTCGCCCGTCTTGGTGCCGGGCTTGAACGTGAGGGCCTTCTGCGTGATGAGGTTGATCACGCCCGTGAACTGAGCGCCCTCGCCGATCGGGATCTCGACCGGAACGGCCTTGGGCGACAGGTGCGCACGCACGTCGTCGTAGACCTTCGAGAAGTTCGCGTGCTCCTTGTCCATCATCGAGACGAAGAAGATCGCCGGGTGGTGGAACTGCTGGCCGTACTCCCAGACCTTCTCGGTCCCGACCTCCACGCCGCTGGTCGCGCCGAGCACGATGAGCGAGGCGTCGGCCGCGAAGATACCGGCCTCGGTGTCGCCCGCGAAATCGAGGAATCCCGGCGTGTCGATGAGGTTCACCTTCGCGCCCTCCCACTCCGCGTAGGCGAGCGCGAGGTTGATGCTGTAGCCTTTTTCGATTTCGTCGGGGGAGTAATCGGTGAGAGCGGTTCCGTCCTTGACGCGGCCGTGCCGCTTGCTGCTTCCGGCCACGAAGGCGATGGCGTCGACCAGGCTGGTCTTGCCGCTGCCCCCGTGGCCGACGACCGCCACGTTTCTGATATCGGTACTCGCGTAGTCCTTCATCAAGTTGACCCTTCGTGCCGTGGTAGGTGCACGCCGAACGCATGGGTTATATCGGGCGGCGGCGGCTGTTGTCAAATCATCTCGCAGCGCCGCGGCGGCCGAGCTTCACCGCACCGCGGACCGGGACAATTTGTCCAAGGGCCGGAGCCGTATTCGGATAAAATCGCGCCTAGCGACTACGCCCGGCCGCACGAGAGCCGGGGCCAGCCGGAACGCATCTTGCGATTTGCATGCCGCGGGCGCCGCCACATTCCTTCCGGCGCGCCCAGGGAGCGTAGCATGTCCCGCGCGACGATCACGATTGACGGCAACGAGGCTGCGGCGCGCGTCGCCTACCAGCTCAGCGAGGTGATCGCGATCTTCCCGATCACCCCGAGCTCGCCGATGGGCGAGTGGTCCGACCAGTGGGCGGCCGAGCACCGGCCGAACCTGTGGGGCGCAGTGCCGACGGTCATCGAGATGCAGAGCGAGGGCGGCGCGGCGGGCGCGCTGCACGGCGCGCTGCAGCGCGGTGCGCTCGCAACCACGTTCACCGCCTCCCAGGGACTGCTGCTGATGGTCCCGGACATGTACAAGATCGCCGGC
>JBIOIA010000081.1:0-11081 GCA_044449445.1 Gemmatimonadales bacterium
GTCCGCCCGTCCGCCCGTCCGCCTGTCCGCCCAGCTGCTCGTCCCGATGGACGACACGCAGACCAACCACCTCAAGGCGTACGGCATCACGTACCACGCCATCGAGCGGTCCGGGCACTGCGAGTGGCTGCTCAACTACCGCGGCGGCTCGTTCCTGCTGCCCGACGACGAGCCGGCGCGCCGCGCCGCGGCGCTCACCGGCGTCGCGCTCGAGCCCGTGAGCGATGCTGCGGTCGCCGCCATCAAGGCCGAGATCGCGCAGCAGAATATGGACGCCATCCCGCTCGAGCGCGTGCCGCGCGTCGCGATCTACACGCCGCCCAACGCGCCGCCGTGGGACGACGCCGTCACAATGGCCCTCCAGTACGCCGACATCCCGTTCACCAAGGTGTGGGACCCCGAGGTCATGGCGGGGCGGATGCGGGAGAACTTCGACTGGCTGCACCTGCACCACGAGGATTTCACCGGCCAGTACTCCAAGTTCTTCCTGAGCTACCAGGGCGCGCCGTGGCTCGACGAGATGGTGCAGCGCAACCAGGCCGCTGCCCGCGCCCTTGGCATGCCTAACGTTCCTGCATTGAAAAAGGCCGTGGCGCAGCGCATTCGCGAGTACGTCGAGAACGGGGGATTCCTGTTCGCGATGTGCACCGCGACCGAGACGCTCGAGCTGGCGCTCGCCGCGCACGACGTGGACATCGCGGCGGCCTACGCCGACGGCACGCCGATGGATCCCGATGCCGACGCCCAGCTGGACTGGAGCCGGGCGATGGCGTGCCAGGGCGCGCACCTGGTGACCGCGCCGGGCATCCCGGCATTCTCGGACATCGACGGCCACCAGGTCAACAACCCGGGCCGGCGCCAGCCCCTGGGCGCGTTCGAGCTGTTCAACTTCAGCGCCAAGATCGACCCGGTGCCGGCCATGCTGGTCCAGAGCCACCGCGGCGTGATTCCAGACTTCTACGGAGTGACGACCAGCTTCATGCGCGACACCCTCAAGCCCGCGGACATCATCCTCGCCGAGGAGCCGGGCGCGCCGTGGGTCAAGTACATCCACGGCGACCTGGGGCGGGGCACCTGGACGTATTTCGGCGGGCACGATCCCGAGGACCCCCAGCACCAGATCGGCGACACGCCGACCGACCTGTCGCTGCATCCGACGTCGCCCGGCTACCGGCTGATCCTCAACAACGTGCTCTTCCCGGCGGCCCGCAAGCGCGAACTCAAGACGTGAGCGACCGGCTGCTCGCCGCCGCGCGCGCACAGGTCGCCGAGGCCGTGGCGGACGCGGGCGGCCGCGAGGTCTCCTTCGTCGCGGACGTGGACGAGTCGGGCAACATCAGCGCGGCCCGCGTCGTGGCGCGCGGCACCGTGGACGCCGTGCTCGCGCTGCCGGGCGTCGCGAGCCGCGGGCAGATGCTGCTCCACAACCATCCCTCCGGCGTGCTCGATCCGTCCGTCGCCGATCTCAACGTGGCCGCGCGGTTCCACGATGCGGGCGTCGGGTTCGGCATCGTGGACAACGCGGCCGGCCGGCTCTACGTCGTCGTCGAGGTCCCCAGGCCCCGGCGGCTCGCGCCGATCGACGCGATCGCGACGGCGCAGCTCCTCGCTCCAGGTGGGCAAGTGGCCAAGAGCGTCAGGCTCGCCGAGGATCGCCCCAGCCAGCGCGACATGGTGGCCCATGTCGCCGACACGTACAACGCCGGCGGCGTTGCGCTGCTCGAGGCCGGCACCGGCGTCGGCAAGTCGTTCGCGTACCTGGTGCCGGCGATCGTGTGGGCGCTCCAGAACGACGAGCGCACGGTCGTCTCGACCAACACGATCAATCTCCAGGAGCAGCTGGTCGGCAAGGACCTGCCGCTGCTCGCGCGGGCGCTGGGCACCGACGACCGGCCGGTGCGCTATGCGCTGCTCAAGGGCTGGCGCAACTACCTCTGCCTGTCGCGGCTCCAGCACGCGCGCGGCCACCAGGCCACGCTGCTCGAGCCGGACCGCCAGGACGAGTTGGAGGCGGTGGACCGCTGGGCGCGCACGACCGGCGACGGCTCGCGCTCCGACCTCTCGTTCGCGCCGAGCGAGGTGGTGTGGGACGAGGTGGCGGCCGAGAGCGACCTGTGCACGCGCGTGCGCTGTCCGCATTTCGATCGCTGCTTCGTGTTCACCGCTCGGCGCAAGGCCGCCGACGCCGACATCGTCGTGGTGAACCACCACCTGCTGGCGAGCGATCTCGCGGTGCGGCGCGTGCAGGGCAACTGGGAGGACGCCGCGGTCCTGCCGCCCTATCGCCGGCTCGTGCTCGACGAGGGTCACCATCTCGAGGACACCGCCGCCGAGCACCTGGGCAAGAGCGCGAGCAGCCGCGGGCTCGAGCGGCTGTTCTCGCGCATCGAGCGGAACAACCGCGGCGTGCTGCCGGCCGTGCGGTCCGCGCTCGCCGCCGAGGCCGATGCCGAGGGCGGGCCGCCGCTCCTGAACCGGATCGCCTCACGCGTGGCGCCGGCCTTGAGCGGCGCACGCCGGTCGGCCGACCGCCTGTTCGCGGTGCTGCGTGCGTGGATGGGCGGCAGGCCGGAAAACGTCCTGCGCCTCGCCGATGCGTTCGCCGAAGACGCGGTGTGGGAGCAGGGACTGGGCGAGGCATTCGACGCGTTCGGTCATTCCGTAGGTACGTTGCGCGAGGAGCTGGCTGCGATCAGCTCGAAGCTCGAAGACGACGAGCGGTTCGAGGCCTCGGAGAAACTGCTCGCGCTCGCGCAGGAGCTGCGCGGAATCGCCGGCCGGCTCGACGGCGCGCGCGACGCGGTGACGGCCGCGCTCAGGCCGCCGCAGGGCCAGGCTCCCGCGGTCCGGTGGATCGAGCGGCGCAACGGCGGGCACGTAGGACTCGCGACCGCGCCGCTCGAGCTGGCGCCGCTGCTGCACGAGATCCTGTGGGACCGGGTGGAGACCGTCATCGTGACCAGCGCGACGCTCGCCGCGGGGGGAGCGTTCGGATTCCTCGAGCACCGGCTCGGACTCGATCTCGAGCCCGCGCCCGACGGCGCCCGCGCGATCCTGCCCTCGCCGTTCAACTTCCGGGACCAATGCGTGTTCGCCATTCCGGACGACGCGCCGAGCCCCGACGCGGGCGCCGAGGCGCACGACGCGTACACGGCGAGCGTCGCGCTGGACCTCGCGCGCAGCGCCGACGGCGGCCTGTTCGTCCTGTTCACGAGCCACCGCGCGTTGCGCCGCGTCGCCACGCTGCTGCGCGAAATGGGCGAGGCCCTTGGTCGCTGGCCGCTGCTGGTCCAGGGCGAGGGCCCGCGCGACCTCTTGCTGCGCCGCTTCCGTGAATCCGGCTCCGCGATCCTCCTGGGCACCGACTCGTTCTGGGAGGGTGTGGACGTGCCGGGTCACGCGCTGCGCGCGCTGCTGCTGGCGAAACTGCCGTTCCGGGTGCCGACCGAGCCGCTCACGGCCGCGCGGCTCGAGGCCATCGAGGCGCAGGGCGGGGACTCGTTCAACGAGTATCTCGTGCCGCTCGCGGCGCTCAAGCTCAAGCAGGGCTTCGGCCGGCTGATCCGCACCCGCACCGACGTCGGCATCGTGGTGCTGCTCGATCCGCGTGTCTTGAGGAAGCGCTACGGCCACGTGATGCTGGAGGGTCTGCCGCCCGCGGAGCGGCTGGTCGGGCCGTGGGAGATGCTGCGGGAGCGCATTGGAGAGTTCTTCGAGCTTCACGGAGTTGAAAGTCGAAAGTTGAAAGTCGAAAATTGAAGCGTCCATCCAAGATCGTCTGCGTCGGGCGCAACTACGCCGCCCACGCGAAAGAGCTGGGCAACGCGGTGCCGGACCGGCCGCTGCTGTTCCTGAAGCCGCCCAGCTCCGTGATCGCCAACGGCGAAACCATCATCCTGCCGCCCGACTCGCAGCAGGTCGAGCACGAGGCGGAGATCGGCGTCGTGATCGGCCGACGGCTCGCGCGCGGCACCGAGACCGCGGCGCGCGAAGCCATCGCCGGCATCACGTGCGTCAACGACGTCACGGCGCGCGATCTCCAGAAACTCGACGTGCAATTCACGCGCGCCAAGGGGTTCGACACCTTCTGCCCGTTCGGTCCCGCGCTGCTTCAGGTGCCGCCGGACTTCATCTACAGCTCGCTCGAAGTGATGTGCCGCGTCAACGGCCGGGAACGCCAGCACGGCCACGCCGCCGACATGGTCTTCAGCATCCCCACCCTGGTGTCGTACATTTCCCATGTCATGACACTCGAGCCCGGCGACCTGATCGCCACGGGGACCCCGGAAGGCGTGGGCCCTCTTAACGCCGGTGACGTGGTCGAGGTCGAAGTGTCGGGGGTCGGCGTGCTGCGGAATCCTGTCGCCGCGCGTGGTGTATGAGGGAGACAGCCGAAAGCCGAAAGTTGAAGTCGAAAGAACACCTTTCGACCTCTGCTTTCGACCTTCAACTTTCAACTTTCGACTTTCAACAGCCGTAGGAGCTCTGTGAGGCTTTCCATTGCGGCGCGCGTCGGCCAGCTGCCCGCCTATCCCCTGGCGCACATCCCGCGTCTCAAGCGGGAACTGATCGCCAAGGGAGTGGACGTCATTGACCTCGGCGCCGGCGACGCCGACTTCATGCCGCCCCAGGTCGCGATCGACTCGCTCAAGGCCGCGCTCGCCAAGCCCGCGATGCACCGCTACGGCTTCCAGATCGGCCTGCCGGCGTTCCGCGACGCCATCGTGCGCTATCACCGCCGCCGCTTCGGTACCGAGCTCGACGCCGCGGCCGAGGTGGCGCCGCTGATCGGCTCGAAAGAGGGTATCTGTCACTTCGCCCAGGCCGTGTGCGGGCCCGGCGACGTCGCCATCGTGCCCGAGCCGGGCTACGCCTGCTACATCGGCGGCACCGTGCTCGCCGGCGCCACGCCGCACATCGTCCCGCTCACCGCGCGAACCAGCTTCCTGGTCGAGCTGTCGGACGTGCCGGCCGCCGTGCTGAAGAAGACGCGCGTCGTGTTCCTCAACTACCCGAACAACCCGACCGCCGCCGTGGCGCCGAAGGATTACCTGGAGCGCACGGTCGCGATCTGCCGCGAGCACGGCATCGTGCTGTGCTACGACAACCCGTACTGCGAAGTCACCTTCGACGGCTACGTCGCGCCCAGCATCTTCGAGATCGCGGGCGCGCGCGAGGTCGCCGTCGAGTTCCACTCGATGTCGAAGTCGTTCTCGATGACCGGCTGGCGCGTCGCCTGGGCGATCGGCAACCGCGACCTGATCTCGGCGCTGACCCAGGTCAAGACGTTCACCGACACCGGCCCGTTCCTCGCCCTGCAGCAGGCCTCGGCGGACGTGCTCGACCAGGCACAGGCGCTGGTCAAGGCGCCGGTCGCGGCGTTCAGCTCGCGCCGCGACGCCATGGCGCGCGCCCTGCGCAAGGTCGGCTTCGAGGTGCCGGTGCCGAAGGCGACGCTGTACCTGTGGGTGCCGCTGCCCGAGGGCGTCGAGTCCGCTGAGTTCGCCACGGTGGCGCTGAGGGATGAAGGTGTCATCGTGCTGCCGGGCACCGGGTTCGGCAAGTCCGCCGAGGGCTACGTGCGCATCGCGCTCACGGTGAGCGAATCCCGGCTCGAAGAAGCGGCCGACAGGATGGGGAGAATCCTTGCCCGAGCTTAACCGCTTCGCGCTGCCCGAGGGCAAGCGGGTGGGGCCGCGCTGGATCGCGGCCTCGATCGCCGCGCACGGCGCCCTGGTCCTGGGGCTCCTGGGGGCGTACCGCGGTTTCGTGATGCAGGCGGGGAACACGCGAGAGGTCGTGGCGGTGGACCTGCGGGTGCCGAAGGTGCGGCGCCTGCCGCCTCCGCCCGCGCAATCTGCGGCGCCACCGCGCTCGAGCACTCCGCTCATGTCGCTGCCGCAGATGAGCTCGGCGATCCCGACGCGCATCCTGCCTGAGGCGCCGCACGCCGGCGACACGAACGGCGTGCGCGGAGGCATCGGCATGTCACCCGTGCGCGGCGATCCGCGGCTCTGGGTGCAGCCGATGTACCTCCCGGAAGGCGGCGGCCGGCCGATCAACATGGACTCGGTGGTCCGCCAGCGGATGATGGTGATGGCCGACATGATGGACTCGGCGGTGCGCAACGACTCGCTGAGCCCGACGCGGAATCCGCTCGCGACGCCGCGCTGGACGTTCGAGCACGACGGCAAGACCTACGGCATCGACCAGTCGGGCATCCACTTCGGTTCGTTCTCGATCCCGACGGCGGTGCTGGCGTTCCTGCCGTTCCCGCAGGGCAACATCGACCAGGCGCGCGCCTACAACCGGATGCTGGACATGCGTTCCGACATCCTGCGCGCGGCGGCGCGTGCCGAGGCGGAGGACGATTTTCGCCGCGCCGTGGCGGAGATCCGCGAGCGCAAGGACCGCGAGCGGCGCGAGCAGCGGGCGCGCGATGCGCAGCAGCGGCGCGACAACGATCAGCCGATCCCGTGAAGCTGCTCGATACCGACGAATCCATCCTCATCATCACAGGAAGCGACGTGCCGGCCGAGATGAACGACCGGCCGGTCGCGTACGCGCTCAAGGCCCAGATCGACCGCCTCGGCGGCGGCCGCCCGTGGCGGATGGCGCACGTCGCCTCCGACCGCTGGTACGCCGACAACCGGATCTTCCATCTGTGCTCGACCATCGTGGTGGGCGGGCCGGGCGTGAACGCGGTCGCGGCGGCGCTGGTCAAGGACCTGCCGGTGATCGTCTCGCGCGATGAGCGCGCGTTCGTGCAGGGCGCGTGGGATTCCGAGCAGCGCCGCGCGCTGCTGTGGGGCGTGGACCGCACGGCCACCGCCCAATCCGCCGAGATCTTCCTCAGGGAAGGGCACTGCGCCGACTTCCTGAATCACGCGTGGCGCATGCCGGTGATGCCGCGAACAGATCTCGCCTGATCAGTGTGAGGTCGGTAGTTCAACTCTACCCAGACCCATTCTCCGGAAAGGCTGGCGCACGCGTGGCTCGCGTACGATAGTTCCGCCATGGCCCGGTTCGTCCGACTCATGTGGTGGTGTGTGATCGGCGCGACGCTGCCTTCGTGCGAACATCAACTGATCATGCCCGACCTCAGTCCCCGACTGTTGACATCGAGCGTGTGGTCGGGCGGCGAGATCCAGGTGCGTGTCGCCGTACGCCCACCGGACGGGACATACTTGGTGCTGGGGGCCGACAGTCTCGCCACCGTCATCGTCGATGATTCCACTCTGTCCGCGCCGGTGCCGCAGGCGAACGGGCAGTTTCACGTGAGCCTGAAGGGTCCGGCCGGCACGGCCTTCCTTGACAACGACGTCCGGGTGTTTGGTTTTCGCGACTTCCTCCTTGGCCCGCCGTTGTCCGGCTATCCGCTGATCGATCCCGCCAGCCCCACGCCCAAGGTCCTCGCGAACGGGGAAACGACGCTGGTGAGCGTCGATCTCCGCTTTGGTCTTGCACAGGCGTACCCGCGCTCCATGCACGATCCGCGCTGCATGCGGGGTCCAGGGCCGACGCCCACGCCGAATGTGGTACTTCTCGGCAGATACGATCCCGCGAACGGCGAGTGCACCTATGGCCTGTGGCAACTCTCCGCTCAGCAGATGGTCGGGGATTCCATGCCGGGAAGCCTGCGCATCGCGGCGGAGTTCAGCGCGAATCGCTGGCTCATCGGGTCGGCTCACCAGATCTGCCTCAGGTCTCTTCAACCAGCGTTCTCGGACTGCCGACAGTTCGAGGAACCCAACGACGTGCGCTTCTCGCCGCGCGCCGATCGCGCCATCGTCTATTATGCGTTCTCGACGACGAACGGCGTACCCGTCTTCAACACCGCGACCGGGGATACCTCGTTCACCATCCATGACGCGCAGTCCAGCGGCGGCGGGTCGTTCTCGTCGGGCGGGGACACGCTCTTCATCGCCGTGTACGGAACTACGAGGCGACTGCTCGTCGTCGATGCCACGGGCGGGCAGCGACTGACGTCGCTGGATCTCGCCTTCGACCCCGAGGACGTCCTGGCGGAGCCCGCATCACCGTACGTCTATGTGTTCGGCTGGACGCGCGACACGGTGGAGACCGCGCACCTCCAGATATTCGAGCGGCCTTCGATGCGGGTCGTCGGCCACGAGCTCAAGCGTGGAAGCTTCGATCCGACGCCGGACTCCCTGTGTTTCAACTGCGATAACCGCCTCGTGCTCGATCCCACGAGCCGAATCCTCTACGTCCTCGGCATCCGGGGTCGCGATGCGATCCCCGCGGGACTGGTCCAGCCGTCACCGGTCTCCAGGTTCGATTTGCCGCCCTACTGATTTCGCTGGTCCTACTCGGTCGAAGCGCGTTCCGTCGAAAAAGGTCTCCATTTAGGTCTGAGGTCGGTAGTTCAACTCCACCCAGACCCATTCTCCGGAACGCGGCGCCTCGAGCCCCCGGGCGGTGGTTCAACCGCCGGCGGTGATCAGCGCCTGCTGAACGCCTTCAGGATTCCCGCTGCCTGGCCGGCCAGGCTCGACGAGCCGCCGGGCAGCGGCTGATCGGCAGGATCCGTGACCCTCACGCCGCCCAGCCCCGCGTCCAGCCCGAAGAACGTGACCTTCTCCCGCATGCCGACGACGGCGTACCACGGCGCCCAGCCGGTGGTCGAGAGCACGTAGCGGCTCGAGTCCGCGTCCGTCATCCGCATGCCGTCGCAGTAGCTCGCCGCGGGATGCGTGTCGCCGAGCAGCCCGAACAGCGTGGGCATCAGGTCCACGTGACTCGTGGGGGTTTCCTTGACGCCGCGCGGCATCAGCGAATCCACCACGACCATCGGGACGTGGATCTCCTGCTCGGTGACTCGCTCGCCGTGCCCCACCAGGCCCTGCTCGCGGAACGCCTCGCCGTGATCGCCGGTGACGAACAGCACGGGGTCCCGACCGCGCGCGCTCCGGAACGCCGCCAGGAACTCGTCGATCTTCCAGTCCACCTCGTAGGCCGAGTTGCGCGCGCGACGCCGCATCAACGCCGTATCGGCGTCCATCAGCGAGCCCTTGCCGTCCCACGCCGGCGCGAAGCGCGCCGAGCGGGGCGGGTAGGTGTAGTTGAAGTGAGTGCCGTCGAAGAACAGGACGAGCAGCAGCGGCCGCCGGTCCGCGTGCTCGACCCATGCGCGCGCCCTGGCGACCATCGCCGAGTCGCGCGTCGCGCCGATTCCGGGCAGGTCGGTGTCGAGGTCGTCCCCGACGTCGGCGAACACGGTGCGCTTCATCCCCATCCAGTCCACCGACGAGGCCGTGATCAGCTTCATCTGATAGCCGTTGGCGCGGAACGCCTCGAGCAGCAGCGGCCGGGTGCCGGCGCCGAGCACCGTCTCGAGCTTCTGTCCGTTGAGGCCGAAGAACAGGCTGAACAGCGAGTAGTGCGTCGAGCTGGCCGACGCGTAGTGCCTGACGAATCGTGCGCCGTACGCCGAACGAATCCACAGCCGCGGCATCGTCTCGGCGTCGAGGAAGTCGGAGCGCAGGCTCTCGATCAGTATCAGCGCGACGTCCGGCTTGCGCGTGAAGTGCACGGCGTCCGGCGTCACCGCCTGGGGCGCGGGCGTCGTCGGCAGCAGCGATGCCGAGAGCGGCTCGCCCGACGGATCGTCGCGCCGGCCGGTGAGCGGCGTGAGCGCGTGATTCAGCCGGAGCGGCGGCTCGAGCGGGAGTACCGCTCCCGCCGCGAAGACGGCGCTGCCGCCGAAATACGTGAGCGTCCCCACCGCCACGCGCTCGAGCGCCTGGAGCAGAACCAGCGCCAGGGCCCATGACCATACCCGGCGCGGCACGGCGAAGCGCTGCAGGAATCTGCTGCCGAGCCACGTGTCGGCGGCGAGCCACACGGCGACCCCGGCCAGGAACAGCACGACGCGACTCATCGGGATGCCGACCTCGGCGAGCGCGCGCGGCTGAAGCAGGACGCGCACGAACAGGCCGTTCACGTGGAATCCCACTGCGTCGAAGAGCTGGGAGTCGGCGCTGAGCGCCGCGGTCCATAGTGCAAGCGCGGCGGGGGCGGCGTAACGGTAGACGCGCGGGCGGACGCTGAGGGGCAGGACGATCAGCCACGCCAGCATCGCGAGGAACGAGGCCTCGACGAGCCACAGGGCGGACATGCCTGCACGATACGAGCCCGAGAGCGGCTCGAGCGCGCGCAGCAGAGATGAGCGATAGAGCAGAAGGATGATGGGCGCGTGGAGCAGCGCCCAGTAGAGCGCGGGACGTCGGTACGATCCGTTCATCTTCAGGTCGGCCGTGCCAGCCGCTTCAGGACCTCGTCCTTCCCGACTGCAACCACCAGCTCATTCACCGGCTCCGACACCGTCGAACCCGTGACCGCGATACGGACGGGCTGCATCAAGTCGCCGGCCTTGAGGTTCTGCTTCGCGGCGGCCTCGCGGAGCGCGGCCTCGGTCCCACTGACGGTCCAGTCGCTGGATCGGAGCGCGTTCGCCGCCAGCTCCAGCCGCTGCGCGAATGCGTGCGGATCCTTCTGCACGTACGCCTCGGCCTTGTCGTCGCGGGTGACCGGATCGAGTCCGGCCCGCACCCGGACCTGGCGCACGATGTCCAGCGTCGTCCTGGAGCGCGGCAGCACCGCCTCAACGAGCGCCGTCGCGCGCGCCTCGCCCACGCCGTCGAGCTGCTGCTTGAGCATGGCCGCGAGCTTCGGGGCGCCGACGTGACGCATGTGCTCGGCGTTCATCCACTCCAGCTTCTGCGTGTCGAAGACGGCCGCCTTGCGCTGGATGCCCGCGAGCGAGAACGCGTCCACCATTTCGTTGAGGTCGAAGAACAGCTCGCGGTCGCGGCCGGGGCTCCAGCCGAGCAGGGCGAGAAAGTTCGCCATCGCCTGGGGCAGGATGCCCTCGTGCCTGTAATCACCCACGGCCGTCGCGCCGTGGCGTTTGCTGAGCTTCTTGCCGTCGGTGCCGAGGATCATCGGCACGTGGCCGAAGATCGGAGGCGTCACGCCGAAGGCGCGGTAGAGCAGGATCTGCTTGGGCGTGTTCGAGATGTGGTCGTCGCCGCGCAGCACGTGCGTGATCTTCATCGCGA
>JBIOIA010000082.1:0-10960 GCA_044449445.1 Gemmatimonadales bacterium
GACCCCGACGAGCGGGTGCGCGCCGAGGCCCTTGTCCTCGGCGCTCTCGACACGCAGGCCGCAGACGTGGCCAGCGCGGTCGCGGGCGCGGATGTCGTGTTTGTCGCCGCTCCCGTCGGAGCGCTCGCGGAGACGGTGCGGCTCGCGCTCGACAGCGCCGGCCCGGACTGCGTCGTCAGCGATGTCGGCTCGACCAAGAGCCTGCTCGCCGACGTGGGCGCGGATGAGCGCTTCATCGGCGGTCATCCGCTTGCCGGGGCCGAGACAGCCGGCGTGGAGAATGCCCGCGAGGATCTCTTCGACGGGGCAACTTGGTATCTGACGCCGGCTGGAGGCAGCACCGCCGGGGTGCTGTACGAGCGCCTGCACCGCCTGCTCACGAGCATCGGCGCCCAGCCGACGGCGATCGACGCGGACACTCACGATCGGCTGCTCGCGTGCGTCTCGCATCTGCCGCACGTGCTCGCGAACGTGCTCGCCGCACAGGCGGCGAGCAGCATCGGCGGCGAGGAGCGCCGGCGCCTGCCGGCGGTCGGGCCGAGCTTTCGCGATGCCACGCGCGTCGCCGGGGCGAACAGCTCGATCTGGACGGACATCTACATGTCCAACCGGGATGCGCTGGTCGCGAGCATCGACGAGTTCGTCAAGGGCCTGTCAGGCGTGCGCGCGACGCTGGTCGCGGGAGACCCGGCGGCGGTGACGGCATGGAACGAGCGGGCGCGGAGGAACCGCGAGGCCCTGCTCGGCGTCGGCCTGACCGGAGGAGCGGTGCACGAGCTGCGCGTCTCGGTGCCCAACCGCCCCGGCGTGATCGCCGACATCGCGCTCGCGCTCGGGCGTGAGGGCGTGAACATCGCCGACATGGCCCTGTCTCCATCGGCGGACAACAGCCAGGGCGTCGTGGCGCTGTGGATCGGCGGGGAAGAGCGCGCCAAGCGCGCTCGGGAGCTGATCGCGGAGTTGGGGTTTCCGGTGGTGCGGGCGTGAGCGGACCACGATGAACACGCGCTTCGAGCCCGCGAAGGGGCTGTCGGGCGAGCTGCGGGCGCCGCGCGACAAGTCGATATCTCACCGCGCCGCGTTGCTCGGCGCGATGGCCTCTGAGCCCGTGCGGATCGAGGGCTACCTGCACGCCGCGGACACCACCGCGACGCTCGACGCGGTCCGTGCCCTGGGCGCGCTGGTCGAGGTGCACGATGAGGAGGTGGTAGTGCGCGGAGCTGGCCTGCGTGAGGCGCGCGAGCCGGAGGGCCCGATCGACGTGGGCAACGCCGGCACCCTGCTGCGCCTGCTGCCGGGCTGGCTGGCGGCGCAGGAGGGACGGTCGTTCACGCTCGACGGCGACGAGTCGATTCGCCGCCGGCCCGTCGACAGGATCGCCGAGCCGCTGCGGCAGATGGGAGCGGAGATCCAGGCCACGGGCGGGCGCTTTCCCCCATTGCACGTGCGCGGCGCGCGGCTGCGGGCGATCTCGTGCGAGCTGGCCGTGGCGAGCGCCCAGGTGAAGTCGTGCGTGCTGCTCGCGGCGCTCGCGGCCGACGGGGCGACGACGGTCGGCGAGCCGGGGCGCAGCCGCGACCACACCGAGCGGATGCTCCTGCGCGCCGGCGTGGGCATCCACCGCAATGGTCGTCACGTCACCGTCGTCAACGCGGACGAGCTCCTGCTCGGAGCCGTCTCGATCCCCGGCGACGCGAGCTCGGCGGCGTTCCTCGTCGTCGCCGGGGTGCTCGTTCCCGGCTCGCGCCTGCTGATCGGCGACGTTGGCGTCAATTGGACGCGAACGGGCTTCCTGCGCATCGTGCGCCGGATGCGCGGGATCGTCCTGGGCGACCTCGAGGACGAGACCGGCGAGCTGGCTGCCGATGAGCCGGTCAGCGATCTGGACGTAGCGCACGGCGCGCTGGAGGGCACCGTGGTCGAGCCCGAGGAGGTTCCCCTCGCGATCGACGAGTTGCCGCTCGTGGCCTTGCTCGGGTGCTTCGCCGAGGGGGAGACGGTTGTCCGCGGCGCGCAGGAGCTGCGCGTGAAGGAGTCCGATCGCATCGCGGGTGTCGTCGAGGGCCTGCGCGGGCTCGGCGCCGACATCGAGGCGACCGATGACGGCTTTGCCGTGCGCGGCACCGGCGGCGTGCGCGGCGGGAGCATCAATGCCCGTGGCGATCATCGACTCGCAATGATGGGCGCCGTCGCCGGCCTGGCCTCGCGCGAGGGAGTCGAGGTCGTGGGAATGGACGCGTGCGCGGTGTCGTACCCGAACTTCGTCGAGGATCTGGCGAGTCTGGTCGGCTGATGTCTGCACTCGGGCCCTCCGACGGCGACGGGCCGGCGGTCTCGCCCGCGGCCTCCCCGCTCGCGCCGTGCTGATAGCCATCGACGGCCCCGCCGGCGCGGGCAAGTCCTCGGTGGCGCGCGGCGTGGCGCTCGAGCTCGGCTTCCCCTACATGGACAGCGGCGCGATGTACCGCTGCGTGGCCCTGCTCTGGCTCGCGTCCCCGGCGCAGGAGCCGGCGGCGCTGGCGCGTGCGGCGCGGATCGAGCTGGGCGGAGCGGGCATCCTGTCCGCAGGCCAGGATGCCCGCGAACTCGGTCGAGTGGTGCTCGACGGTCGCGATGTGACCGAGGAGATCCGCACGGCCGAGGTCTCCGAGGCCGCATCGCACGTTGCCGCCGATCCCGGCGTGCGCGCGGCTCTCGTGGCCAAGCAACGGGAGCTGATCGCAGCGGGCGATTGGGTGGCCGAGGGGCGCGACATCGGCACCGTCGTGGCGCCGGAGGCGGGGCTGAAGGTCTTTCTCACGGCCGATCCGCAGGAGCGCGCCCGCAGGCGCGCCGGAGAGCTGGGCGCGGATCAGGCGACCGTGCTCGCCGAGCAGGCGCTGCGCGATGCGCGCGACAGCACGCGCGAGCACAGCCCCCTGCGGCCCGCCGCGGGCGCGTTGACGCTCGACACGACCCGGCTGAGCGTGGAGGAGGTCGTGGCGCGAATCGCCGCCTTGGCGCGTGACGCCTCCGGCTCGCGGTGAGCCGGGAGAGCGCTGGGCGCCGGTCATACTGGCTGCATGAAGGTCGCCGTCGTCGGCTATCCAAACGTGGGGAAGTCCTCGCTGATCAACCGTCTCACGGGGACGCGCGAGGCCGTCGTGCACGAGCGCGCCGGAGTGACGCGCGACCGCAAGGAGCTCGACTGCGAGTGGAACGGGCGTCAGTTCAAGCTGATCGACACCGGCGGCATGGACTTCAAGGACGAGGACGCGCTCGCCGGCTCGATCCGCGACCAGGCGCGCGCCGGCCTGGCAGATGCGCAGGTGGCGGTGCTGGTCGTCGACGCGCGCGCCGGCGTGCGTCCGGGCGATGAGGAGATGGCCGACCTGCTGCGCCGCTCGCCCGTTCCGAGCATCGTGGCGGCCAACAAGTGCGACGGCGTCGGCGAGCTGGGACTGGCAGTCGAGTTCCATCGCCTCGGCCTTGGCGAGCCGCTGGCGGTGTCCGCTGCGCAAGGGCTCGGCTCGGGCGACTTGCTGGATCGCATCGTCGAGCTGCTGGATGAGGTCCAATCGGCGACGGGCGAGCCCGAGTCCGACGCCGACGCCATCCGCCTGGCGGTCATCGGCCGGCCGAACGTCGGCAAGTCCTCGCTCGTCAACCGCTTCCTGGGCGAGGAGCGGGTGATCGTCTCCCCGCGCGCCGGCACGACGCGCGACGCGATCGACATGCCGCTGCTCGTGGGAGAGCGCAAGCTCGTCATCGTCGACACGGCGGGGATGCGCCGCCAGTCGAAGGTGGCCGACTCGATCGAGTACTACACGGCGCTGCGCTCCCAGCGTGCGGCCGAGCGGGCGGATGTTGCGCTGGTGGTGTGCGACGCCCGCGACGGGGTCACCGCGCAGGACCTGCGCGTCGCCGAGCTGGCGATGAAGGCCGGCTGTGCGACGGCCGTCGTGCTGAACAAGTGGGACGTCCACGAGGGTGGGGAGGAGGAGCTCGATCATGAGCGCGGGCGTGTGGCGGAGAAGCTGCGACTGCGTCCACGCGTGCTGACCGCCAGCGCGAAGACCGGCCGTCACGTCTCGCGCCTGCTGACCGAGGCGATCGCCCTCGGCGATCGCATGGTCGGGCGAATCCCGACGCCCGAGCTCAACCGCTTCCTCGCGGAGGTCATCCAGGCTCGCCAGCCGCCGATCGGCACGCGCAGAGGCTCTTCTCAGCACCGCCTGAAGCTGATCTACATGACCCAGATAGGCGAGCGTCCGCCGCGCTTTGCGATCCAGGTCAACTCCCGCGCGCGGGTGACCCGCGACTACGCCTACTTCATCGAGAACCGCCTGCGCGCCCGCTACGGGATGGACGGCGTCCCCCTGATCATCGACTTCGTCGAGCGCGGTCAGCGCGGGCGCGGCGATGGCCGCGCCGCGGGCAAGGGGGAGCCGCGCAACGGCGCGCGGAGCGCCGGCGGCGTGCGCTGAAAACCAAAGTCCCCCGGTTCCGCCTAGACTTTCCCGGCTTTCGCCGGACCCTCCCCTCCAACGACGACCCCCGGAGCCAATCAGCGCGACCATGACCCAGCTTTCCGACAACGAATTCCTGTTCACCTCCGAGTCAGTCACGGAGGGGCACCCGGACAAGATCGCCGATCAGATCTCCGACGGCGTTCTCGACGCCGTCATGACCGACGATCCCTACGGCCGCGTCGCGTGCGAGACGCTCGTCAACACCGGCTTGATCGTGGTGTCCGGAGAGATCTCGACCGACACCTACGTCGACATCCAGGAAATCGCGCGCGAGACGGTGCGCAGGATCGGCTATGACGACGCCACCTACGGCTTCGACTGCGACACCTGCGCCGTGATCAACGCGATCGACAAGCAGTCGCCGGACATCGCGCAGGGCGTCGACGTCGCGTATGAGACGCGCCACGACCCCGCCGATGAAGACGAGCTGGACGTCGCCGGCGCCGGCGACCAGGGGATGATGTTCGGCTACGCCTCCGACGAGACCGAGGAGCTGATGCCGCTTCCGATCGCGCTCGCGCACAAGCTCGCCAAGCGCCTGTCGGAGGTGCGCAAGGGCGAGGTCCTCCCGTACCTGCGTCCGGACGGCAAGACCCAGGTGACGGTTCGATACCAGGACGGCAAGCCCGTGGAGGTCGAAAAGATCCTGATCTCCACCCAGCACGCCGACGGCATCGACGTCGAGACCCTGATCAAGCCGGACCTGCTGGAGCACGTGCTGCGGCCGGTCCTGCCCGGCGAGCTCTACGACGAGAAGAAGCTCGTCAAGAACTTCCTCGTCAACCCCACCGGGCGCTTCGTGATCGGCGGGCCAATGGGCGATTGCGGGCTGACCGGGCGGAAGATCATCGTCGACACCTACGGTGGGATGGCACGCCACGGCGGGGGTGCGTTCTCGGGCAAGGACCCCTCCAAGGTGGACCGTTCGGCCGCCTACGCGGCGCGCTGGGTGGCCAAGAACATCGTCGCCGCCCGCCTCGCCGACCGGGCTGAGGTGCAGGTCGCATACGCGATCGGTGTCGCCCACCCGGTATCAGTGATGGTTGAGACGTTCGGAACCGAGCATGAGGGCGCCACTCGCGGCAAGATCGCACGGGCCGTCGATGAGGTCTTCGACCTGCGGCCGGGGTCGTTCCGCGAGGAGCTTAAATTGCATCGTCCGATCTACCAGAAGACGGCCGCCTACGGCCACTTCGGCCGCGACGACCACGACTTCACGTGGGAGAGGACGGACAAGGCGCAGGCGCTGCGCGCTGCCGCCGGACTCTGACCTAGCCTCAGGGCGGTGTCCGCCATCGCCCAGGTCGAGCCGATGACGACGGCCCGTGCGCTGCGCGGGCCGTTTGACTACCGGCTCCCCGAGGAGCTGCGCGGCGGCGTTGTGGACGTCGGGTCGATGCTCGTGGTGCCATTCGGTCGCCGCGAGGTGCTCGGAGTCGTGGTCGGGCTCGCCGACTCGAGCGATGTCGCGTCCGAGAGGCTGCTGGCGCCCTTGCGCGCGCTCGAGCTCGGCGTGCCCGTCGAGATGGTCGGGCTGGCGGAGTGGATCGCGGCGGAGTACTGCTCGACGATCGCGCGGGCCCTGGCGCTCGTGCTGCCTCCCGGCGCGGCGCGCCGCCTGAGCGGTCGCAAGCGCCGCGCGGTCGCTGCACCGCTCCATCTCGCCGTTGGGTCCCGTGCTCCGACGCCGCCGGTGCTGACCGACGACCAACGGGCCGTCCTTGGCTCGCTGACGACGGCGATGCGCGAACGACACGCCGGGCAGCGCCTGCTGCACGGCGTGACGGGCTCCGGCAAGACGGAGATCTACCTGCAGGCGACGGCCGTGGCGCTGAATCAGGAGCGCGGTGCGATCGTGCTCGTGCCGGAGATCGCGTTGACTCCGCAGATAGTCGGGCGCTTCATCGAACGCTTCGGCGAGACGGTCGCCGTGCTGCATTCGCGCCTGCGCCCGGCGGCGCGCTACGCCGAGTGGCGGCGCTTGCGGGAAGGCGAGGCGCGTGTTTGCGTCGGTCCTCGCTCGGCCGTCTTCGCGCCGATCGAGGACCTTGGCCTGATAGTCGTCGACGAGGAGCATGACTCAAGCTACAAGCACGAGGGCGACCCCCGCTACGACGCCCGCGACGTCGCCGCCGAGCGTGCCGGGCGCTGCGGGGCGCTGCTCCTGCTCGGGAGCGCCACGCCACGGCCCGAGAGCGTGCAGCGGCTCTCGACGCTGCGCCTGCGCCGCCGCGTTGACGGCCGGCCGCTGCCGCGCGTGCAGGTGCTTGACATGCGCGGGGAGACGGGCGGCCTGCATCCCCGCACCGCCCAGGCGCTCGCCGAGGTGCGAAGCGCACGCGGAAAGGCGATCGTGCTGCTCAATCGCCGTGGCTGGTCAAATTTCCTCTCCTGCCGCTCGTGTGGCCACGTGTGGAAGTGCCCGCATTGCGACGTCGCGCTCGTCCTGCATCGCGCCGGCGGCTACGTGTCCTGTCACCACTGCGGCCATCGCGACCCTGTCCCGGCGAGATGCGGCGAGTGCTCCTCGACGTCGGTAGCGCGCCACGGGGCGGGCACAGAGCGCCTCCAGCACGAGCTGAGCGGCCTCCTCGACGACGATCGGTCGGCGACGGCCCGGTCGCGGCGGCCCGGTCGCGGCTTTCCGGTCTTCCGCCTCGACGCCGATGTGCTCGCCGCGGGCGAGACCGCCCCCGCAGGCGGCGCCAGCGCCGGTGGAGTCGGTGGTGAGCCGCTCGTCTCAGACGCGCTCGCCGGGGTCCAGGACAGCGGCGTCGGAGCGCTCCTCAGGCGCTTTGAGGCGGCCGAGTGCGGAGCGTTGATCGGCACTCAGATGGTCGCCAAGGGCCACGACTTCCCCGATGTCACGCTCGGCGTGGTCCTGGACGCCGATGCGACGCTGCGATTCCCTGATTTCCGCGCCGAGGAGCGCACGTTCGCGCTGATCGCACAGCTCGCCGGACGCGTCGGTAGAGGGAGCGAGGGGAGCGTGCTCGTGCAGACGATCGCTCCCGAGGCACGCTCGATCGTGCACGCCGCCCGCCACGACAGCGACGGCTTCCTGGCCGGGGAGCTCGAGCGCCGCCGGGCGCTCGGCTATCCGCCGTTCTCGCACCTGATCAGGATCGTCTGCTCGGCCGTAGAGGCCGACGGAGCGCGAGCGGCGGCGTGCGCCCTACGCGAGCGCCTGGCCGCGTCACTCCCGGTTCACGACGCGAGCGTCGGCGACGGCCCGGCCGTGCTCGGCCCGGCGGCGCTGTTCCGTCTGCGCGGCCGCGAGCGTCAGGTGCTGGTGGTGAAGGCCGCCGAGCGCCGACCGGCGGTGCAAGCGGTCGGGGAGGCCGTCGCGGAGGTTGCCGCCGCGCGAGGTCACGTAGGCGTCAGCTTCAGCGTCGATGTCGATCCGCAGTAGAGCAAGCGTCGAACGAGGCGACCGAACCTGCACGACATCGGAGAGCGCCGCTATCCTTCCCCGGCCGGGGCGTCCCGGCGGTAAGGGTCAAACGACAAGTGGGGGTAGCGTGCAAGCGCGACGCTGGCGAGCGTTGGGAATTGTAGTCTGGCTGTGCTCGTCGGTACTTGCGTCTGTGATGAGCCTCGCCTGCGTGTCCTCGACTGCCCTGGCTGCAAGGGAAACGATTTCTCCGTCATCGAGCATCGCGGGTAAGCCCGCCTCTCCGTCGGCAGCGGCGCCAGAATCGACGCCGAGAGTCATACCCCTGCGAGTCATCGATCCGGCGGCCTATGCTCGCGCGAAGGAACGAGCGGCCGCCCGAGCCAGCGCGCGTAGCTCAGCAAGCAGTCCTCTCGGTCCGACGCTCGGGTCCCCATCGCCGCTCGGGCCAAGCGCCGTTCTTTTCGGGTCGCTCAACAGCGCTGGCCTCAGCGCCGCCACCGAAGTCACTCCTCCTGATACGACCGGCGCGA
Organism: Gemmatimonadales bacterium; assembly: GCA_044449445.1. Taxonomy (GTDB): domain Bacteria; phylum Gemmatimonadota; class Gemmatimonadetes; order Gemmatimonadales; family JACORV01; genus DASXPG01. The sequence continues at coordinate 8,439 of JBIOIA010000082.1, forward strand.
TCGGCCCAAACGACTACGTCGAGTTCGTCAACGAGCAGATCCAGGCCTACTCGCGCGCCTCGCTCGCCCCGGTGGGCTCTCCCGTGGACCTCACGACGTTCGCGGGAGGCGTCTCCGTCTGCGACCCGCAGATCAAGTACGACCCGCAGACCAGCCGCTGGTTCTACGCCGCACTGCGCTGCGATGGGACCAAGACCCTAAACCGGCTGTATGTGGGTTTCTCGAAGACGAGCGATCCTACCGACCTCAGCATCGCCAAAGGGCACGGCTGGTGCGGTTACGAATACAACACGGAAAAAGCGCTCGAGGACTACCCCAAGCTTGGGCTGGACTTGCAGCACGTCATCCTCGGCACGAACAGCTTCAACGCCGAAACCGAAGAATTCGTTAGTGCCCACGTCTTCGCTGGGCCCAAGCCGACAGGACCGATCGAAGGAGAATGTCCGGCGGAAGGCCCGAAACTCAAACAGTTCGGATCCCCGCTGGAAACATCGGTGGGCAACCCCGCTTTCACGCCCGAGCCGGCGACGGTCGCCGACGGCTCGCCAAGTGGCTTCGTGGTGTCCGCCGACTCTGGGCAAGAAAGCATCATGATCTGGCGGGTCGGAGGCACCGCGTCAGAACCGAAACTGGAAGCGCTCGGCGCGCCAAAAGTGCCGTTCTTTGAAGTTGCGCCGCCGGTACCGCAGCCCGGCACCACAGATCATCTGGATTCACTCGATCCGCGCTTCACGCAGGCAGTGGCCGCCGCCGATCCGAACGTTGGGGGGGCCGAGGCCGTGTGGACCCAGCACACGATCGAAGGCGGTGGGGGCAGCGTGGTGCGCTGGTATGAGATCGTGCCCAGCAAAGTGGAAGTCAGGCAGGTCGGCACGATTTCCGACCCGAGCAAGTTCGTCTTTAACGGCGCCATCGCACCAACGCTCACCGGGGGTGCCGTAATCAACTACGACACCGGGAGCAGCACCTCGTTCGTGCAGGTCATGGCTCAGTCGAGGATCGGCTCAGCGCCACTCGGCACGATGAACACTCCCATCACGCTAGCGTCCTCGAGCGCACGCGACGGCGACTTCAGCTGCCCGAGCGAAACAGGCAGACCGGAACCATGCCGCTGGGGTGACTACGCGGGCGCGAGCGTCGATCCGACAAACAACAACGTAGTTTGGGGCTCCAATCAAATCAATGAGCCCTACGCTTTTGGCGCGGCGCAGTGGGCCACGCAGAACTTCGCCGTGGAACCGAACGACCTACCGCCTTCGGCGTCATTCACGATCGCGCCGAACTCCGGCACCGCGGGCTCGCCGGTTGGCTTCAACGGCGCTGGCTCAAGCGACCCCGACGGCTCGATCGCGAGCTTCAGCTGGAACTTCGGAGACGGCAATGCCGGCAGCGGTGCCGCGCCGAGTCACACATACGGCGCGGCGGGCACCTACACCGTCACGCTGACGGTCACCGACAACGGCGGCGAAACGAATGCCACCTCGCACCAGGTCACCGTTGCGCCGGCGCCGCCGCCCTTCGTGCCGCCAGCGACAACGACTATCGCAAGCACCACCGCCACTACAACCACCACTGCCACTACAATCGTTCCCCCGCCCAACAGCACGTTCAGCCCCATCGGCGCCACCATCAGCCAGATCACCGGCGCGATCACATTCACCGAGTCGGTCAGCGAGCCCGGCACGTTCTCCTGGCTGCTGACGTTCCAGAACGGGAAGTTCGGGGCGTTTACGTCGGGCAATACGAAATGCAAAGCCGGCTTCGTTAGGCTGAGCGGCAAATGCCGTCCAGCCAGGATCGTCTTCGCCAAGGGCAGGAAGACGGTGACGGCCGCCGGAACGGTGAGCTTCACGCTCAAGCCGAGCTCATCCGCCCTGAAGGCGCTCAGGAATGCACTTAAGCAGAGGAACGGCCTTCCGGTCACGACCACGCTCACGTTCCAGTCGTCGCTCGGTGGGAGTCCCGTGTCGCATTCGCGGTTGCTGACCATCAAGCTGAAGAAGCGATAGGCCTTCTGACACGGACTGGCGCGGCCAGCTTGCCTGACGCCGTAAACTTATCGGACGATGAGCGAAGGGGATACGCTCGAATTGAGGCGTTGGAGGGGCAAGGGAGCCCACAGGCGCAAGACTACGCGAGGGTCTGGCGTGGCCCCGCATGGGCTAGCTCTATCGGTGGCGCGGGCTTCCGCGACGAGCGGAGCTGTGGCGCTCGCGCTCGCCGCGTTGATGCTCGGCGCCGGCGCAGCCACGGCCTCGGCCGCGCCTCCGACCGTCACGTCGATCAGCCCAAGCTCGGGCCCGACCGCCGGCGGCACCCCTGTGACGATCAAAGGCACAGGCTTCCTCGCCGGCGCGAAAGTCAAGATCGGCAGCGAAGCAACGGCCGTGAACGTGGTCAGCGAAACGGAAATCACGGCCACCACGGCAGCCACGGCGGCCGGCTCGGACGAAGTCGTCGTCGAAGACGCGAACGGCAAATCGACGAGCGCGGTCAAATACACCTACCTACCGCCTCCGACC
>JBIOIA010000083.1:0-10806 GCA_044449445.1 Gemmatimonadales bacterium
CGCGCGAGCTGCGCGCGGCGGACTTCCGTCATCCGCTCTATCGGCCGATCGCCGAGGCGCTGCTGTCCGGTGCCGAGACGCCGCCGAGCGACGATCTCGCCGCGACGTGGGAGGCGCTCGCACAGCCGTTCGGCGCGGGCTTCGACGCCGAAGCGGCGTTCGCCGCCGCGGCCACGTGGCTGAAGGAGCGCGATCGCATCGAGCGGCTCGGCGAGATCGACCGCCTGACGGTCCTGGCCGACGACGTGGAGAAGCGGAAGCTCATCGAGGAGAAGGAAACCATCGTGGCCGAGCTGCGTGCGAAAGGGCACCTCGGCTATCGGCGGCGGGTGTTCAAGACGGAGCGGGAACCGACCTGAGAAAGGACTGAAGGTGCATCCGGATCTGGAATCGCTGCTGAACCTGCAGGAGAAGGACAAGACGGTCGACGCCGTGAAGGTCGCGATCGAGGCGCTGACGCCCGAGCAGCAGGCGCTCGACGACGAGCTGGCGCAGCACGCGCAGGCGCTCGCCGATGCCCAACGGGCCGCCTCGGGCGCTGAGGCCCGCAAGGTGGAGCTGGAAGGCCGGATCGCCGGCTACAAGTCGCTCCAGGAGCGGCGCCGCCAGCAGCTCGAGTTCGTGCGCGGGGCGAAGGAAGCTTCGACGCTGACGGCCGAGATCGACATGGCGCGCGGCGTCCTGATCAAGGAGGAAGCGGATTTCCTGCGCAGCGGCGACGCGATCGTCGAAGCCGAGAAGCGCGTCAAGGACGCCGAGAAGGCGCACGCCGCGGCGATCGAGAAACAGGTCGAGCCGCGCGCCGCGCTGGCGCAGAAGCGCGAGGAGCTCGATGCGCAGCTCGCCCTTGCGCAGTCCGAGCGGGCGGACGCGGCCAAGGACGTGAAGGTGCCCTTGCTCGCGAAGTACGAGCGCATCCGCCGCGGCCGTGCGCCGCTCGCGGTCTTCCCCTTGAGCCACAATGCGTGCGGGCACTGCTACACGGCCGTGCCGACGCAGCGGCGCATGCTGGTCCAGCAGGGTCAGTCCATCGAGTCGTGCGAGGTATGCGGCGTGCTCCTGTATGCCGCCGAAGCCTGATCTCCTGGGTCGCCGCTGGCGACTCGAGGCGCCGCCCGACGAGAGAGTAGCCGCCGCGCTCGCGGCCGGCCTCACGGTCCCGCTCCCCTTCGCCAGACTGCTCGCGCAGCGCGGCTTCGCCGATGTCGTGTCGGCGCGCCGCTTCCTGAAGCCTTCCAGGCAGGATCTCCACGATCCGTCGCTGCTGCCCGACATCGATCGCGCGCTGGAGCGCCTGGTCCGGGCGGTGGACGAGAACGAGCCGGTGCTCGTGCACGGCGACTATGACGTGGACGGCCAGTGCGCCACCACGATCCTCACCCGCACCATCCGCTGGCTTGGCGGCCACGCCGTGCCGTTCGTGCCGCACCGGATCCGCGACGGCTACGATCTGTCTCCGGCGGGCGTGCGCGCGGCGAGGGACGCCGGTGCCAAGCTGATCGTCACGCTCGACTGCGGCACGACAGCGGTGGACGCCGTCGCCGAGGCTCGCGCGCTCGGCATCGACGTCATCGTCGTGGACCATCACCTTCCCGGACCGACGCGTCCCGATGCTCTGGCGCTGGTCAACCCGAAGCGCCCCGAGAGCGCGTATCCGTTCCCGGAGCTGTGCGGCGCGGGGCTCTCGTGGAAGGTCTCGCTCGCGCTCGCCCGGGCGGTGGGCCGCGGCGATCACTACGTGTGGCACCTGCTCGACCTGGCGGCGCTCGCCACCGTCGCCGACCTCGTGCCGCTCACGGGCGAGAACCGCGCGATCGTGCGGCTCGGCCTCAGGGTGATGCGCGAGACGGCGTGGCCGGGACTCGCGGCGTTGATCGCGGAGGCGGGGCTCGCCGGCAAGACGATCCGCGCGGGCCAGGTCGGGTTCGTGCTGGGCCCGCGCATCAATGCGGTGGGCCGCGTGGGCGACGCGAACGACGGCCTCGCGATGCTGCTGACGGACGATGCGACGCAGGCCGCGCGGCTCGCAGCGCAGCTCGAGCGCCAGAATGCGGAGCGCCAGGCGCTCGACCAGCGCACGCTCGACGAGGCGCTCGAGGCGCTCGAGCGGGACTACGACCCGGCGCGCGACGTGGGCGTGGTGCTCGCGAAGGAAGGCTGGCACCCTGGTGTGATCGGCATCGTCGCCTCGCGCGTCGTCGAACGGATCGCGCGACCGGTGTTCATGGTGGCCTTCGACGGCGACGTGGGGAAGGGTTCCGGCCGCTCGGTGCCGCGCTGCAACCTGTACGAGGCCCTCGCGCGCTGCGCGCCGCACCTCGAGCGCTGGGGCGGGCACAAGATGGCGGCGGGCCTGACGGTGCAGCGCTCGCAGCTGGACGCGTTCCGCGCGGCATTCAACGCCGCGTGCGCCGCGCAGGTGGGGCCCGAGGACCTGGTGCCGACGCAGCGCGTGGATGCGATCCTCTCGCTCGGCGACATCACGGAGGATTTCGAGCGGATGCTGAGACACCTGGAGCCCACCGGCATGGGGAATCCGGGGCCGGTGTTCGGGCTCGACGGCGTCGAGCTCGCGGGCCCGACCAGGGCGATCGGGGAGAAGCACGTGCGCTTCACGCTGGCCGACGGTTCGGCGCGGCTGCGGACGGTGGCGTGGGGGGTTCGCGAAGAAGTCGAGCGCGTGACCGCGCGCGGCGGGCGTCTCAAGGCCGCGGTGAAGCTGGATCACGATTCGTGGCTCGGGCGTGAGACCGTCGAGGGCCGGCTCGTCACGCTGGCGGCCGGCTGATGCGGATCACCGCCGGAACGTGGCGCAACCGGAAGCTGCTCTCGCCGACCGATTCGCGCGCGCGCCCCACCACCGAGAAGGTGCGGCAGGCGTGGATGAACATCCTCCAGGACCGCCTGCCCGGAGCCAGGTGCCTGGACCTGTTCGCGGGCACCGGCGCGATGGGTCTCGAGGCGCTCTCGCGCGGGGCCGCGAGCTGCGATTTCGTCGAGCTTTTGCCCGGCAACCTCGATCTACTGGCCCGGAACATCGAGGACCTGGGCGCTGAGGAGGCGCGGTTCTTCCGCGCCGACGCGCTGCGGTTCGCGGCGAAGCTCGAGCCGCTCGGTTACGACGTCGCCTTCGCCGACCCGCCGTACACCACGCGGCACGCCTCGCGGATCGCCGACCTCTTCCGCAAGCGCCCGTTCGCGCGCATTCTGGGCGTGGAGCACGACGTCACCGAGGCGGTCGGCGAGGGCGACCACCGGCGCTACGGCACCACGATCGTGACGTTTCTCGAAGCGGAGCGAGCATGACCCGTCTGGCGGTCTATCCCGGTTCGTTCGATCCGATCACGCGCGGTCACGAGGACCTGATCAAGAGGGGCTTCGTGTTCGGCGACCGCGTGGTCGTCGCGGTGGCTGCCTCGGCGTCCAAGGAGCCGCTGTTCAACATCGCCGAGCGCCTCGAGCTGGTGAAGGCGGCCGTGGGCAACGACAAGCGGATCGAGGTGCAGAGTTTCGAAGGCCTGCTGGTGGATTTCGCGAAGAGGATCGGCGCGACCACCATCATCCGCGGACTGCGCTACGTCAGCGACTTCGAGTACGAATACCAGATGGCGCTGATGAACCGCAAGCTGGCCGACGGCATCGAAACGGTCTTCCTGGTTCCGGCGTTCGATCTCACCTACCTCTCGAGCTCGCTGGTGCGCGAGGTCGCCCGTTTCGGCGGCGACGTGAGCACGCTCGTGCATCCGGCCGTGCTCGCCGCGCTCAAGAAGAAGTTCAAGAAAGCCTGAGCCGTGGCGGTCCCGTTCGGAGCGGATCTGCTCGCGCGCGCGGCGCGGGCACGGCGGCGCGTCGTGCTCAGCGAGGGCGACGACCCGCGGGTCCGCGAGGCGGCGCGCACGCTCGCCGCCGGAACGGCGACGGTCACGCTGCTGGGCGGCGAGGCGACGCGGCGGTGGGCGAAGGGCGCCGCTCCCTCGGTGAGGGTCCGCGACCCCGCAAGCGACCCGTCGCTGGGCAAGGTGGCGGAGCATCTGCACCGGCGCCGCCCCGACAAGACCGGCTCGCCCGGGAGTGCCCGGGATCTGGCGAGAGACCCGCTGCGCTTCGCGGCCTCCCTGGTGGCGCTCGGCGAGGCCGACGCCACGGTCGGCGGGGCGGTGCACACCACGGCCGACGTGCTGCGCGCGGCGCTGTGGGCCGTCGGCCCCGCGAGCGGCATCACGACCGTGTCGTCGTCCATGTACATGGTGACCGCGGATTTCGGCGTGCTCACGTTCGCGGACTGCGGCGTGGTGCAGTACCCGACGGCGCAGCAGCTCGCGGACATCGCGCTCGCCGCCGCGCGGGACCGCCGGCGCATCGTCGGCGACGAGCCGCGCGTCGCGTTTCTCTCGCACGGAACGCGCGGCAGCGCGGCCGGCGAGAGCGTCGATCGCGTGCGCGCCGCGCTCGCGCGGCTCAAGCAGGTCGCGCCCGAGGTCACGGCCGACGGCGAGCTCCAGGCCGATGCGGCGCTCGTGCCCGAGATCGCGGCGCGCAAGGCGAAGGACAGCGCGCTCGCGGGCAACGCCAACGTGCTCGTGTTCCCCGACCTTGACAGCGGCAATATCGGGTACAAACTCGTACAGCGGATCGCGCGCGCCGGCGCCCTCGGCCCGGTGGTGCAGGGACTGGCGAAGCCCTGCAACGACCTGTCGCGCGGGGCCAGCGCCGACGACATCGTGCTCGTCGCCGCGATCGCGATCCTCCAGGCCGATTCTCCCTGAGCGCGCCGTCCGCGCGGAGGCTTCATGAGCTTCACCAGCCGCAAGGATAAGAGAGGCGTGCTCGTGGTCGCCGTCGACGGCCAGCTCGTCGTCGGGAACCGCCAGGAGTTCAAGGAATCGGTGCTCACCGCCCTCGACGGGGGCGAGCGCAAGTTCCTGGTGGACTTCAGCGACACGGGATACATCGACTCCTCAGGACTCGGTGTGCTCGTCTCCCTGTCGAAGAAGATCCGTGACGAGGGCGGGGACCTCCGGCTCGCCGGCCTGAACGAGGACCTGCGCACGTTGTTCGAGCTGACCAAGCTGGACACTCTCTTCGCGATCAGCGACTCGCCCGCCGACGCGCTCGCCGCGTTCTGATGCCGCTGGCGCGCCGCCCGGCGCTCGCGGCCAGTATCGCGCCGCTGCCGGCGACGCCCCGCGGCCTCGAGACCGAGCTGGTGCTGCGCGTGCCGAGCGACGTGAACCGCGTCGGCGAGGCCGTGGACATCGTCGCCGACGAGGTCGAGAGCCACATCGCCCACCCCCCCACCCGGCGCGTCAACCACCGGGTCGCGCACGGCGAGGCGCTCGCGAACGCGATTCTCTACGGCACGCGTTCAGATCCTTCGAAGCAGGTGGCCGTCCGCGTCCGGTTCGGGCGCACCGCGATCGAGATGGAAGTCAACGACGACGGCGAGGGCTTCGATCCCGCCGTCGTGCCCGACCCGACCACGCCGGAGCACATCAGCGCCACCAGCGGGCGCGGTATCTTCCTGATCCGAAAGCTCGTCGACGAAGTTCATTTCAACGAGAAGGGAAACACCATCTGCATGACGTTGCGCCGCGCGTAGGTCGGCTCGCCTCGATGCTGGACGAGCTCGGCCGACTCGCGGCCGGGCACCTCCAGGTATGGCACGTCGAGGGCGGGCGGTCGCTGCCGCTCGCCGGCGATGCGGGAGCGTGGCAACCCACGTTCCAGGCCTCGAGGGGCCACATCGGCGAGACGCCGGGTGGCGCCGCGTGGTTCGAGCCGGTGCCCGACCATCCGGAGTACTGGGTGCAGGTGGGCCCCGACACGAACGTGGACGGCCGGCCGCGGCGCGCCCGCGCGACCGCCGCGGTCCTCGGCACGGTGCTGGGCAGCGAGCAGGAGGCCCAGAAGGTCGCGGGCGAGCTGGCTGCCCGCTACGAAGAGATAGATCTCCTCTACTCGATTTCGGAAATCCTGGGGCGGACCGTGAGACTGGACGAGGCGGCCCGCACGATCGCGCGCGAGCTGGCGGACGTGGCCGGAGCGCGGCGCGCCTCGATCATGGTGTACGACGACCAGAGCAAGAGCCTCAAGCTCGTCGCCGGCCGAGGCCTCGAGACGTACGACGTCGAGCCGGTGTCGGTAGACGATCCCAACAGCATCGCGGCGAAGGTGTTCCGCGACCGCACCATGCTCGCCTTCGACCAAGGCACGCCCGGCCCGTATCCCGGCAGCGGGCCCGATCGCGGTTACAAGGGCAAGAGCTTCCTGTCGCTGCCGATCGTGTACGCGCCCCCGGGTGGCGATCCCCGGCCGGTCGGCGTCATCAACCTGACCGACCGCATGGGCGAGGACGTGTTCACGGCCGAGCACAAGAAGCTGCTCACGGCGATCGCGAACCAGGTCGGCGCGGCGGTCGAAAACGCGCGACTGGTCGAGAGCGAGCGGCGGCGCGTGCGGCTCGATACCGAGCTGGTGCTCGCGCGCGATCTCCAGGCCGCGCTGATGCAGCCCCAGACCGCCCAGGCCGGGGGCGCCGAGATCGGCGCGCGCACCCAGTCGGCCGAAGTCGTGGGCGGCGACTTCTACAAGTTCGTGAGCGAGAAGAACACGGTCGGCGTGCTGGTCGGCGACGTGTCGAGCCACGGGCTCCCGGCCGCGATGCTGATGGCGCACGTGATCGCGGCGGCGGGCATCATCGCGCAGGACTCGCGCGAGCCCGAGCGCGCGCTCCATCGCCTGCTCGAGGTGATCGGCGGCGAGCTGACGCGCGCGGAAATGCACGTCACGCTGTTCTATGGCGTGGTCGATCGGGTCCGCGGCTCGCTGCGCTTCGCCAACGCGGGACACCCCCAGGCCTTCGTGTTGCGCGGCGACGGCACCGCCACGCGGCTCGCGGCGACCGCGCCGCCCCTCGGCCTCGGCGACGGCCGCGCGATCAAGGCCGGCAAGGTCACGTGGACGCCCGGCCGCGACACGCTGGTCCTCTTCAGCGACGGGTTCCCGGACGCCACGGACTCCAAGGGCGCGCGCTATGGCGAGGAGCGGCTGCTGACGCTGGTGCGCCACCACAAGGCAGCGACGGCCACGGCGATCGTGGACGCCGCCTTCCGCGACGTCGATGCCTTCGCCGGCATGACCCCGGACGACGATCGCACGCTGGTCATCGTCCGCTGACGTGGGCGCGCGGCTCGGCCAGCACTTCCTCTTCGATCCCGCCATCCTGGGCCGCATCGCCGATGCGGCCCTTCTCACGTCACAGGACACGGTGCTCGAGATCGGCCCGGGGAAGGGCACGCTCACGCGCGAGTTGCTCGCACGCGCCGGCCACCTCGTCGCGATCGAAACCGACCGGCGGCTCGCCGAGGCGCTGAAGCGGGACGCACCGGAAACGCTCACGGTGATTCACGGCGACGCGCTGAAAGCCGAGTGGCCCAGAGCCGACGTGATCGCCGGCAACATTCCCTATCAGATCACGTCGCCGCTGATCGAGCGCGCGCTCACCGCGCCGCGGCCAAGACGAATCGTGTTCCTCGTGCAGCAGGAAGTCGCCGCGCGCCTCGCCGCCGAGCCGGGCGGGGGTGACTACGGCGCCTTGAGCGCCGGCGTTCAGCTCGTGGCGACCGTCGAGCGGCTGTTCGGCGTGAAGCGCGGCGCGTTCCGGCCGGCGCCACGGGTGGATTCCGCGCTGGTGCGCATCACGCCGCGTGCGCAGCCCCCGGTCTCGAGCGCCGAAGAAGAGGCGGCCGTCCGGCGGCTCATCCGGGCGCTGTTCCAGAGGCGGCGTCAGCAGATCCAGCGCTCGCTGAGGGAGTCACTCGGGCTCGACGCATCCGCTGTGGGTGAGCTGCTCGCGCGCGCTGGCATCTCGCCCAAGGCTCGCGCCGAGGAGCTCGGCGTGCCGCAACTGGTCGCGCTTGCCCGGCTCGCGCCGCGCGCCTAGCTTCGTGAAATCGTTCACAAGGCCATGGCGTGCGGCATGTAGCACTCTCGACAGTCCGGCGGCTGTCGCTCTACCTGCAGTTCCTCGAGGAAAGCGAGCGCGCGGGGACGGCGACCGTTTCCTCGCGCGCGCTCGCTGAGCGGGGCGGCGCCACGCCCGCGCAGGTGCGCAAGGACCTTTCGTTCTTCGGTTCCTTCGGCAAGCGCGGCGTCGGTTATCCGACGGCCGAGCTCGCCACGCGCCTCAAGGACATCCTCGGCCTCGACCACCGGTATCGCGTGGTGCTGATCGGTGCGGGGCGCATCGGCGCGGCGCTGGCCGCGTATCCCGGCTTCGACGCGCGCGGCTTCGACCTCGCGGCGGTGTACGACGTGGATGCGGCCAAGATCGGCAGGCGCCTGGGCGATCGGCATACGGTGCGGGACCTCGCGGGCCTCGAGACCGACCTCGGCGCAAAGCCGGCGCAGATCGCCGTCATCGGCACGCCGGCCACCGCTGCGCAGTCTGTCGCCGACCGCCTGGTGCGTTCGGGCGTGCGCGCGATCCTCAACTTCGCGCCCGTACCGCTCTCCCTGCCGCCGGAGGTCACCGTGACCAACGTCAACATGGCGCTCGAGCTCGAGGCGCTATCCTTCGCGCTCAAGCACCGGCGGACCTGACCATGCCCGTTCGCGTGACCTCGGAAATCGGCCGGCTCAAGGCCGTGCTGGTGCACACGCCCGGCGCCGAGCTGCTCGGCGTGACGCCGAGCACGCGCGAGACCTACCTCTACGACGACATCCTCGACCTGGAGAGCGCGCGGAAGGAGCACAAGCACTTCGTCGCAGTGCTCGAGCGCTTCGCGACCGTGCACCAGGTGCAGGTCGCGCTGGCGGAGGTGCTCGCCAGCGCGGAGGTGCGCGACAAGCTGGTGGCGCGCACGCTCGACGTCGTGCCCTCCGACGTGCTCGCCCAGCGGCTCGGGAAGCTGCCGGTGAAGGATCTCGCCGAGCTGCTCATCGCCGGGGCGGTCGAGGAGCCCGGGCCGATCGCCGCCGCGCTCAACGAGCAGGGCTACATGCTGCCGCCCTTGCCGAACCTGTTCTTCACGCGCGACGTCGGCGTCGTGATCGGCACCCACGCGGTCGTGGGGAGCATGCGCTACGACGTGCGCTGGACCGAAGAGCTGATCCTCTCGGCGCTGTTCCGGTGGCACCCGGCGTTTTCCAACGACGGCATCCTGTACGACGGGTCCGACGAGAAACGCGTCAACTACAGCCTCGAGGGTGGAGACGTGCATCCGCTGCGGCACGACTGCGTGCTGCTCGGCTTCTCGGAGCGCAGCTCGCCGGCCGCGCTCGATCACCTCAGCGACCTGCTGTTCGAGAAATGCGGCGTGAACGACGTCATCGTCGTGGTGATGCCGAAGGAGCCCACGGCGATCCACCTCGACATGATCTTCACCCAGGTGGACCGCGAGCTGTGCGTGATTTCGCCGTCGCACCTGGTCGGACCGGAGCGGCTCGCGATCCTGCACCGCCACAAGGGGCAGGACGGCGTGCGCGAGATGCCGAACCTGTTCGCGGCGTTGACGGCGGTCGGACTGCCGCTCGAGCCGATCATGTGCGGCGGCAGCGACCGCGCGGACCAGGAGCGCGAGCAGTGGGCCTCGGCGTGCAACTACTTGGCCGTGCGCCCGGGCGTCCTGATCGGCTACGACCGCGCCGAGGCGACGCTGCGCGAGCTGGAGAAATCGGGCTTCCGCACCGTCGCGGCGCGGAAGTTTCTGACGGGCGAGGACATCGTCGGCGAAAACGACCGCGCGGTCATCACGATCAAGGGCAGCGAGCTGGTGCGCGGAGGCGGCGGTCCGCGCTGCATGACCCTGCCGCTGCTCAGGGACGATCCGTGACCACGCTGTCCGAGCGCGCGCTGGGCTACCTGCGCGAGGGGCCGCGGCCGCCGCTCGACATCGTGCGCGACGTGATCGGCCTCGAGCGCGCGAACCTCGCGGTCGCCGAGCGGCTGGTGACTGCGCTGCTGGGCGCCGATCCGCGCTTCGCGTTCGACCTCGAGGGGATGTGGTCGCTGGTGCCCGAGCCGGCGTGGCGCGGCGTGCCGCTCGAGCAGGTGCGCTTCGCGGTGGTGGACGTCGAGACCACGGGCATGCGCGCGCGCGCCGGTGACCGGGTTACGGAGATCGCGGTGGTGCACGCGCAGGGCGGGAAGGTCGAGCTCGCCTTCGAGTCGCTCGTGAACCCGGGCCGTCCGATCCCCCGGTTCATCGCCGCGCTCACGGGTATTTCGGACGAGACCGTGGCGCGGGCCCCGCGCTTCGAGGACATCGCCGACCGGGTCGTCGCGGCGCTCGCGGGCCGCGTGTTCGTGGCTCACAACGCGCGCTTCGACTGGTCGTTCGTGCAGGCCGAGATCGAGCGCAGCCAGAGCTTCGAGATCCGGATGCCCAAGCTGTGCACAGTCCGGATGACGCGGCGGCTGGTGCCGGAGCTGGAGCGGCGCTCGCTGGACTCGGTGATGTTCTACTTCGGCCTCGAGACCGACCGCCGTCACCGTGCCGGGGGCGATGCGCTCGTGACGGCGAAGGCGCTCCAGAAGCTGATCGAGCGGGCGCGGTCGTCGGGCATCGTGACGTGGGAGGATCTGGATCAGGTGGTCAGGTAATGTCTCTGTCCTCAAGATTCAGCGTTGGAGATCTCGCCTGCTGGACGCTCGAGGCCGGAGTTCAGCGCCTCGACGGCGGCGCCATGTTCGGCGTCGTGCCGAAGCCGCTGTGGGAGAAGCGCATCCCGCCCGACGCGAGGAACCGCATTGCGCTCCAGATGCGCTGCGTCCTCGTCGAGCACGGGGACGGGCTCGCGCTCATC
>JBIOIA010000084.1:0-10680 GCA_044449445.1 Gemmatimonadales bacterium
ACCACGCGCGCCCCCGCCCCTTCCGCGAGCTCCGCCGAGCCGTCGCTCGAGCCGTTGTCGGCGACCACCACTTCGCCCACGAGGCCTGCGCGCTCGAGCGCCGCGCGCGCCTTCCTCACGCACTGCGCCACGCTCGCCGCCTCGTTGAGGCACGGCATCACCACCGACACGTCCACGTCGGGACTCATGTCGCCCGGTGGACGCGGAACGCGAACATCGGGCCGGGCCACACCTGGATCATCTGGAGGTAGCCGGGGCGGGAGCCCATCAGCGCGTCCACGGCCGCCGCGGGATCGGAGCGAGGGCCCGTCAACACCAGGTAGTCGGCGCGCGCGCGATCGAGCCAGGCGTGCAGCGAATCGGCGCCGAGCCCCTCGGCGGAGCGGCCGCGCACGCGCCACAGGTAATTGGGCACCGCGTGTCGGCCCGTGTACAGCCAGATCAGCGCCTCGTCTTCGCCGGCGATCACCGCGCCCGGCTCCGTCTTGCCCCGGATCCACGGCAGGATCGTGTTCATCGTCTCCGAGATGCCGCGCTGGGTCGAGGTCGCCCAGCCGTTGACGTAGCCGCGCACCTGGAACGTCCCGAACCCCACGATCACGCCCAGCGCGCCAGCGGCCGCGGCAACCCGGATCACCTGGCCGGCCGCGACGCTCGCTTCCGCGGAGCGGCGCCACGCGCTCTCGACGCCGAGCACGAAGGCGACAGCCAGCCACGGCAGCGCCGCCCACAGGAACCGGTCTGGACCATACGGCCAGACGAGCACGATCCCCAGGTAGAAGGCGAGCGTCCAGCCGAGCGTAGGAATCCGGCGCACCAGCTGGGCGAGCCCGAAGAGCAGCAGCGCGCAGGCGGGAATCGCGAGCAGCGCCCGGAGCCCCGGCACCGGCGGCAGCGCGATGGTGCCGAGCGGTCCGCCGACGTCCGCGAAGCTTCGGAGCGACAACCAGCTCCATCCGCTCTGCCTGAGCAGGTCGCCGTAGGTGCCGTAGCCCGAGGCGATCGCGCCGTCGAGCTCGGCGTGATGCGCCGCGACCCACAAAGACCACGGCGCGAGGATCGCAGCGGCCACGGCGCCGGCGATCAGCGCGGCTCGCGGGCGACGCGCGAGGAACAGCGTGACGACGATCCCCAGGACGAGCGCGATCCCGATCGAGCGCGTGAGCGCCGCGGACCCGGCGAGCGCGCCCGCGAGCGCGGCGATCAGCGCGCCGCGGCGGCCAGCGGCCCGGCTCGCCGCCTCGGCCACCCAGCAGGCGGCTGCCGCGAGCGCCAGGAACAGCGGCTCGGCGAACAGAATGGTCGCGACCGTCACGAGCGGCAGCGCGGTGGCGGCGAGCGCGACGACCAGCGCGGCGGCCCAGCGCCTGCCGAGCACGCGATCGGCGAGGTGCCCGACGGTGAGCGCCGCGAAGACCGCCATCAGCAGGGCGTTCGCCGCGCGGAACAGCGCGACGTTGGCGGGGAAGTGCGGCCACAGCTTCCACAGCGCGGCGAGAAACGCCGGATATCCGAACGGGTAGTGCACGCCGCCCGGCGCACCCGGCAGGTAGAGCAGATGGTAGCCGTGACCCTCGGCCAGGCTCCTCGCGAGCGCGAGGTAGATGCCGTCGTCGTAGAACACGCCGACCAGCGCGCCCGGCATGACCGCCGCGATGGTGCCGCCGACCACGAGGGCCGCGGCGAGCATCCACGCGTGCTGCTTCAGGCCGGCCGGACCAGGTTGAAGCGCAGGATGTGCCAGATCGCCGCCACGCCGTCCTTCCAGCCGATCTTCTTGCCCTCGGCGTAGGTGCGGCCGGAGTAGGAGATCGACATCTCGTAGATGCGGGCCCGCGCGTGCGCCAGCCGCGCCGTCAGCTCCGGCTCGAAGCCGAACCGGTCGGCGGTGAGCGGTAGCCGCTTCATGAGATCCGCGCGGACCATCTTGTAGCAGCTCTCCATGTCCGTGAGGTTGAGGTCGGTGAGCATGTTCGACAGGAGCGTCAGCACGCCGTTGCCGACGCGGTGCCAGAAATACAGCACGCGGTGCGCGCCGCCGCCGGTGAACCGGGAGCCGAACACGGCGTCCGCGCGGCCGTCGAGGATCGGCTCGAGCAGCGCCGGCAGCTCGGCCGGATCGTACTCGAGGTCGGCGTCCTGGACGACCATCACGTCGCCCGTCGCCGCCGAGATCGCCGACCTGATCGCGGCACCCTTGCCGCGGTTGTGGGGATGATGGACCACCCGATGCAGCTTGCCCGCCTTCAGCAACCGGTCGAGCACCGCACCCGTGTCGTCGCTCGAGCCGTCATCCACGGCGACGATCTCGAGCTTGAGCGGGACCGCGGCGAGCCGGTCCATCACCCGCTCGACGGTCGGGCCCTCGTTGTACGCGGGCACCAGCACCGAGAGCGTGATGTCGCGCGCGGACTTCCAGGCGCTCGCCGGACTCACGCGCTGCCGCCCTCGTAGCGGCCCAGCTTGCGGTACAGCGTCGAGGGATCGATCCCCAGCACCTCGGCGGCGCGCGTCTTGTTGCCGCCCTCGGCCTGAAGCACGTACAGGATGTAGGCGCGCTCGATCACGTCGAGGACCGGGTTGACCGCGGGCCGCTCCGACACCAGCGGCTCGGCCTTTCGCTCGGTCACCCGCGAAGGCAGCATGGCGGCGGTGATCTCCTGCGCCTTGGACAAGGTCGCGGCGCGCTCGAGCGCGTTCTCCAGCTCGCGCACGTTGCCGGGCCAGTCGTAGGCCATGATCGCCTCGAGCGCCTCGGCGCCCAGCGTGTGCGGCTCCACCTTGCGGTCCGCCGCCATCCGGGCCAGGAACGCCTCGGCCAGCGTCGGGATGTCGTCCTTGCGCGAGCGCAGCGGCGGCAGGTGGATCGCGATCACATTGAGGCGATAGAACAGGTCGGAACGGAACCGCCCAGTGCGCATCTCCTCCTCGAGGTCGCGGTTCGTCGCGGCGATCAGCCGCGCGTCAACCGACACCGCCTCGGTCGCGCCGACCGGGATCACCTCGCGCTCCTGGAGCACGCGCAGCAGCTTGACCTGCGTGGCCGCCGTCGTCTCTCCGATCTCATCCAGGAGAAACGTCCCGCCCTGCGCCGCCACGAACAGCCCTTCGTGGTCCTTCACGGCGCCCGTGAAGGAACCCTTGGTGTGACCGAACAGCTCGGATTCGAGCAGGTTCTCGGGCAGCGCGCCGCAGTTGATCGAGAGGAACTGCGCGTCGGCGCGCGGCGAGAGCTCGTGGATGTAGCGCGCGATGACTTCCTTGCCGGTCCCGCTCTCGCCCGAGATCAGCACGGTGCTGTCGGTCGGCGCCGCCATTTCCGCGAGCTTCAGCGTCTCGATGAACACCCGGCTGCTGCCTAACGGTTTGACCGATTGAGAGCGGCCCAGCCGGCGGATTTCCCGCTTGAGCGACTTGTTCTCGATCTTGAGCTGGCGCGTCTCGGCGGCGCGGCGACAGATTGCCACCAGCTCGTCGTTGGTGAACGGCTTCTGGATGTAGTGGAACGCGCCCTGGTTCACCGCCTCGATCGCGGTGCGAAGCTCGGCCTGCGCGGTCATGAGGACGACGGGCGTGTCCGGGTCCTTCTCGCGCGCGGCCTTCAGGATGTCGATGCCGCTGGCACCCGGCATCCGGATGTCGGAGAGCACCAGGTGGAACGCCTTCTGGCCCAGCTGCTCCAGGCCCGCCTTTCCGCCCTGCGCCACCGTGACGTCGAATCCTTCGTTCTTGAGCAGGATGCGGACGGTGTCGAGGATCGCGGACTCGTCGTCCACGACCAGGATCGTCGGCCGGTCGTTTGCGCTCACGCGGGCGCCTCCTCCCCGTTGGTCCGGGACGGCACGAAGATCGTGAACACGGTTCCCTGTCCCGCCGTCGAATCGCAGAAGATCACGCCGCGGTGCGCCTGCACCGCGCGCTGCACGATCGCGAGGCCGAGCCCGGTGCCGCCCGGCCGCCCCGTCACGAACGGCTCGAACAGCCGCGGCATGATGTCCTCGTTCACGCCCGGCCCCTCGTCGCTGACGCGCAGCAGTCGTGGCGCCTCGATCCGTGCGCCGGGCGGCACCGCGCCCTCTTCCGGCACGCCGACCTCGACCGTGACCTTCGCGCTGCCAGGCGCCGCCTGCACCGCGTTCAGCACCAGGTTGAACACCACGCGATGCAGCAGGTCCTCGTCGCCCTCGATCGCGACCGGCCGTGATGCCGCTTCGAGGGTGATGGAGGCCGTGGCCGGGCAGTCGGGATGCTGCCGGGCGAGCCGGATGCCCTGCTCCGCGACCGCAACGAGGTCGACCGGCGCCGAGCGCGTCACGCGCACCCGGGTGAAGTCGAGGAATTCGGTGAGCAGCCGCGAGAGCCGGTCGCTCTCCTTCATCACCAGAGACCCCAGGACCTTCTCGTCCGCGCCGGCGTGCGCCGTACGCGCCAGCTGCTCGACCGCGCTGCGGATGGAGGCCAGCGGGTTCTTGATCTCGTGCGCGAGCGACGCGGCGATCTCGGCGACCGCCTCCAGGCGCTCGGTGCGAAGGTGCAGCGCCTCGAGCCGCTTCTCGTCCGAGATGTCCTTGAAGATCGCGGTCACCGACGGCGAGCTGCCGTCCTTCGCGTGCACCGCGGTCGTCGAGACGCCGAGCGGGAACGTGCGGCCGGCGACAGTGGCCTCGCCCTCGCGCCGCAGCACGCCGCGACCCTGGAACGCGGTCGCGCGCACCGCGTCGCCGAGCACCGGCGCGACCCGGTCCAGCGCCGCGAGCACCGGCTCGTCGCGCAGCGCGGTCGCGTCGAGATCGAGCAGCGCTTCCGCCGTCGGATTCGCGTACACCAGCCGGCCGTCGCCGCCCACCGTCAGGATGCCGGTCTTGATGTTGCGAAGAATGTCGCCGGCTTCGAGGCGCACGCGGTGCAGCTCCTCGGTCAGCGCCTCTGACGTCGCGTTCGCCACGCGCACGCGGCTCGCCAGATACCCGGTCGCCACGGCGACCGCCCAGTACACCGCCACCTGGAGCAGCAGCGCAGGCGACAGCTCGACCGGGTGACCGAACACCACGTCCGCCGCGTACAGGATGCCGGCGAGCAGCGCCATCAGCAGCCCGTTGGCGAACGGCATCAGGATCGCGTTGACCGCGATGACGAGGATGTACAGCGCCGCGAAGAACGTGTACGGCCCGCTGATGTGGACGAAGGCAGTGACGAGGGCGAGGTCGAAGGCGGCCTGGCCGTAGAGGAACGTCTGGCTGATGGGACCGGCCCGCAGGTGCGAGTACCAGAACGAGACCCCGGTGATCGCCAACGCCGCCGTGACGGAGATGGAGGCGACCAGCAGCTGGGTCAGGTCGGCCCGCCACCAGCTGAAGGCGGCGGCGAGGAAGATGGCGAGCGAGACCACCAGCCGGCCGGTGTACAGCCAGCGCAGCAGCGTCCGGGCGGGCGGAACCGCGCCGGGCTCGGGCCGGCGTCGCCAGGGAAGCGCCCGCCTCTCGGTACCTGCCGTGCCTGCCATGGGGGGGAACAATAGGAACGGAATCGGTCTTGCACAATGCAAGACTGCTAATGGAAGCGGCGGCCGACGATCGTCTTGAAGATCAGGTGGTCGGTGGCGCCCGTGAGGCCGAAGCCGACGCCGGCGTTGAACTCCCAGTCCGGCGAGAGGTTGAGGTTGATCGCCGGGAAGATCTGCTGCTCGCGCTGGGCAGGCGCGTCGAAGCCGCCCAGAGGGCCGTAGGCGCCGTAGTACTCGATGCCGAGGTTGACCTGGCGGGTGACGTCGAAGGTCACCGCGGCGTTGGGTGAGAACCCGGGCGATTGTCCCGCGCTCGGCCCCTTGAGTGACAGCTCCAGCGTCGGGTTGAGCGACACATAGAGCCGGCCGATCTGCTTGTCCACGATGGGCCGGATTTCCCAGGTCCAGGTGTCGGACGAGTACTCGGCACGCTGGTAGCCGATTTCCTGCGAGAGACTGACCCCGACGGGCCAATGCCAGTCCGCGGGCACGCTGAAGCGCGGGCGGATGTGGTTGCCGACCCAGCTGAAGGTCCCCTCGCGCGTGGATGTGAACGTGTAGAAGCCGATCTCGAACCACGGCGTGAAGCCGTGCGTGATCTCGAGGGTTTCATGGATCGCGTGGTTCGTGGGCAGCATGCCGTCGGGGCTGACGGTCGTCCGACCGTCGGCGGTGTAGTTGGTGTGGAACTCGAACATGGTCATTCCCTTCTCGACGGTCTCGGAAGGGTAGACCTGAATTTCGTAGTTGTCCTGGGCGCGCGCGGCGGTGAATGGCGCGAGCACAAGTGCCGCCACGAGCGCCGCGAGCCTGTTCATGCCCGCATGGGGTCGGACGGCAACCGGCCGCGCCTGTTGGAACGCAAGCGCGGCCGGTGGAAGGAACGCGAGGACGATTGCTACTGCACCGCGTTGATCATGTTGAAGATCGGCAGGTACATCGCGATGATCATGCCGCCGACCACCACGCCGAGCACCACGATCATCACGGGCTCCATCAACGAGAGCAGCGCCTCGACCGCGGCGTCCACTTCCTCGTCGTAGAAGTCCGCGATCTTGGAGAGCATTTCGTCCAGGCCGCCGGTCTGCTCGCCGACGGCGATCATCGAGATCACCATGGGCGGGAACACCTTGGACTTCTGGAGCGGCGCCGCGATCGTCTCGCCGCCCGCGATGCTGGCCCTCGACTCCATGACCGCGTCGTGGATCACGCGGTTGCCGGCGGTCTTGGCCGTGATCTCGAGGCCCTCGAGGATGCTCACGCCCGACGCGATCAGCGTGCCCAGCGTACGCGTGAAGCGCGACACCGCCGACTTGCGGATCAGGTCGCCGAGCACGGGGACGTTCAGCAGCAGCCGGTCGATGTTGAGCTTCCCGTTCGGCGTCGAATAGTACTTCTTGATCCCGAAGAAGGAGCCGGCCACGCTGGCGCCGATCGCCCACCAGTAGTGCTTCAGGACGTTCGAGGCGCCGATCACGATGCGCGTCGGCAGCGGCAGCTCCTGGTGAATGCCGGCGAACATCTCCTGGAAGACCGGGATCACGAAGATCAGCAGGATGACGATCGCCATGCCGGCCACCGAGAAGATCACGGCCGGGTAGATCATCGCGCCCTTCACTTTGCGCACCAGGGCGTCGTTCTTCTCCATGAACGTCGCCAGGCGCAGCAGAATCGTGTCGAGAATACCGCCGGCTTCGCCGGCTGCGACCATGTTGACGTACAGCTCCGTGAACGCCTTGGGGTGCTTGCGCAGCGCGTCGGCCAGCGTGTGACCGCTTTCGACGTCGTACACGACGGCGCGCGTGACGTCCTTCAGCGTCGGGTTCTCGCTCTGCTCCGACAGGATGTCGAGGGCCTGCACCAGCGGGAGGCCGGAGTTGATCATGGTGGCGAACTGCCGGGTAAAGATCACAACGTCGCGGGTCGTGACGCCCTTGCCGAAGCTGATCTTGAGCTCCTTCGGCGCCTGCTGGATCTTCACGACGATCATGCGGTTCTTGCGCAGGTGCGCGACCACGTCGTCGTGCGTCGGCAGGTCGATGGACCCCGACTGGAGCTCCCCCGTGAGGGTGCGTGCGGTGTAGTTGAAAACCGGCATCCGTCAGTCTCCTCCGCTCAGCGCTTGAGCCCGCCGGTGAGCGGCCGGTCCTTGGGCATCTGCGGCTTCTCGTCCGCCTCGCCCGGCACCGGCTCTCCCACCATGCGCAGGAAGTCGGCGGGCTCCGCGGTGGCCCGCAGGCACTCGTCCAGCGTGACCTCGCGGTTCATGTAGTGCACGTACAGCGCGTCGTTCATCGTCTGCATGCCGAACTTCTTTCCGGCCTGCATGGACGAGGTGATCTGGTGGACTTTGTCGTCGCGGATCAGCGCGCGGATGGCCGGGGTGCAGACCATGATCTCGCACGCCATCACCCGCCCCTTGCCCTTGGCCTTGGGCAGCAGCGTCTGCGTGATCACGCCCTCGAGCACGAAGGCGAGCTGCGCGCGGACCTGCGACTGCTGGTGCGAGGGGAACACGTCGATCACGCGGTTGATGGTCTCCGCGCACGAGTTGGTGTGCAGCGTCGCGAAGGCCAGGTGGCCCGTCTCGGCGATGGTGAGGCCCGCCTGGATCGTCTCCAGGTCGCGCATTTCGCCGATGAGCACCACGTCGGGGTCCTGCCGCAGCGCGTACTTGAGGGCGGCCGCGAACGACTTGGTGTCGGTGCCGACCTCGCGCTGGTTGACGATGCACGACTGGTGCTTGTGGATGAACTCGATCGGATCTTCGACCGTGATGATGTGGCCCTTCCACTCGCGGTTGATCTTGTCGATCATGGCCGCGAGGGTCGTGCTCTTGCCCGAGCCCGTGGGCCCCGTGACCAGCACCAGTCCGCGCGGCTTCTCGGCCAGCTTCGCGACCACGGCCGGCAGGTTCAGCTGGTCGAACGTCTTCACCTGGAACGGGATCTGCCGCACCACCATCGACACGCAACCCCGCTGCTTGAACGCGTTGCCGCGGAAGCGCGCCAGGTTCGCGATGCCGAAGCTGAAGTCGAGCTCGTCGTCCATCTCGAAGCGCTTCTTCTGCTGCTCCGTGAGGACCGAATACGCGATCTGGAGCGTGTCCTTGGGCGAAAGCACGTACTCGATCTTGCTGCTGATGATGTCGCCGTCCACGCGGATCTTGGGCCGTTCGCCGGCGGTGATGTGCAGGTCGCTGGCGCCGACCTCGATCATCTCCTCGAGCAGCACGCGGAGATTGACTCCGCCCGTCGGGGGCGCTGTCGAAGGGGCTCCCTGGGGTGCCGTCATCCTGCCGTCTCCTTGACCACTTCCTCGAGTGTCGTAACACCTTTGCGAATCTTCACGATGCCGTCCATGCGCAGCGTGAGCATGCCCTCGCTGACCGCCTGCTCCGACAGCTCGGCCGTGGAGGCGCCCTTCAGGATCATCCGGCGCAACTCGGGCGAGAGCGCCATCACCTCGTACAGACCGGCCCGACCCTTGTACCCCGTGTCGCCGCAGGTGTCGCAGCCCGCTCCCTTGAAGAAGGAGACGCCTTCCCAGTCCTTCGCCGTCGTGCCGAGCGCCTTGAGCTCCTCGGGGCTGTACGTGGTCTCCGCCTTGCATTCCTTGCAGATGCGCCGCACCAGCCGCTGTGCCACGATCAGGTTCACGGCGCTGGACACGTTGAACGGCTCGATGCCCATGTCGATCATGCGCGTGATCGTGGAGGGCGCGTCGTTGGTGTGCAGCGTGGAGAGCACCAGGTGGCCCGTAAGCGCGGCCTTGATCGCGATGCCGCCGGTCTCGATGTCGCGGATCTCGCCGACCATGATGATGTTCGGGTCCTGCCGCAGGAACGCCTTCAGCGCCGCCGCGAACGTCATCCCGATCTCGTTGCGCACCAGCACCTGATTGATGCCCATCAGGTTGTACTCGACCGGGTCCTCGGCCGTCATGATGTTCACGCCGATCACGTTGACGCGCGAGAGCGCCGAGTACAGCGTCGTCGTCTTGCCCGAGCCCGTCGGACCGGTCACCAGCACCATGCCGTACGGGTTCAGGATGGCCTTCATCAGGTCGGCTTCGGCCTTCGGCTCGAAACCGAACTTCGACAGGTCCAGTGTCAGGTTGCCCTTGTCCAGGATCCGCATCACGATCTTCTCGCCGAACAGCACCGGGCAGACCGAGACGCGGTAGTCGATCACCCGCTTGCCCATCTTCAGCTTGATGCGGCCGTCCTGCGGCACGCGGCGCTCGGCGATGTTGAGCGCGGACATGATCTTGATGCGCGAGGTGAGCGCCGCCTTGAGCTTCATCGGCGGCTTCATCACTTCCTCCAGCTCGCCGTCGATCCGGTAGCGCACCCGCATCTCGTGCTCGAAGGGCTCGATGTGGATGTCCGAGGCCCCGCGCTTGACCGCGTCCGACAGGATGGCGTTGATCAGCTTCACCACCGGCGCGTCGTCCACCATTTGCGCCTGGGCCTGGTCGTCCGCTTCCTCTTCCTTGACGATCTCGAGCTCGTCCGCCTCCGAGGCTTCTCCGATCTCCTCGATCAGCTTGCCGAGCTGCTGGTCCACCTGCTCGTAGTGCTTCTCGAGCGCGGTGCGCAGCGTGTACTCGCCCGCGATCACGGGGAAGATGTCGTAGCGGGTAATGAACTTGAGGTCGTCGAGGACGCTGAGGTTGGTCGGGTCGGCCATCGCCACCGTCAGCGTCCGGCCGTCGCGCTTGAGCGGCAGGACGCAGTGCTTCAGCGCCACGTCCGCCGGGATCATCTTGATGATCTTGGGATCGACTTCGAAGCGCGCCAGGTCCACCGCGGGCATGCGGTACTGGCGGGCCAGCATCTTGGTGATTTCGGTTTCCTGGACGAAGCCCAGCTTGACGAGGTTGTAGCCCAGCCGGGTGCCGTTGGCCTTCTGCTCCGCCAAGCCCTTCTCGAGCTGATCCTTGGTGATCAGCCCCTCCCGGATCAGGAGGTCGCCGAGCCGGTCGCCGCCGGCAGCTGCGGGGGCGGACACGTCAGGGCCGGCTGCAGGCCGTTGCAGCTAAGGAAAGGGATCGCGCGCTCAAGGTAATCGTGGAAACTACGGCGGACACCCCCCCTGTCAAGGCGCGCGAACGTAGGGAAGCAGCCCCTGAACCCTGCTCGTGCCGATGCCCGGAACCTGTTCCAGGTCCTTTAC
>JBIOIA010000085.1:0-10674 GCA_044449445.1 Gemmatimonadales bacterium
CCGTGACCAGGACCATGCCCGCCAGCAAGTTTTCCTGGACCGTGCCGGTAGTGACGTGGATCAGGTCGGTGCGGTCGTAATAGGGCTCGATCCTCACACCCGGCAGGAGGCGACCAGGGGTGTCGTTGAGCTGCTTGACCAGAGCGTGGATGTCGTCCAGGGCAGGCAGCGATTGGTCACCCTTGCGCAGCAGGACAATGCCCTCGACGACGTCGTCAGCGGTGTCTTTCGCGACGATGCCCTCACGCGGGGCGCCGCCGACGCTGACCAGGCCCACATCGCTCACCCGAACGGGGACGCCCCCGCGCGACGTGACCATCACTCCCGCGATGTCGGCGACGCTCCTGAACAGGCCGACGCCCCGGATCACTTCCTTCTCGTAGCCGTGTGCGATGTAGCCGCCACCGGTGTTGCCGTTCGCACTCGCGATCGCCTGCTCGAGTTGGGGCAGCGTGACTCCGTAGGCCTGCATCTTGGCCGGGTCGACGTCGACCTGGTACTGCTTCACCAGCCCCCCGAAGGAGACCACGTCTGCGACCCCGGGACCGTGCGGAATGCCGGCTCCACGACCCAGTCCTCGAGCTCCTTGAGCTCGGTCAACGGTCGATGGCCGCGGACCGTATAGCGGAAGATTTCGCCCGTTGAATTGGAGAGCGATCCGAGACCCGAGTTGACGCCGGCCGGAAGCGTGACCGCCGTAAGGCGCTCGAGCACCTGCTGGCGGGCGAAGTAGTCGGTGACGCCGTCCTCGAACACCAAGGTCACGACCGACAGGCCGAACATCGAGACGGAGCGAAGGCTCGTCAGGTTCGGCGTGCCATTCATCTGCCGCTCGATCGGCAGGGTCACCGACCTTTCGAGCTCCTCGGCGGCGTGCCCCGGCCACAGGGAGATCACGGTCACCTTGATATCCTCGACGTCGGGGAACGCCTCCACGGGGAGGGACCGGAACGAGCGGATGCCGACCAATGCCACCAGAAGCGCCGCGCAGATCACCAGCAGGCGCTGGCGCAGCGCAAAGCGGATGATGCGGTGGAGCACTAGCGGACCGGCGTGGCTTCGGCCGAGAGCAGCAGGCTGCCGCGCGTGACCACGACCTCGCCCGGGCGCAGGCCGCTGACCACGACGGCTGTCTGCCCGTCATCGTCCGTGACCTGCACCGGGCGCATCGAGAAGCGGCCGGGCGCGGTCTGCACGAAGACGACCGTCTCGGCGCCGTGCGTGACAAGGGCAAGGATCGGCACGACAGGGACACCGGAACTGTCTGGTGCGACGACCTTCACATCGCCGAACGTGGACGGGTGCAGCGCGCGGTCGCCGTTCGACACCAGCGCTCGCAGCGTCGCGGTGCGGGTCACCGGGTCGAGCGCGCTGCTGACGTAGCTGACGCGAGCGCTGACGACGCGGCCGGGGAGCGCTTCGGTCGTGAAAAGGACGTGCTCGCCGCGACGTACAGCGGCCAGGTCGCGCTCGTAAACGCTGGCGACAAGCCACAGCGTGTCGAGGCTCGACACCGTGAACAAGGGCACCGCGAGGTCGGGTCGCACCTCCATGCCGGGGTTCAGAGTCCGATCCACCACGTCGCCGGCAATAGGTGCGCGCAGGACGTAGTCCTGACCCACGCTCGGACTTGCTCCGAGTTGCTGGACACGTGCCTGCGCGCGGTCCCGCTCGGCGCGCGCCTGCGCGGAGTCGTTCACCGCCTGCTGGAGCTCGCGTTGCGCGATTACCTGGTGCGCAAACAGATCGCGCGCACGCACCAGCGATGTGCTCGCCGTTGTGAGCGCCGCCTCCGCTCGCTGGAGGTCGCTCTGGGCCTGCGCGACGTCGCTCGAAGCGATGTGCGCGAGCGCACGGCCCGCTTCGACATGGTCGCCGGGAGCAGCGTCGATCGAGCGGACCCGGCCCAGCACCGGGCTCGTCACGCGCACCGTGTGATCCTCGTCCAGCACGAGCTGTGCCGGCAGAACGACCACCACCTTCTCGCGACGCGCGCGCACGGTGTCCACGCTGATGCTGGCGAGCTTCGGCGAATCGGGCGGCAGGCGAACTTCGCCCGGCGGGACCGGCTCGCTGGTCGCTTCGAGACTCGCGGGGTGGCGCCCGTCGCTCATGAGCAGCGCGACCCCGAGCGCGGCGAGGACGACGACCAGGGCCGCCAGAGGCAGCGCGACGATCCGCTTCGTCATGGACGTCGCTCGATCAGGACACGGTCGGCCGCACTGTGCGAGCCCTCATAGGCAGCCAGCAGCAGCCGGCGACGCGGCTGCCCGCCGACCAGCACCGTGTCGAGGCGAAAGTGAACGCACGAGGGGGCGCTCCGGCCCGGGCGCTGATTGAAGCACAGCGCGCGGCCCGCCGTGTCGGCGAAGTCGCCGGACAGGTACCAGCGCCCGTAGAGCTCTGGGCGCGGCGCCACCCGCGCGCCGCCGTCGCCGACCGACGTCCCGGCGACCCGGAGCGCTAGGTCGTCGCCGTTCGGCTTCAGGATCCAGATCGACGTGTCGGACGCGGTCGTGTGCGCAGTATCGACCCACTGACCCCCGAGCAGGTCCGGGTGCGGAAGACGGACGCACGCCGAGAGGATGGCAACGAGGCCGAGCAGGCGGGCGGCGCCCGCGGGGTCCGCCGCGCCCAACATCCGTCGCGACGTCACGGGACCAAGTCCCGTCCGACCGCACGGCTCAACCCGTACACGCTGACCCAGTAGTCGTGCACGGCGGTGATGTAGTCGGAGCGCGTGTCGGACCATGTCGCGATTGCATCCAGCAGCTCGAGCAGCGAGATGGCGCCGGTGCCGTAGGCGTAGCGGGCCGTCTCGAGGACGCTGCGCGCCTCGGCCAGCAGGCCGCCCTCATAGCGCTCCGCCAGGCTGCGCGCCGAGCGGTAGCTGTCGAGGGAGGTCGCCAGTTCGTTCGCCACCTGGGTCTCGGCGTGCCGCGTCGCCACCGTCGCTTGCTCGAGGCCGGCCGCGCTTCTCTGCCGCTCGCCGCCGTTCCAGTAGAACAGGGGCAGCGAGAATCCGAAGCCGAGGGCGTACGAAGAGCCGTTGGTAAACAGGTCTCCGCGGGCGAACTGCCCGCCGTGCTGGTACGAGTACGTCAGCTCGGGAAGCGGGATCCACAGCGAGGAGGCCAGGCTGCGCAGCGCCGCACTTTGCTCCACGCGCGCGTGGGCCGCTTGCAGGTCAGGCCGTTGCGCGGCGAGCGCCTCGAGCGAGTCCGCTGGAATCTCCACCGGGGCATACGCCAGACCCCCGGCCACGGTGAAGGCCGTGTCATGCGTTCCGACGCCCATCAACAGCTGGAGGGCGAGCCGCGCCGCATGCACCTGGGCATCTGAACGCATGCGATCGGCGTCCGCCCGCGCGAGCTCCAGCTCGGCCTTGATGACGTCGCGCTGCGGGACGTCGCCGGCGCGCAGCCGCGCCGAGTCGGCCGCGAGCAGCTGGCGGAAGATGTCGCGCCGTTCGGTCGCCAGCTCCCGCTGCTGCTCGGCGAGCAGCACGTCGACGTAGGCCTGGCGCACCGCGAACGTGACCTGCCGGACCACGTCCGCCGCGTCCGACAGCGCGGCGTCGCTCGCGCGGGCCGCCGCCCGCGTGCGCAGGAAGCGCTGCGGCGTCACGTCAAGCGGCACCGTCACGGTGTACTGCCACGGCTGGTTCGGGGCCGAGTTCACGACCGGGTTCGGAATGGCGCGGGCGATGCGCTGCTCCCCTACGGCACTGTCGGTGCGCAACCGCGCGGCCAGGATGTCGGGGTTGTGCCGCAGGGCGATCGCCACGACGTCACGAGGATCCGGCGCGCTCGGGGGCGCCTGCGCTCCCAGCGCGGGCGGACTCAGCAGCTGGAAGGACAGCGCGCCCGCGACGCGCAACAGTGGCAAAGAACGGAATCGCCGCTCCATCGGCGAAACGTACCGGGAGCGGCGGCTAAGAATCGACCAAGAAATCTCGGTCGGGCGCTAAGAATCCGCTAAGACGTCGATGGCCGGCAGGCTCAGCTTGAAGACGCTCCCGCCGCCAGGGCGCGTCTCATAGTCGAGGGAGCCGTTCTGAATCTCCGCGAGGCGGCGTGCGATCGAGAGCCCGAGGCCGGCGCGGCCGGTGTCCGGCCCCGTCGTCGCCGACCGGTAGAAGGGCTCGAAGATGCGCTCGCGTTCCTCGGGCGCGATGCCGGGGCCGCGGTCGGCGACCGCGAACACGAGCCGCTCACCCTCCCGGCTCACGCTCACGTCCACTGGTGAGCCCGGCGGCGCGTACCGCAGCGCGTTCTCGATCAGGTTGTTGAGGATGCGGAGCGCCTGGACAAAGTCGAACCGGCCGACCAGGGCGGGCCGGCTCGTATCCACGCTCACGGCGAGCGTCCTTCCATTGAGGAGACCGGCTACCTGACGGCTCGCCGCGCCGATGAGGTCCTCCGCGGTGTTGACCTCGGGCGAGACGGGGAAGGCGGCACCCTTGAGCCGCGACAGGTCGAGCAGATCGCCGACGAACCGGCTGAGCCGGTCGGCCTGCTCCTCGATCACCGCTGCGTTGAGGTCGCCGTGCAGCGCCGAGTCCTGGGCGAGCGCCTTGATCGTGGTCAGCGGCGTGCGCAGGTCGTGCGACAGCGAGGCGAGCACGATATCCTTCAGGTGATCCGCTTCGCGCAGCGCCTCGGCGTGCTTGGCCGCTTCGGCCAGCCGCTCGCGCTCGGCGCTCAGCGCGGCGATCTCGTCGGCATGCTGCCTTGCCTGGGCCGCTTCCGCGCGGAGCATCGCCAGCAGCTGTGTCGCCACGACCGCGGTGACCAGGAACGAGATGAGGATGACCCAGTCGAGCGGCTTGCCGACGGTGAGCCGGTCGAACGGCAGCTGGAAGAAGAAGTCGATGAGCAGGAACGCGGCGCACGCGAGCGCGAGGCCCAGGGTTCGGCCCCCGCTGACGCTGCCGCCCAGCACCACGAGGAGGTACGCGAGCACCACGTGCGCCTGGTCGATGTCGGCGCGGCCCAGGCGCAGCACCAGCGTGACCACGACCAGCACGGTTCCCCACACCAGCGCGGGTCCGACCAGCCGCAGCCGGGTCACGCCGTGCGCGGCTGCTCGAAGCGGTAGCCCACGCCGGGCTCCGTGACGATGAGCTGCGGGTTGGCGGAATCCACCTCGATCTTCCGCCGCAGGTTGGTGATGTGGACGCGCAGGTACTGCTGCGGATTGCCGAACTCCCGGCCCCACGCGGCGTCGAAGATCTGCTGGTGCGTGAGCGTGCGACCGGGCTCCCGGGAGAGCACGCGCAGGATCTCCCACTCGAGCGGTGTGAGCCGGATCGGCTCCTCGTGACGTGCGATCGTGCGGCGGACGAAGTCGATCGTCAGTCCGTCCGCGGTCGTCAGCGTCGGCTCGAGCGGCGCGCTCGGCGTTCGCGCGCGACGCAGCTGCGCGCGGACCCGCGCGGCGAACTCGGGAACGCTGAATGGTTTCGTGACGTAGTCGTCGGCGCCGGCGTTGAGGAGCTGCACCTTCTCGTCCTCGGCGTGCCGGGCCGAAAGCACGACGATCGGCATCGTCGCCCAGCGGCGGATCTCCCTGCACACCTCGATGCCGGGCATGTCCGGCAAGCCCAGGTCGAGCACGACGAGCTCGGGCCGCTCCGCCGCAGCGAAGTCGATGCCCTGCCTGCCGGTCTCGGCCTCGACGATACGGTCCGCAAGCTCGCTCAGGGCGTTCCTCACGGCGCGCCGGATCGGCATGTCGTCTTCGATGACGAGCACCGTCCGGGCAATGGCCGCTGCCTCGCCGCGCGTCTCCGCCATGTGTGAATCTATGTGGTGACGGGATGCATGTTGACAAGTCGTGCGAGGTGCGCGCCGAAGTGATTCTCAACAAACCTCTTGCGACTCGACATGCATAATTACTACTATAGAGAGCATGATAACACCCATAATCGATGGTTGAGGGCGCCGCGACGGCGCAGGCATTCGAATCGGCGTCCATCGAGACGCCGGCATTCATCTACGACGAGAGCAGCATCACACGGGCTGCGGGTCTCGTCTCCAGGGCGGCCGACGCGGCCGGCTGCAAAGTCCTCTACACTCTCAAACCCTTCGCACTGGCCGACGGCATCCGCCTCCTGGTGGGCCGGGTGGACGGCTTTGCGGCCGCCTCCGCCTTCGAGGTCTCGATGGCGCGCGAGATCCTCCAGGACCGGGGGATCGTCACGCTGACCACCCCCGGCCTCAAGGCCGGCGACGTGACCTCGGTCGGGCACCTGGTGGACCACATTTCGTTCAATTCCCTCCCTCAGTGGGCCCGCCTGCGGCCCCTGCTGACCAACGGGACGTCGTGCGGCCTCCGGATCAATCCGCGGCTCTCCTTCGTCGAGGATGCGCGCTACAACCCGTGCCGCATCGCTTCGCGTCTGGGGGCCCCGATCGAAGACGTCGTGCGGGTGCTGGAGACCGAGCCGGACTCGCTCAAATCATTGGAAGGCCTGCACTTCCATTCGAACTGCGACTGCGACGACCTGGTCCAGCTCCACGACACGGTGTGTCGAGTCTACGACGTGCTGGGCGAGAGGGTTTTCGAGAACATCCGGTGGCTCAACATGGGCGGCGGATACCTCTTCAAGGCGGATCGTGACGTCGAGGCACTCTGCAGGGCCGTCGCCGTGGTGAAGAGGCACGCCGGACTCGACGTCTTCATCGAGCCGGGTGCCACGATGGTCCGGGAGGCCGGTTTCATCGTCTCGTCGGTCATCGACATTTTCGAAAATGACGGAAAAACTATTGCGATTTTGGACACAACGGTGAATCATATGCCCGAAGTCTACGAATATCAGTTCGAGCCGAACGTGCTCGGTCACTCGGAAGACGGTGAGTTCGAGTACACGCTTGCGGGCAGCAGCTGCCTCGCGGGCGACATTTTCGGCAACTATGCGTTCGATGAACCGCTCGAGGTCGGCTCGAGAGTCGTGTTCGCCGACCAGGGCGCGTACACATTCGTAAAGGCGCACATGTTCAACGGCATCAACCTGCCCAGCATCTACGCCCGCACTCCAGACGCACAATTCGTGCTGAAACGACGCTTCACCTACAGCGACTTCACATCCCGTTTCGGGGGGACCCACGCGTGATCATCCACCAGCGAGAGATGGTGCTCCCACCGATCCACGCAGCGGATGACGTCATCGCGCACTTCGCGCGGGCGGTCCAGAAGCAGCTCAAGGGCGCCGTGCCCCTCCGGTTCGCCGTACCGAAGTCCGACCGCAGCGGCTACCACTGCGAAGTCGCCGCCATCGAGGCCGGGAAGGGCGCCTGGCCCCGCGCCCCCGAGTCGATCTTCCAGTTCAGGAAGCGGGAGTCGGAGAACGCGGACGAGTTCAACGTCGTGCTGCTCGTTCCGACCGGCGCCGGCACCGAGATCGGCGGGCACGCCGGCGACGCCGGACCCGTCGCCAAGCTCCTCGGCAACGTGTCTGATCGCCTGATCCTGCACCCGAATGTGGTGAACGCGTCCGACATCAACGAGATGCCGCCGAACGCCCTGTACGTGGAAGGCAGCGTGATCTGCCGCCTCCTCATGGGGACGGCCGGTCTCCAGCCGGTCCGGGCGAACCGCCTCCTGGTCATCATGGATGCGCACGAGGACGAGAGCTTCGTGACCGCGGCCATCAACTCGGTGTCGGCCGCCCGCGCCACCTACGGGCTCAACGCACCCAGGGTGGTCGTGCTCGATCCGCCGCTCCAGCTGACGGCGCGCTACACGGATTCGGGGAGCGCCGCCGGCGAGATCGAGGGCCTGGACCGGCTCTGCAACGTGCTGGACACGTACAAGGGCGAGTACGACGCGGTCGCGATCGCGTCCGTCATCCACGTGCCGTCCAGCTACCACATGCAGTACTTCCAGAGCGACGGGCACATGGTGAACCCGTGGGGCGGGGTGGAGGCGATGCTGACCCACGCCGTCTCCTCGCTCTACGACATCCCCTCGGCACACTCGCCGATGCTCGAATCGCAGGAGATCGCGGACGAGGACCCGGGCATCGTGGATCCCAGGATGGCGGCGGAGGCGGTCTCGGTCGCCTTCCTGCAGTGCATCTTCAAGGGACTCCAGAGGAGCCCGCGGATCATCAGTAGTAAGGACCCTGCGTTCCACAATGGAACACTGACGGCGTCCGACATCTCGTGCATGGTGATCCCGGATGGCTGCCTGGGCCTGCCGACGCTGGCGGCCCTGGCGCAGGGGATCACGGTCATCGCGGTGAAAGAGAACAAGAACCTGATGCGGAACAACCTGCTCGACCTGCCGTGGTCCCCGGACAAGTTCTTCCAGGTGGAGAATTACTGGGAAGCCGCCGGCGTGATCGCCGCGCTGCGTGCGGGCATCGAGCCGGCCTCGGTGCGGCGCCCGCTTGCGGCGACGAACACGGTCCGCGTCCAGGTCACTGCGAGCGTTCTGGAGGCCGCTGCGAAGGAGGTCACGGCGGCCAAGGCGTCCAAGGGAACCAAGGTGGGCAAGGCGAGCAAGGTCGCGTAGCAGACGTTCCAACAAGCTCGAGCGGCCCCGGGATCTCCGGGGCCGCTCTTGTTTCAGGGCTCTACCAGGGTTCGACTTCTGCGCGCACCCGCTCGAGAGCGGTCTCGGTCGTCAGCAGGATCAGTCGGTCTCCGGCCTCCAGCTGCGCCTGGGCGTGCGGCGCCATCATGTGTTCGCCGCGGATGATGGCGATCACCTGCGTATCGTCGTCGAGGCGCCCTCGATCGGCTCCGAAACCACGCCCCACCCAGCTGCTTCCCTTGCGCAGGATCCCGAGCAAGAGCTGGCGGCCGTGGTCGAGCGCGGCCGGCGCGCCCGAGCGCAGCATGGCCAGAAGCTCGAGGTGGTTCTGCGCGCGCGCGGCCTCGGGATGCTGCCGCTCGAGGATGCGGACGGCGATTTCGAGGTGCTCCGAGTGGAGCGCCGGAGAATCGGCGCGCCGCGGCACCTGCTCGGAGTAGAGGCCGCGGTACGGCAGCCGCGCCGCCAGGCGCATCTGCACGATGTAGCTCAGCGTGACGGCCAGCGCGGCCGGAACCAGCAGCGTGTACCCGCCGGTCATTTCCGTGACCATCATGAGGGATGCGATCGGCACGTGCGCCGCGCCGGCGAACACCGCCGCCATGCCCACCACGGCGAACGACGCCGAGTCGTGGTGCGTGACCGCCGCGAACCACGCGCCGAGCATCGTGCCGACGAACAGGCTCGGCGCGAATACGCCGCCCGATCCGCCCGACGACACGGTCATGCTCATGGCGACGATCTTCGCGAACACGAGCAACAGGAGCGTGCCCGCGAGCATCCGCCCGTCAATGGCGCTCTGCATCCAGCCGTATCCGCCTCCGATCACCTGCGGCAGCGCGACGCCGAGCAGGCCGGTGAGCAGGCCGCCGATCGCCGGCTTGAGGCTGGGCGGGACGCGGAGCCGGTGGAATACGTCGCGCGTGCCGTAGAACACGAGCGGCACGAGCACCGCCACCAGTCCGGCCGCGACGCCGAGCGCCGCGAACCAGAGGAATTCCAGCGCCTCGGGCGTCTTGAGCGGCGGCACGACGAACAGCGGCTTGAAGCCGACGAACACTCCGTTCACGGCGTACGCCACGATGGAGGCCAGCAGCGTGTAGAGCAGGGCGCCCGACTCGAACTCCATGTCGGCGTAGAGAACCTCGATCGCGAACAGGGCGGTACCGATGGGCGAGCGGAAGATGGCGGCGAGGCCCGCGGACATGCCGATCAGGAGCAGCAGGCGCCGGTCGGCGGCGTCCCGGGACGTCAGCTGCCCGTACCAGGACCCGATGCCGGCCGATATCAGCGCCGCCGGCCCTTCGCGGCCCGCCGAGCCGCCCGAACCGATGGTGATGGCCGACGCGATGGTCTTGATCGGTGGCACGCGGGCCCTGAGCGCGCCGTCGCTGCGATGGAAGGCGCGCACTGCGGCGTCCGTGCCATGGCCTTCCGCCTCCGGCGCGAGGCGGGTAATGAGCAGGCCGACGATCCAGCCGCCGAGCGCGGCGACGACGGGCACGAGCCACAGGCCGAAGCGCCCGACGTGCTCAACCGGACTGCCGCCTTCGTTGGGGAGCCCGGGCGGCCGGTAGCCGGCCGCGAACTCCAGGAAGAACGACTGTGCCAGCCGGAGGGCCAGCAGGAACAGCTGGGCGGCGAGGGCGCCGCCCACGCCGAGGAGCAGCGAATCGAGAATCAGCCTCCGCTCGCGCTGCGCGAGCGTGCGCGGCGGTCCCTCGGAACTTCCGGGTGCGCTCAGGGCGCTACTGAGACGAGCGCATGACGAGGAACTCGTCGCGCCGATTCTGCGCCCACGCCGCCTCGTTGTGGGCCGGATCGAGCGGGTGTTCCTCGCCCCAACTGACGATGCTGATGCGCGACTCGGCGATGCCGGCCGCGAGGAGCCAGCGCTTCGCCGCCGCCGCGCGCCGCTCGCCCAGCGCGAGATTGTACTCGTCGGGGCCGCGCTCGTCGGCGTTGCCGACGATCTGGATCACGAGGCTGGGGTGCGCGACCAGGACCTGCCGCTTGGCATCGAGCTCGGCGAGGTCCTCGGGCGTGAGGTCGGACTCGTCGAAGGCGAAGTGCAAGCGGTCGGCGAGCATCGTCGAGTCGTGCCTCGCCAGGCCCCACGACGTGATGCCCGCC